>CBIHOQ010000003.1:0-229889 GCA_966212065.1 uncultured Burkholderiaceae bacterium
CGCGGTTTGCGCGGCGCTTTCTCGAAAAGCCGATCAAACAGCCAGCGAGGCAGGCAGCGAAGCAGCGTGACAACGATCCGCATCGGCCAAGGGAACACGGCAAAGCGCACCCTACGCGCAATGGCATCGGCCGCCTTCTGTGCGAAGCGCTCGGCATCCATCAGGAACGGCATCGGATAGGGATTGTGGGCTGTCATCGGCGTGCGGATGTAGCCTGGCGCGATCGTCACGACGGCAACGCCGAACGGACGCATTTCGACGCGCAGCGATTCGAGGTACGCGAGTGCCGCGGCTTTCGACGCGCTATAGGCACCCGAACCGGGCAGGCCGCGCACACCGGCCACGCTGGCGATACCGACAAGCGTACCGTGCCTCGCTTCGCTCATCGGTCCCGCGAACGGTTCGAACGTCGCAGCCATGCCGAAGCAATTGACGTCCATCACTTCGCGAAACGCCGCGAGATCGCCCTGTCCGGTGGCGACGCCTTTGCTGATGCCGGCGTTCGCGATGACGATATCGGGCAAGCCGTGTTCGCCGATGAATTGCGACGCGGCACGCGCGATGGCGGCGTCGTCGCGCACATCGGCTGGATACGCCGATATCGACAGATGAGGAAAGCGCCGAGCGAATTCGGCGAGGGCGTCCGCTCGGCGCGCAACGAGCCCGAGTATCGCGCCTTGCCGCGCATACTCGGCGGCAAGGGCTAGGCCGATGCCGCTCGAGGCGCCGGTAATGAAAACCTTCAGCGGTGCATTCATACCGGCGTCCCGTGCATTACATTTTCTTCGCGCGGACCTGCGAGACGAGGTAGTCGAGTACCTGCAGCGTGCCGGACATGCTGTTGGTGGCCGCGGGCCCGGTTTCGTATTTGCCTTGGATTGCAAGCGTGGGCACGCCGTCGATCTTGTAGTCCTGAATCATCTGCTTGTCGCGATTCAACGCGGTCTGCGTCGAGAACGAGTTGTAGGCGGCCAAGAACTTCTTCGGGTCGACGCCCTTCGTCGCCAGGAATTTGGCCTGATCTTCCGGCGTCAGCAGGTAGTCCTTGTTGACATGGATTTCGTGGAAGATAACCGGCGTCAGTTGCTGGACGAGCCCCAGCGCATCGAGTGCGTGAAGCAGTTTCGAATGCGGAATGAAATCGTCGCGAAAGGCAACCGGCACGCGCTTGAATACAACGTCGGGCTGTTGTTTTTTGAGCCAGTCCTCGAGGTACGGATCGAACTCGTTGCAGTGCGGGCAGCCGTACCACATGAATTCGATAACTTCGATCTTGCCGGCCGGAACGTCGACAGGCTGCGGCGTTTTCAAAACCGTGTAGTCGGTGCCGGCGACGGGAGCGGACGGCGAGGCGTACGCGGCGCCCGCGCTCACGACGGCCAGGCTGGCGGAGAACAGCAGCGTGCGGAACAGTTTTTTCATATTGGTGCTCTTGTGCGAAAACGGGGGACGCCTGTCCGGCGAGCCGCGGCGGCTTCTGCGCATACCGACGGCTGCCGATTAAGACTTGCGCCGCCCGAGCAGGTTCACCCCGGGGACGGCGCGCTGCCGGTGATGCGTTACTGTTACTGCTTGGCGAAGCGAATCACGGCCGTGTCGATGCCGGCGTCCGACAGACGCTGACGCGTGGCGTTCATGTCCTCGAACTTCGAGAACGGTCCGATACGCACACGGAAGTAGGTGACGCCGCCTGCATCGCGCTGCGACACCTTCGATTCGAAGCCCTGGAACGCGAGGCGGGCGCGCTGCTGCTCGGCGTCGGCGGCTGTCTTGTAGGCCCCGACTTGCAAGAAGTAGCCCGTATTCGCTTCGTTCGCCCCCGTGGATGCGCCGTTGTTCGCATGCGTTGCGCTGCCTGCCGCGCCGGGCGGGGTGACGTTCGCCGTTTGAGGCGGCTTCTTCTGCTGCGCCTGGGCGTTGGCCTGGCCCTGCTGCGGCTGTGCGGGTGCGGGGCCGGCCGCGTTCGAGGCCCCCGTGGGCGGCACTTCGACGATTTGCGGCTCTTGCAGCAAGCCTGGCGATTGCGGCTGCACGGACGATTGCCCGGGCGCCGTATTGGGCGGAGGCGGTGTTTGCTGAGCCGCTTGCGGAACGGGCTGTCCCGGCGTCTTGCCTTGCAGCGCGCGGTTCGGATCGTACTGCTGCGCGATGGCGCCCGCATCGGATGCGCCGTTCGGCGCGACTTTCGCCACGAACGGCGTGGGTGCGCGCGTGATGTAGAGCGCGACGACGACCGCGATGGCGAGGCCGACGATCAAGCCCAGCACGACGCCGAGGAACGTGCCCCCGCTTTGTTTCGTCGCCCCGAAGGAAGCGCCCTTGGGGCGCGCCCCGTGGGAAGTCCCCTTGGGAGAAGGGTTGCGTGACGAAGTACGGCTCGGTTTTGCCATTATCTGGATCACCTGCGAAAGAAACTCGGGGCGGCGCACGTCAAGCGAATGCCGCGCGACGGCGGCATCGATTATAGCGACGGCGCGTGGCGCCGCGCGGCGAACGCGCATTGCGTTACATCTTGGCCGGTGCGGAAACACCGATCATGGCGAGGCCGTTGGCCAGGACTTGACGCGTGGCCGCGAGCAGCGCGATGCGTGCATCGCGCTCGGCTTGGACGTCGACGAGCACGCGCTCGGCATTGTAGAACGAGTGAAATTCGCCCGCGAGCTCGCGCAGGTAGAACGCAACCGCATGCGGCGCGAGCTCCGTGGCCGCGTGCGTGAGCATGTCGGGATACTCGGCCAGCTTGTGCATGAGCGCCATCGCGCGCACGCTCGTGAGCACCGAGACGTCGATCTGCGGCAGCGCCGCTTCGTCGCCGTTCATGCGCGCTTTCCATTCCGAGAGGATCGAGCAGATCCGCGCGTGCGCATATTGAACGTAATAGACGGGGTTCTCGTCGTTTTGCTTCAGCGCGAGATCGACGTCGAACACGAACTCCGTATCGGCTTTGCGCGAGATTAGGAAGAAGCGCACGGCATCGCGCCCGCGCATGATGGTGGCCTCGTCCAGCAGATCCGGCGCGGCTTCCTGCCCCGGCGCCGCGCCGCCCGACCATTCGATCAGATCGCGCACGGTCACGTAGCTGCCCGCGCGCTTGGAGATCTTCACTTCCTGACCCTCGCGCATGACGGTAACCATCTTGTGCAGGATGTAGTCGGGATAGCCCGGCGGGATGCCGGCGCCGAGCGCTTGCAGGCCCGCGCGCACGCGTGCGACGGTGCCATGGTGATCGGAGCCCTGCACGTTGATGACTTTCGAGAACCCGCGTTCCCATTTCGCGACGTGATAGGCGACGTCGGGCACGAAGTAGGTATAGGTGCCGTCCGATTTGCGCATCACGCGGTCTTTGTCGTCGCCGTATTCGGTCGTGCGCAGCCAAAGCGCACCGTCTTGTTCGTACGTCTTGCCTGCCGCGATCAGGGCATCGACCGTCTTGGCGACGCGGCCCTGCGCATAGAGCGACGATTCGAGGTAGTACTGATCGAACTTCACGCCGAACGCTTGCAGATCCATGTCCTGTTCGTGGCGCAAATAGGCGACGGCGAATTTGCGGATTGCATCGAGATCGTCGATGTCGCCCTTGCCTTTGACGGGCTCGCCGTCTTTGGCGGCGACCGTCTCGCCGTTCAGGTAATCATGCGCGATGTCGGCGATGTATTCGCCGTTGTAGGCGGGTTCCGGCCAGCCGGCGTCGCCGGGCTTCAGGCCCTTGGCACGCGCCTGGGTCGAGACGGCCAAGGTCTGAATCTGCACGCCCGCATCGTTGTAGTAGAACTCGCGGTGAACGTCGTGCCCTTGGCTCGCGAGCACGTTCGCCAGTGCATCGCCCAGCGCGGCTTGACGGCCGTGGCCCAGATGCAGCGGCCCCGTGGGATTGGCCGAGACGAATTCGACGAGCACGTGCTTGCCCGCCGCGTGCGTCGAACGCCCGAAGCCGGCGCCTTGCGCAATGACGGCACCGACGACGGCCTGCTTCGCGGTGGCGGTCAGGCGCAGATTGATGAAGCCGGGCCCGGCGATCTCGGCCGCCTCGATCAAGTCTTTTGCGCAGGGCTGTGCGAGCAGTGCATCGACAATGCGTTGCGCGAGCTCGCGCGGATTCTTCTGCAGCGGCTTGGCCAATTGCATGGCGACGTTGCAGGCAACGTCGCCATGCGCGGCCGCCTTCGGGCGCTCGAGCGCGATGGCGGGCGTGGCGGCGGCATCGCCGTTCGCTTCGGCGACAACTTGCTTGACGCCGGCGGCGAGCAAGGCTTCGAGACTGTGTTTATGTGCTGGCAGCATGCGTTTTCTGTACGGTCGGCTATGGCGGTCCGCCGGGCGGACGCGAATGGTTGGCGCAGGTGGGCAGGCGAGTCCTGCCGCGGCAGCGGGCGCGAGCCGCGAAGGCGCGCGTTTGGGTCTAGGCGGATTTTACCAGGTGCTAATATGTCTCAATGAGGCGCCGCCGCTGGGCCGGCCGGCTCGCGCGGCCCAGCGCAGGGCGGCTGCGCGCGGCAACAGGTGAGGCGGCGCGTCAGGCGAAGGTAAACAAAACGAAAGAAACGGGTCCATTATGTTGATTACATTCAAGTGTCGTGCGACGCCCGAGCTCGTCATGCTCGAAAATCTGGCCCAGTATCTGGTTGGCATCGTCGGAAAGCAATTGGGCGCGCGCGGCGTGATCACCCACGATGAACTGCCCGCCGCCATCGCAAAACTCGAAGCGGCGATCGTGACGGACAAGCAGGAAATTGCCGAGCACGAGGGGCACTTCCACGAGGGAGAAGAGGGCCGCGAGCATCACGAGTTGCCGATCGGCCTCGCTCAGCGTGCGTTCCCATTTCTCGACATGCTGCGACACGCGCAGCGCGAAAACGCCGACATCCTCTGGGGCGTTTGAGCGGCGCTAAACGATTCACCGATTCGCGCCGCTCGTTCTACGTTACAACAGCGGCGCCAACGCGCGTTCGGCGTCGGACATGGAAAGTGCGTTGCGGCGCGCGAAATCCTCGACCTGATCGCGAGCGATCTTGCCGACCGAGAAGTAGCGGCTCTCGGGATGCGCGATGTAAAAACCCGACACGCTTGCGGCCGGCAGCATCGCGAGCGATTCGGTCACCGTCATGCCGATTTCGTCTGCCTTGAGCGTGGCGAACAAGTCGCGCTTGACGAGGTGATCGGGGCACGCCGGATAGCCCGGTGCCGGGCGGATACCGGTGTACTGTTCGGCGATCAGCGCATCGTTGTCGAGCGTTTCGCTCTGCGCGTAGCCCCAGAGCTCGCGCCGCACCCTTGCATGCAGTGCTTCCGCGAATGCTTCGGCTAGACGATCGGCGAGCGCCTTGAGCATGATCGCGCTGTAGTCGTCGTGATCGGCGAGAAACTGCTTTTCCTTCGCTTCGACGCCGAGCCCGGCCGTCACCGCAAAGAGCCCGATGTAATCGGCGACGCCGGAATCCTTCGGTGCAATGAAATCGGCGAGCGAGCGGTTCGCCCGCATCACGCCGTCGACGACGGGCCGCACGCTTTGCTGACGCAAGTTGTGCCACGTCAACGCCACTTGCGTGCGCGTGTCGTCGGTGTAGATCTCGATATCGTCGTCGCCAACAGTGTTCGCGGGCAACAGTGCGACCACGCCGTTCGCCGTCAGCCATCGGCCTTGAATCAGCCGCGCGAGCATCGTCTTGGCATCGGAGAACACGCGCCGAGCGGATTCGCCGACGATCTCATCGTTCAAAATGGCCGGATAAGGGCCAGCGAGGTCCCAGGTCTGGAAGAACGGGCCCCAGTCGATGTACGGCGCGAGCTCGTTCAGATCGTAGTTCTTGAATACGCGCCGGCCGACGAACGCCGGCTTGACCGGTCGATAGGCGGCCCAATCGATCTTGGCCTTGTTCTCGCGCGCCTGCGCGAGCGTCACCATCGGCTGCGCTTTCTTGTTGGCGTGCTGCAGGCGGACGCGGTCATATTCGGCCTTGAGGTCGTCGAGATACTTGGCGGCCCCTTCGTCCGACAGCAGGCTCGATGCGACCGATACCGAGCGCGAGGCATCGGGCACGTAGACGACAGGCCCCTCGTAGTGCGGCGCGATCTTGACCGCGGTGTGAACGCGCGAAGTTGTCGCCCCGCCGATCAAGAGCGGGATCTTCTTGATGCGGAAGTACTCGTCGCGCTGCATTTCGGAGGCGACGTAGGCCATCTCTTCGAGGCTCGGCGTGATGAGCCCCGAGAGGCCGACGATATCCGCGCCTTCGACCTTTGCCTTGGCGAGGATCTCGTTGCACGGCACCATGACGCCCATGTTGACGACTTCGAAGTTATTGCACTGGAGCACGACCGACACGATGTTCTTGCCGATGTCGTGCACGTCGCCCTTCACCGTGGCGATGACGATCTTGCCTTTCGCGCGCACGTCGCCGCCCGCTAGCGCGAGCCGCTTCTTTTCTTCTTCGATGAACGGGATGAGGTGGGCGACGGCCTGCTTCATGACGCGCGCCGATTTAACCACCTGCGGCAGGAACATCTTGCCTTGGCCGAACAAGTCGCCGACGATGTTCATGCCGTCCATCAGCGGCCCTTCGATCACATTGATCGGCCGCCCGCCCGCCGCGGCGATCTTCTGGCGTGCTTCTTCCGTATCCTCGACGATGAAGTTCGTGATGCCGAGCACGAGCGCATGGGCGAGCCGGGCCTCGACGGGTTGATTGCGCCATTCGAGGTTCTCTTCCTTCTTGGCCGCACCGGTCTTGAATTTGTCGGCAACTTCCAGCAGGCGATCGGTGGCGTCGGCGCGGCGGTTCAGGATGACGTCTTCGACGCGCTCGCGCAGTTCGGGATCGAGATCGGCATAGACGCCGAGCTGCCCCGCGTTGACGATGCCCATATCCATGCCCGCTTGAATCGCGTGATAGAGGAACACCGTGTGGATCGCTTCGCGTACCGGGTCGTTGCCGCGAAACGAGAACGACACGTTCGACACGCCGCCGCTGATCTTGGCGCGCGGCAAGTTCTGCTTGATCCAGCGCGTGGCGTTGATGAAGTCGACCGCGTAGTTGTTGTGCTCGTCGATGCCTGTTGCAACGGCGAAGATGTTCGGATCGAAGATGATGTCGTCGGGCTCGAAGCCTACTTCATCGACGAGAATCCGGTACGAGCGCGCGCAAATTTGCGTTTTGCGCTCGTACGTATCCGCCTGGCCGGTTTCATCGAACGCCATGACGACGGCTGCGGCGCCGTAGCGGCGGATGAGGCGCGCGTGGTGGCGGAACGCGTCTTCGCCTTCTTTCAGCGAAATCGAATTGACGATCGCTTTGCCTTGCACGCATTTGAGGCCCGCCTCGATGACCTCCCACTTCGACGAGTCGATCATGATCGGCACGCGGGCGATGTCGGGCTCGGAGGCGATGAGATGCAGAAAGCGCACCATGGCCGCTTTCGAATCGAGCATCGCCTCGTCCATGTTGATATCGATGATCTGCGCGCCGTTCTCGACTTGCTGGCGTGCGACGGCGAGCGCTTCGTCGAACTGGCCGTTTAGGATCATTCGTGCGAAGGCCTTGGAGCCCGTCACGTTCGTGCGTTCGCCGACGTTGATGAAAAGCGCGCCGGAGCCGACGTTGAACGGCTCCAGGCCGGAGAGGCGCATCATGTGTTCGGTCATGGTTTTCGTCGATGAAAAACGGGTATGGCTCGAAGCGAGTAGGCGGTAAGACTGGGCGCTCAGGCCGCGTCGCGGTAGTGAGCCCACGGGCGCGGCTTCACGCCGTTAAGCGCTTTGGCTATCGCCGCGATATGCTCGGGCGTCGTGCCGCAGCAGCCGCCGGCCAGATTCACGAGCCCGGCCTGCGCGAATTCCGCGAGCTGACGCGACGTGTCTTCGGGTGTTTCGTCGAAGCCTGTATCGCTCATCGGGTTGGGCAGGCCCGCGTTCGGATAGCACGACACGTACGTATCGCAGAGCTTCGCGAGTTCGGCGATATACGGGCGCATCAGCGCCGCGCCGAGCGCGCAGTTCAGCCCGAACGTGAGGGGCTTCGCATGGCGCAGCGAATTCCAAAATGCCTCGACGGTCTGTCCCGAGAGGATGCGGCCCGATGCGTCGGTCACCGTGCCCGAGATCATGATCGGCAGCACTTCGCCGGTGTTCTCGAACAGCTCGTCGAGCGCGAACAGCGCGGCCTTTGCGTTGAGCGTGTCGAAGATCGTCTCGACGAGAAATACATCCGAGCCGCCTTCGAGCAGCGCCTGGGCTTGCTCGTAGTAGGCTGCGCGCAATTCGTCGAACGTGACGTTGCGCGCCGCCGGATCGTTGACGTCGGGCGAGATACTGGCCGTTTTCGGCGTCGGTCCGATGGCCCCGGCCACGAAGCGCGGCTTATCGGGCGTCGAATACTTGTCGCATGCCGCGCGGGCAAGCTTGGCCGATTCGAGGTTCATCTCGCGCGCAAGCGATTCCATTCCGTAGTCGGCTTGCGCGACCGTCGTGGCGCCGAACGTATTCGTTTCGATAATGTCGGCGCCGGCCGCAAGATACTGCTCGTGGATTTCGCCGATGATCTGCGGCTGAGTGAGCGAGAGCAGTTCGTTGTTGCCCTTCACGTCGCGCGCGTAATCCTTAAACCGTTCGCCGCGATAGCGCGCTTCGTCGAGCTTATAGCGCTGAATCATCGTGCCCATCGCACCGTCCAAAATGACGATGCGCGACGCGAGCAGCATGGGCAACTGCGCACCTCGGGTGTAGTGCGTGCCGGAGGCGGGCGATCCGGTGGGGGCGGCGGCGGACGAATTCATGGCGGGCGAGAGGTGCGACGGGGAAAGCCGTCATTGTAGCGGCTGCCGGCCCCGACCGCCGGGTGCCCGCGATGACCGCAACGGGCCAAATGCTATCAGCCGGGAGCAAAGAAAACCCCGTCGGCCTCACCGGACGGGGTTCGATGGTGGGATGTCGTGCCGCCTCGCGGCCGCCGGATTCCTTAGTGGAGGACGACGGGCTGCGTCATGAGGCTGTCGAATTGACCGAGGAACTCGTCTACTTCGTCGAGTGTGGGTTCTTCTTCGATCAGCTTGCGCACGTGCTCGCGAAACTGTGCCGCCAGCGCGCCGTCGATGAAGATCTCGCGCTGCGTGTTCTTGTCTACGATCTCGTAGCCACCTGCGTTCATCGCCAGATGGTCGGCCTGCGGCGCGAATTCGACGACACAATAGTTGGGGCTGTTGTAGATCATTTGCATGGCGACACTCCTTATTCCGATTGGCTCCTGGCCTTTTCCGCCCAGTACGTGGAGCGTGTTGCATGGAATTTCAAGGGTGGGTCTTAAACGACGCTTAAAACGGGTTGGAACATTGCAACTAAAAATTGCTGCCCGCGTATCGTCGACCTCATCGTTCACCTAAAAGTTAGACACCCACTATGCAGAACGTTCGAGCGGTGAGGGGAAACATTCGAGGATTGCCCGTGGTATGCCTCGATACCCTGTATAACGGCACAGACAACCAGTCGGTTTAGGGCTGCTCGCGCCCTTGTGTCGGCGCCGCATCGGCCGCCATGGCATCGGACGAATCATCCGCTGTCCTTCCCTTCCCCACCGCATTTTCCGCACCCGGCGGCGCAAGCGGCCCGCGCCATACCAGTTCGAACTGCGTGCCGTTGGGCTCCGTCTGCACAATGCGGGCCGGCAGCCAGCCCAATGATGGTGCAAGCCACACGTCGATTCGGCGCCGATCGCCCTCGTGCCGCTGCAGCCTCATGAAGTGGCGCGCTTCGAGGAAACCTTCAGCCGTGCGAATCGATTCGTCGCCGATCGTCTCTATCGGCCAAAGCTCTCCACTATCGTCGTCGGCCACGTAGAACGCGCGTGTCACGCCGCGCTTATAGGCGTCGGGGTCTGCGCGCACGAGGCTTGCAAGCTGCATCACCATGCTGAAGCGATCTTGCGCCCCATTGGGTAGTGCAAGCGTCGTGCTCGTGCGCGTGAACGCGATGCGCCCCGCGGTGCGGTCGAACGTCGTGACATCCTCGGGGCGGCGTCCGCGCTTTTCGACGTAACGCTCTGGTGCTAGCCCGAACGCATCGATGCGACCGCGGCTTTCGTACGAAAATGTGCCGACGAATGGCAGCGGCACCGAGACGACCATTTCGTAGCCGTCGCCCTCGCTCGCCCAGTGGATCGTGCCCGGCGCATTTTCAACGCCGTTGTAAAAGGTGTTGTAGCGTAAATTGCCCGACGGCGGTACCGAGAAACGTACGCCCGCGCTCGTTGCGCTCGATGCGCCGTTCTGCCGCGCGGGCGCCGCGGCGCGCTCAGCGGTCGATGCGGAAGCGTCGGAGGCCGCGGTTGCCGTTGCCTGTGCATCGGTTTCGCGGGTCGTGTCTGGTGCGGCCCGCGCAGTTTGACCGGCGCTAAGCGCATGCAGTACCGGTGCTTGTTTGCGCTGCCGTGCGGGTGCCGGCTGGACGTGCGCCGGCGCGGCTCGGTGCGTTTGGGCGCGTGCGATCGGTTCAGGGGTCAAGAGGGCTATTTGGACCGGCGGCTTAACCGTCTCGGACGCGAACGCATCGCGATATTGCTCGAACCCTATGAAAGCCGCCGCGTGAAGCGCGGCCACGGCGGCTAGCGCGACACCCCAACGCCAGGCACGCTTGCGCGGCCCGCTGCGAGCGGGGCCGGCGTGGGCGGCATCGGAAATGAATACGGACGACATGGACGACATGGCGGTAGGCTCGACCATCGATAGCAATACGACGCTTCAAGCTGCAAAGTTGCACGGCGAAGCTGCACGAAGGCGAAGGCGAAGGACAGGCAAGGCACATGATGCCCGCAAACGCCGCATCTTGCCGGCCGTCGGCTCGACGCGCGGCGGCGGCGATCGGCTTCGTCAGCGCGGCGTTTCGCTATGGCCCAGTTCGTACGACAGCTTGCTCGCGCATGCCTTCAGTGCGACGGCGATCTCGCCATCCCACGACAAATCGAAGGTGCCTTCGTGCCCGAGCGCGATAAGCCCCAACGCAAGCGCGCCCGAGGCGTCGAACACGGGCATGCAAAAAGCGTGGATCGTGGGCAGCAGCAGGCCGGCCACGCGCGCCGCGCCGTTTGCACGAACCTCGTCGAGCGCGCGCTCTAATTCCGCCTCGCTACGCGGCCCGCTCGTGTGCGCCGAGCGGCGCGTGTCGGCGAGTTCGCGCTCGATCATCGCTTGCGTCTTGCCGCGCGGCAGATAAGCCGCAAACAGCAAGCCCGTGGCCGAGCCGAGCAGCGGCATGACGTCGCCAAGCTTGAGGGAAGCTTTGGCCGGGTGGCTCGACTCCATCCAATGCACGACCGTAGGGCCGAGATTGCCCCAAACCGCAATGCCGACGGTGATGTCGAGCCGATCTCGCAACTGCGCGAGCGCAAGCCGGGCGAGCTTGACGCCGTCCACGCGCGCGAGCCGCGCAAGCCCCATTTGCAGCGCGAAGCCGCCCAGTTCATAGCGGCCGGAGAACGGATCTTGCGCAACGACGCCGAGGCGCAAGAAGCTCACGAGGTATCGGTGCGCCTTGGCCGGGCTCATCTGTGCGCTTTTGGCGAGATCGCGCAGCATCATCGCGCGCGGCTCGTTCGTGAGCGCCTCCAGCAAGCGAAACCCGACTTCGATCGATTGAATCCCGGAGCGCACCTTCTCCTCGCCATCGCCGGCGTCGCTTGGATCATCGAGCGTATCGAGTGGATCGAGCGGATCGCCAAGCGTAGGGTCGAGCGAGTCGGACGTAGGGGAGGACATAGCGGGCATGAGCGGGCAATCAAGGAAGAAGAAAGGCCGTGACAGCGGAAATCCACGCGCAAGAAGCGGCGGCGTGTGTCTTGTCGAGCGAAGCCGAGCGGCGCTACGCGTTCACCATCGTAGAATAGATTCCTTCCATCGTCATCTCACGGCTTCGATCCTTCCCACATGAAACTTGCCACGCTCAAAGACGGTTCGCGCGACGGCCAACTGATCGTCGTTTCGCGCGATCTGCGCACGGCTGCGATCGCCGATGCCATCGCGCCCACGCTGCAGCGCGCGCTCGACGATTGGTCCTTCTACGCGCCGCAACTGGCCGAACGCTACGATGCGCTCAACCAAGGCCGCGCACGCCATGCCTTCGCTTTCGAGCCGAAAGATTGCATGGCGCCGCTGCCGCGCGCGTATCAATGGGCCGACGGCTCGGCGTACGTCAATCACGTCGAGCTCGTGCGCCGCGCGCGCGGCGCCGAGATGCCGCCGGAGTTTTGGACCGATCCGCTGATGTACCAGGGCGGCAGCGACGACTTCATCGGCCCGCGCGATGACATCGTCTGCGCGTCCGAAGCCTTCGGCATCGACTTCGAGGCCGAAGTGGCCGTCGTCACGTCCGATGTGCCGATGGCGGTATCGCCCGAAGGGGCGCTCAAAGCCGTGCGCCTGCTCATGCTCGTGAACGACGTGTCGCTGCGCAATCTCATTCCGGCCGAGTTGGCAAAGGGCTTCGGCTTCTTTCAAAGCAAGCCGGCCACGGCGTTTTCACCTGTGGCGGTGACGCCCGACGAACTCGGCGAGCATTGGCGCGCAGGACGTGTCGAGCGGCCGATGATCGTGCATTGGAACGGCAAGAAGGTCGGGCAGCCCGATGCCGGGGTCGATATGGTGTTTCACTTCGGCCAGCTCATCGCGCATGCCGCGAAAACGCGCAATCTGCGCGCCGGCTCGATCGTGGGCTCGGGCACCGTCTCGAACAAGGATGCGAAGCGCGGCTACTGCTGTATCGCCGAGAAGCGCTGTCTGGAAACGATCGCGGACGGCGCACCGCAAACCGAGTTCATGAAGTACGGCGATACGGTCAAGATCGAGATGTTCGACGAAGCCGGCAAGTCGATCTTCGGCGCGATCGAGCAATCGGTTGCCCCACTTGACCGTTAGAGCCTAGTCAAGCTGCCCACGCGCCGGGTTTGGCCCGATGCATGGCCGGCCGCGCGGGCCTACACTGACGCGATCGCGGCACGTTTTCGCGCCCTCAACCCGAGTTGAACCGACACGGATGACCGATATCGCATCCCCCGACGACTTAATAGCCTACCCGCACTATCGTTCGCTGCGCGAGCGGCGCCCGCCCGATTTCCCGGGCGGCGCTTAATTTCCTGGCTTCTTCCTGATTCTTTCCGGATTCCGTAAAGCGTCTTCATCCATTCTTATCGTATCGAAGGGGGCACTCGATGACCGACACCGCCGGCGACAAATCGCCTTTCCCCGGCTTTCCGGGCTTTCCGCCCGCCGAAATGCTCGACAACATGTGGGACATGATGCGCCTGACGCCGTTCGGCGCCGCGTTCCCAGGCATGCAGCCCGGGACCGCCCAAGGCTTCAGTTCGCCGCTGACGGCGATGTCGGACATGATGTCGCCGCTCATGAACGTGGAAGAGCTCGACAAGCGGATCACCGATATGCGTGCCGTCGAGCAATGGCTCAAGCTCAATCTGAACATGCTCCAGTCGGCTATCCAGGCGCTGGAAGTGCAGCGCGCCACGCTCTCGACGCTGCGCGCGTTCGGCGCGTTTGCGCAGGCGTCGATGACTCAGCCGCCGCAGGATGCGGGGCACGGCAACGCGCAAGCGACTCACGCTTCGCCGTGGGCTGCGTCGCCCGGTTCTGCGTCGGGCGGATGGGGCAATTCGAACGATACCGCGGCCGCCGGCGCCGACGAAAGCCAGCGCGCCGAGGCCGCCGCCGACGCGCAGGCGCCGGGCTCGGCGTCGAGCGCAGGGGAAAACGCCGCATTCGATCCGGCAGGCTGGTGGAACTTGCTGCAGTCGCAGTTCAATCAGCTTGCCGCGTTCGCGATGACGCAACCGGGCGCGGACAGCGAGGGCGAGTCGAAGTCTTCTTCTTCTTCGAAGAAGGCGGGTGGCGCCGGCGTCCAGGAGGCTAAACGCGCACCGGCGGCCGGCGGCTCGGGCGCGTCGGCTACGGCCAAGCCCGCGGCCAAGCGCGCGCCGCCGGCCCGCAAGCCGGCCGCCAAGCCCGCCCGCAAGACGCCGCCGCAGCCACGAAGTGGCGCCGCGCGTGAGGAGAAATGATCTGCGCCGGTAACCGCACGGCCGTTTGCGCGCGGTGCTCGCCGCGCACCGCGACGCTCATCGTTGTTGCTTTCGGTCGCTCGCCGTGCGCTTAGCCTTGGTCCTCATGGGCGGCGGCGCGCGCGCCGCGTACCAGGTCGGGGCGCTCAAGGCGCTCGCGCAGATCGCGCACGAGGCGGCGCCGGAAGAGCGCGCGTTGCCCTTCAAGATCGTATGCGGTACGTCCGCCGGCGCGATCAACGCCGCGTCCATCGCAAGCCATGCGGACGATTTTGCCCTCGGCGTCGGGCGGCTCATCGAGTTCTGGTCGCATATCCGCGCGCGCCAGGTCTATCGCACCGATTGGCACGGCGTGGCGGCAGCCGGCGCGCGATGGCTCGGGGCGATGAGCTTCGGCTGGGCCGTGCGGCGCTCGCCGCGCGCGTTGTTCGACAACAGCCCGCTCAACGCGTTGCTGCACGAGGCGCTCGACTTCGCGCGCATCGGCGAGATGCTCGACGCGCACGTGCTGCACGCGTTGTCGATCACCGCACTTAGCTACTCGAGCGGTAGGCATTTGACGTTCTACCAAGCGGAAGAGCCGATTCAATCCTGGCGGCGCGCGCAGCGCGGGGCGCGGATGGTGGCGCTCACGCCCGCCCACGTGCTGGCATCGTCGGCCATCCCGCTCCTGTTTCCGGCGGTGCCGCTCGAACTCGACGGCTGTATCGAATATTTCGGCGACGGGTCCATCCGACAAATTGCGCCGCTGAGCGCCGCGATCCACTTCGGCGCGGAGCGGATCGTCGTGCTGGGCGCGGCGACTCCACGCCCGGAAGTGCCCGCGGCCGTCGGTATCGAAAGCGGCTACCCATCGCTGGCGCAGATTGGCCAGCAGGTGCTGGCGAGCGTTTTTCTCGACGCGATCGGCGCTGACATCGAGCGAATCGAGCACATCAATCGCATGATTTCGCATTTGCCGCAGCAGGTCGAACCCGAGAGCGGCTGGCGTCACATCGATGTGTTGCCGATCGCGCCGAGCGAGCGCATCGAGATTTTGGCGGCGCGCCACCTGAAGCGCCTGCCGATGACGGTGCGCGGGCTGCTCGGGGCGGTAGGGGGCAACCGGGCCGCGGGTGCGTCGTTCGCAAGCTACCTGTTGTTCGAAGCGCAATTCGCAGCCGAACTCATCGACCTCGGTTTTAAAGACACGCTTGCGCACCGCGAGCGGCTGACTGAATGGATCCGTGCGACGCTGAAACACAACGCAGCCAACGACGGTGACGGGGGTGCCGGGGGCAATGGGGTCAATGGCGCCGATGCGGCTGCTACGGCGGGTGCAGCGGCGGCCGGCGGCGGTCTATTGAGCGGCGCGGAGGCGAAGCGCAGCGGGCGCTGAACCGCGTGGCCGACCGTTGCAATGGCGCGTCGGGTCTCGGCGCTCCGGGCTGGGGCGTAAGCGACGCGTGCTATCATTCCAAAGATTTCGATCCGTGGGCGAAGAACGAAAAACCATGATCGCGGCAGGTCGTCGTGCCGCCGTCCGCCGGACACCGAAAGGTCGGCGCGATGCGCGGCACCGCGTTCGATGATCGCCCAGGGCGCCCGGCGCCGGCCGCTGCCTCTACGCGCGAATGCATTGCTGCGCGAGCGGCCTTGGGTTCGGCCAATAAACGGGCGCGATCACCGCGTAAGAATTGTGTTTTTTTGCCGCGCCGGCGCGGTCGTCATGCACGCACATGCGGCAATAGTCATACGAGTAGTAGTGGGCAGACCAGGGGTGGGACCTATGAACACCATGCTTTATCCGGAACTTTACAAATCGCTCGAGTCGGTCCGATGGGACATGGAGAAGGACATTCCTTGGGACAAGTTCGACGCGTCGTTGCTGACCGACGAGCAGGCGACGACGATCAAGATGAATGCCATCACCGAATGGTCCGCGCTGCCGGCCACGGAGATGTTCCTGCGTGATAACCACCACGATAGCGATTTCTCGGCGTTCATGAGCGTCTGGTTCTTCGAGGAGCAAAAGCATTCGCTGGTCTTGATGGAGTACCTGCGCCGCTTCAGGCCCGAAATGGTACCGACCGAAGCCGAACTGCACGCCGTGCGCTTCGTGTTCGATCCGGCGCCGCCGCTCGAGACGCTGATGCTGCACTTCTGCGGCGAAATCCGCCTAAACCACTGGTATCGCCGCGCTGCCGAATGGCACACGGAGCCCGTGATCAAGCAGATCTACGAAACCATTTCGCGCGACGAGGCCCGCCATGGCGGCGCCTACCTGCGCTACATGAAGAAGGCGCTGACGAACTGCGGCGACGTTGCGCGCGCGGCCTTTGCGAAGATCGGCGTGCTGATGGCGTCGGCGCGCCGCACCGAAAAGCCGCTGCACCCCACGAACCTGCACGTGAACCGCGATCTATTCCCGCGCGACACGATTCAATCGCGCTTGCCCGATCCGGAATGGCTCGAGCGCTGGCTCGACGAGCAGATCCGCTTCGACGACGGCTGGGAGAAGAAGGTCATCGAGCGCATCTTGCACAATCTTTCGCTGCTGTTCGAACGCACGTTTACGACGGCGCAGGATCTGAACCGCTATCGTAAGGAAGTCACCTCGCGCCTGCAGGCAACCGGTTCGGCCGAGCACCAGCCTGCCTAAGGCCCCTAAAGGCCAGGCCCTAAAGGCTAAAGGTTCTAAAGGCCGTATCGAATCGTCGAGCCCGCCGGCGCGAGGTTGTCGTTCCTCGCTCCCGCGGGCTTTTCGTTATTTTTTGTCTTTCCGTCCGCTATCCGGGTCCGGAAGAGCCGCAGCGCGCGGACGCTCGGGATCCATCGAACTTGTCCTGCCATGCCCTCCGCTTCCTCAGTTTCCTCCGTGTCGTTCGAACGCAAGATCATTACCCGCGAAGCGCTCGCCGCTCGGCGCGCCACCCTGGCGGCGCCCGTCGTCTTCACAAACGGGGTTTTCGACATTCTTCACCGGGGCCACGTGACCTACCTCGCGCGCGCGAAGGCGCTCGGCGCTTCTCTCATCGTTGGGGTGAACAGTGACGCGTCGGTGCGTAGGCTCGGCAAGGGGGACGATCGGCCGATCAATCATGAAGACGATCGGATGGCGTTGCTGGCCTCGCTCGAGAGCGTCGATTGGGTGGTCCGGTTCGACGAGAGCACACCGGTCGAACTGATCGGGGCGCTGCGCCCGGACGTTCTCGTCAAAGGCGGCGATTACGACATGGACGCGCTGCCGGAATCGGCGCTCGTGCGCGGATGGGGCGGTCGGGCGCTGGCGATCGCATTCGAACATCAGCGCTCGACAACGGCGCTGCTCGAAAAGGTGCGTTCGCAAACTGGCCGCAGGCCGTAGGCCGGGGCGAGGGGGCGAGGGGGCGCGCGCCGCTGTGCCGAGCGTGCCGCCGGCTGCCGCTGCCACAGCCACAGTCGTTATCCGCTGAGCGGTGCGCCGGCGATCTTGGGCAGCGGATCGGGCTGGCCGATGGTGGGCTGCTCGGTCGCCTCGGCTTCCGACATAGGCCGCGTCTGTAGCCATTCCGGATGCACCTGGCGTTCGAGATGATGGGGCTCGCGCGGCCCCGACGCCGGTAAGGCTCCGAGCATGCCGCTCGCCAATGCGAACGCGACCAAATTGGCGAGAAACAAAATAGCGATCAGCCAACGCAACATCGTCCCATCTCCCCTTCGAATTAAGGCCCCGAGGCGCCTTCTTCCGCCGCAATCCGCGCCAGCCCCGACAGCACGAGGCCATCATGGCGCGTATGCGGCACGCTAAGCGCGGCTGCGATATCGTCAGCCGCTCCGCCGCCGAGAATCAGACGCACCTCGACGCCCCATGCGCGGCAAAGTTCGCGCCACGCGCGCTCGATGAGTCCCGCTTGTGCGAGCCGCGAGCCTGCTGCGATCGCACGCCGCGTATCGGTTGCGAACCAATGCCGCGCGAGTGCGTCGCCGGCGAGCGTGCGCACCGAATCGGCCGCCAGCGTCGGCAGTTGCGCCGTATGCTCGCCCAGCGAGCGCATCATCAGCGTCCATCCCGGGGCGATCATGCCGCCGATGAAGCGGCCGTCGACGGTCAGCGCTTCGAGCGTCGTGGCCGTGCCGAGCGTGGCGACGAGCAGCGGTTCGCCCGGAAACGCCGCATGCGCGCCGATCAGGCCGGCCCAGCGATCGCTGCCCAGTTGATCGGGGGTGCCGTAGCCGTTGACGATGCCGCATTGCCGCGCGCTCGCACGAACGAACGTGCGCGGCAAGCCCGGCCAGTGCGCATCGAGCATGGCGGCGAGCCGGTGGGCGACGGCTGGCCCGGCGACATTCGAAATCCAAGCCCCACCCGGTGCGGGAAGCCCGGCCCATTGTTGCTCGGCCTCGCGCTCCGCCGCGCGCCATGGATCGGCTGCTACGGTGTCGCGCTCCTCGCGCCCAGCGGCATGGTCGGCGCTCGCGGCATGCGCGAATACGCCGCTGCGGGCGAATCCGCCATGCGCATCGGCGAGCGCCCATTTCACGCGGCTGTTGCCTGCATCGATCAGCAGGAACGGCGCGCCACCATTCATGGCGCGTCGCCGGCAAGGCGTAGCGACACATCGCCCGTCGCGATCGTCTGCACGCCGGTGTCGGTGGACAGCAGCAGTTGGCCCAAGCCGTCGACGCCCGTTGCGACGCCGCGTGCGAGTTCGATGCCTTTCTCGAGCAGCACGACTTCACGACCGGCATAGGCATGACACGCGTTCCAGCGGTCGACGAAGGCGGCGAAGCCGCCCGTGCCGAAGCGTTCGATCATCTCCGTCAGCGCTTTGACGACGACCGCAAGCGTATCGGTCAGGTTCGCGTTGGGCAGCGCCTGCGAGAGCGCGGCCGGCGGCGTTGCACGCGTTTGGGCCGGCATCGCAGCGGCGGCGGCATCGAGTTCGGCCTCGAGCGCTTCGTCGCGGCGTACGTTGATGCCGATGCCGATGACGACGGCGCTGGCGCTGTGCGTGCCCCAGGCCGTCTCGATCAAGATGCCGGCGAGCTTGCGGCCGTCGAGCAGCACGTCGTTCGGCCACTTGAGCGCGAGCCTCGCAGCCTCGCTCGGGGCGAGGCGCGCAAGGCCGTCCAGGACGGCCACGCCTGTCGCCAGGCTCAGCCCGGCGAGCCCCGCCAGCGGCCGCGGCAGCACGCAGGCGAGCGAAAAGGTGAGCGCATGCCCCGGCGTGGTTTGCCAGCTACGGCCCTGCCGTCCGCGTCCGGCCGTCTGGCGGTACGCTGCTCGCACGGCATGAACGCCGGACACCGCACCCGAGCGGGGCAGCGCCTTCATGCGCGCCATGAGGTCGGTATTGGTGGAAGCCGTCTCGTCGACGATTTCGAGCGCCTCGGCCGGAATCGCGCCGGCGCCGCCGGCACTTGCGCGCGCTCGGTCGATGCGCCAGTCGTCGCGGCGGCCGCTCGCCGCCGAATCGCCGCCCGGGGGAGGATGAAGGGTATCGGTCATGGCCGTATTGTAGTGGCGTAGTGGCGCCCGCGCGTGCCGGCGTGCCGAGGGTGCCGAATGCGCGCTGAATGCGTACGGCAATCGGCTGCGCGCGGCAGTTCGCTGGCGCACGAGCCATGATCACGAGGAGGCTGCGCCGCTCGCGCGGACCGCTACAATGGCCGCTGTTCATGTTCAGTTCATCCGCGTGGGAATTTCCTTCCTTGGACCTAGACACCCCGCCCGGCCTGCGCATCGAAAAGAGCAGCGCAGGCCCGCTCGTTAAGCTATCCGGGCAGTGGACCGCGCTCGCGCTGGCTCGCGATCGCGCCCGCGCGGGCGTGAAGTCGCGCTTGGTCGCGCTCGCGCGCTCGGCACCGGCGCATTGGGATTTGTCGGCGGTCGAGCGGATGGATCACGTGGGCGGGCAGGCGCTTTGGGCGGTGTGGGGCCGCAAGCTGCCTGCCGAGGTCACGCTCACCGACACGCAGCGCGACATCTTCGCGCGCATTGCGTTGCTCGAGACGCTGCGCGAGTCCCCCGCGCCCGTCGAGCGCATTGACATCGTCACCGCGCTGGGCGGCTCGGTGCTGCGCTTCGCCGATCATGCGTACGGCGGATTGGCCATGTTCGGCCGCTTCATACTCGATCTGCTGAAGGTGCTGCGCAGCCCTGCGCTCGCGCCTTGGACCGAAATCTCAGCCAACGTTTATAACACCGGAGCCAAGGCGCTGCCGATCACGGCGCTCGTCGCGTTCCTGATCGGCATCGTGCTCAGCTACTTGTCGGCGCAGCAGTTGCGGCTGTTCGGCGCAAATCCGTTCATCGTCAACATCCTTGGGCTTGGCGTGATTCGCGAGCTCGGTCCCGTCCTGTCCGCGATCCTCGTTGCCGGACGTTCGGGCTCGGCCATCACCGCGCAAATCGGCGTGATGCGTGTGACGGAAGAGCTCGACGCGATGCTCGTCATGGGCATCCCGCACGGGCTGCGGCTCGTGCTGCCGCGCGTCATCGCGCTGTGCGTGGCGATGCCGCTGCTCGTTATGTGGACGAACGTCATTGCGCTGCTGGGTGGCGCGCTCGCAGCCCAGGTTGTGCTCGGCATCGACATGGCCTATTTCGCGCGTGCGTTGCCGAGCGTGGTGCCGATCGCCAATCTGTGGATCGGCCTTGGCAAGGGCGTTGCGTTCGGCATGCTGATCGGACTTGTCGCTTGCCACTTCGGCTTGCGCATCAAACCGAATTCGCAAAGCCTCGGCGTGGGAACGACGTCGTCGGTTGTCTCCTCGATCACGGTCGTCATCTTGGCCGACGCGATCTTCGCCATCGTCTTTCAAAACGTCGGCCTATGATCGCGCCGCTCTCCGCCTCCGTCCGCAACCGCCCGCCGCCGGCCATCGCCGAGCGCGTGATCGAGGTGCGCGATCTGACCAAGCGGTATGGCAGCATCGTCGTGCACGAGCATTTGGAGTTCGATGTACGCCGCGGCGAAATCGTGTCGGTCGTCGGCGGCTCGGGCTCCGGGAAGACGACGCTGGTTCGGCAGATTCTCGGCCTTGAGGCGCCCACCTCGGGCACGATCGAAGTGTTCGGGCGCGACACCTCGACGATCGACGAGCAAACGGCGCGCATCATGCGCAGCCGCATCGGAATGCTGTTTCAGCAGGGCGCGCTGTTTTCCTCGATGTCGGTGTTCGACAACATTGCACAGCCGATTCGCGAGCTCGGTCGCGTACCCGCTGCGCTCTTGCAGGACATCGTCATGCTGAAGCTCGAGATGGTGGGGCTGCCCTGCAAGGATGCGTCTAAGATGCCGGCCGCGCTCTCCGGCGGAATGATCAAGCGCGTGGGTATCGCACGCGCGCTCGCGCTCGAACCGGAGCTATTGTTTCTGGACGAACCGACGGCGGGGCTCGACCCCCGGTCCTCGGAAGATTTCGTGGAACTCGTCGCGACGCTGCATCGCGCGCTCGGCTTAACCGTCGTCATGGTCACGCACGATCTCGATACGATGGCTTCGCTCTCGACGCGGGTCGCCGTTATCGCCGATCGGCGTGTGCTCGTCGCGGCGCCGATCGAGGAAGCGGCCGCAGTCGATCATCCGTTCATCCGCGAATTCTTTCTTGGCCGGCGCGGCCGGCGCGCATTGCAGGCGCTGCCGCCCGAGCGCCGGGCCAAGCTGCCGCCGGCCGCGCTCGCCTCGGCGTCGGCCGAAGTGCCGCTATGAGGGATGCGTTGAAGAGGGCGCCGCTTTCCGACGCGATGCGCGCAACGACGGGAGCTTGAGCGAATGGAAAACAAATCGCATGCATTCTGGGCTGGGCTTTTCACGCTCGGACTCGGGGCCGCAATCGTGTTCGTCGCGTTCTGGTTCAACCTCGATCGCACGGTGCGCATCCCGTACGACTTGATTTCGCATACGAACGTGACAGGGCTTTCGACCGATGCGGACGTGCGTTATCGCGGGCTCGCCGTCGGCAAGGTGCAGTCGATCCGATTCGATCGCGCACACCCGGGGACGATCGTTATTCGCATCCTCGTCGACAAGGACGCCCCGATCACACGTTCGACGTTCGGCAGTCTCGGCCTGCAGGGCGTGACCGGCCTCGCTTTCGTCCAGCTCGACGATACGGGGGCCGACCTTACCCCCGTGCCGACATCGGCCAAGCATGTCGCGCAACTGCCGATGCGTCCGGGCTTGCTCGATCAGTTGCAGCAGCGGGGCGATGTGCTGCTCAGCGAATTGCAGAGCGTGATCGCCCATGCCGATGTACTGCTGTCGGACCCAACCCGCGTGCAGATGATGGCGACCGCGGCGAGCCTGCAACACGCGGCCGACGCCGTGACCACGCTGGCGCAAACCGCAGGGCCGGCTACGGCGCAATTGCCGGGCACGATGAAGGCGCTCACGCGTACGCTCGCCTCCACGAGTGCGCTCGTTGCGACGCTCTCTTCGCCGAACGGGCCGCTCGTCTCGAACCTGAACAAGATCGGTGCCACGGCCGATCGCGCAAACGGCGCGATAGCCGCGACGAATGCATCGATAGCGGATATGTCGGCGCGGCTCGACTACGAGACGCTGCCCCGCGTCAATACGCTCGCCACCGACATGAGCGGCGCGGCGCGCGCGTTCGACCGCGCGGCCAACGTCTTCAGCGCGAGCCCGTCGAGCGTGCTGTTCGGTGTGGCGCGGGCACAGCCGGGCCCGGGCGAGCCCGGCTTCGCATGGCCTCGCAACGCGCCCGCCGACGTCGGGCATTGAATCGAAGAGGAACAGAAGCAGATGGCACGTTTATTCGATAAGACTGCGAAGGTAACAACAGCGCGTGCACTGACCCTGGCGGGGTGCATGCTTGCAGGTACGGCGTTGCTCGGCGCGATGAGCGGCTGCACGCTCGGCCTGCCCGCCGCCGTGGCCAATATCCGCTACGATCTCGGTCCTGCGAACCCGCCCGCCTATTCGGGTACGCTGCCGACGTTGCGTCTATTCGACGTGCGCGCGCCGCACGCGCTCGACAGCGACGACATCCTGTATCGCATGAGCTATGCGGATTCGCGACAGACCGCCGCCTATGCGAATAGTCATTGGATCATGCGGCCTTCTCAGCTATTGACCGAGCGCGTACGCGGCGCGCTGGCGGCCCACGGTGCGGTGCTCGGCGGGGGCGAAGCCGTCAACGCGCCGCTGCTCACGATTGATCTCGAGCAATTCGAGCAGGTGTTCGACAGCGAGGCACAGAGCCATGGCGCGCTGACGGCACGCGCGACGCTGACGGACGAGGGTAAGGTCATCGCCCAGCGAACGTTCGTGGCCCGCGCGCCGTCGAGCATGCCGGACGCGGCGGGCGGCGTGCATGCGCTTGCGGCCGCGAGCGACGATTTCGTCGCTCAGCTCGTGGCGTGGCTCGGCGTGCGGGCGGGCATGGCCGCGCAATGAAGCCGCGGCGCCTTGGCTGGCAAGGCGCCAGCGCGCGCGCACGACGCTCGTTATAATCGGCGCGGCTTGCGTCTCCTCCGATCCATGCCGGATCTCGACGCCGCGCGCAGCGCTTGCGTAGCGATGCGCGCATGCGCCGGCCCGGCTCACCTCCGAACTCAAAGACCATGGACTCCTTCTACAAGTACCACGTGTTTTTCTGCTTGAATCAGCGGGCGCCCGACGCCGAGCGCCCGAGTTGCGGCCGGCGCTGCGATGCCGAGAAGATGCTCGACCACACGAAAAAGCGCGTGAAGAAGCTCGGCCTCGCGGGCCCCGGCAACGTGCGAATCAACAAGGCTGGCTGCCTCGAGCGCTGCGAGCAGGGGCCTGCGATCGTCGTTTATCCCGAGGGCACCTGGTACACCTACTTCGACGAAGCCGATCTCGACGAAATCGTCGATTCCCACTTGAAGGACGGCAAGATCGTCGAGCGGTTGCTGATCGATCAGCCCAACTGAATCATCGAGTTTCCCGCGGCGCCATGAACGTTCACACGAAAAAATTTCTCATCGACGGTCCCGTCGGAAAGATCGAAGTTGCGCGCGATGAGCCCGACGGCGAGCCGCGCGGCATCGCGCTCGTTGCGCATCCGCATCCGCTGTTCGGCGGCTCGATGGATAACAAGGTCGCGCAAACGCTCGCGCGCACGCTCGTGCAACTGGGTTACGCGACCTATCGCTCGAACTTTCGCGGGGTGGGCCAGACCGAGGGCCAATACGACGAAGGCATGGGCGAGCGCGACGATTTGCTCGCCGTGCTCGGGCATATGCGTGCCGAACCCGGACGCGCTGAATTGCCGCTCGTGCTGGCCGGTTTCTCCTTCGGCACGGCCGTGGTCTCGCACGTGGCGCGCACGCTGGCCGAACGCGGCCAGGCGATCGAGCGCATGGTGTTCGTCGGCACGGCCGCGAGCCGCTTCAATATCGCGACCGTGCCCGAGAACACACTCGTCATCCATGGCGAGCAAGACGACACGGTGCCGATCGCATCGGTATTCGACTGGGCGCGGCCGCAAGAGCTGCCCGTCGTCGTCATTCCGGGCGCCGAGCACTTCCTGCATCGCAAGCTGCATATCTTGAAGCGGATCGTCGTCGACGCTTGGCGTTGAGCCTGCATTGCCCCGACCATTGCCCGCGCGGCATTATGCGCAATGGGCTGTCGCCGGTGCGCAGCACCCTACATGCAGGGCAAAAAAGCGCATTTTCGGCGGAATGCGCCGCGTATAATGTGCGAAATTTTGCGCACCGTCTCGTCGATGCGGCCCTACACGCTATGCGTACCGGGCAGCGTATCGGCGCGCGGGAGCGGCCGATGCGAACCGAATCGCGAGTCCGTAGTCAAACGGGCGCCGCGCAAGGCTGCGTCGCTCGTTCATCGTGCGTCGTGACGGGCGGCGAGAACCGCCAACCGGCGGCCGGCACTCCCCGATTGCGCGCCTGGCGCGCGTCGCTTTTCTGCACGAATCGATCTATGCGTTCTTCCTTCTTCGGCTTCCCGTCGTCTGCCTCGTCTTTCGTTCCGTCCTCGCTTCACCGTTGCGCGCCCGTCGCCGCGTTAGTTGCTGCCACGTTAGTGGCAGGCGCGGCCGCCTATGCGCCGGCTGCATCCGCGCAGGTGCCGCCGCCGGCCGTCACGGCGCGCTCGTGGGTGCTCGTCGACGCGACGAGCAATCAGGTCCTCGCCTCGGGCAATGCCGACGAGCGCGTCGAACCGGCTTCGCTGACGAAGCTGATGACGGCCTATCTCGTCTTCGAAGCGCTGCAGACAAAAAAGATCTCGATGGACCAGGTCGTCCTGCCGAGCCTGGCGGTGCGCCGCGTGCGCAACGACGAATCGCGCATGTTCATCGAGGCGGAGAAGCCGGTCACGGTGCACGATCTCGTCTACGGCATGATCGTGCAGTCGGGCAACGACGCCGCTATCGCGCTGGCCGAGCTTGTCGGCGGCAGCGAGGCGCATTTCGTCGACATGATGAACACCGAAGCGCAGCGGCTCGGCATGAAGGGCACACACTATGCCGATGTCAACGGCATGCCCGACCCGCAGCACTATACGAGCGCGGCCGATCTCGCGATTCTGTCCGCGCATCTGATTCGCGATTATCCCGACTACTACAGCATCTTCTCGGTCAAAGAATTCACGTACAACAAGATCAAGCAGCCCAATCGCAACCGGCTGCTCTGGCTCGACCCGACCGTCGACGGCTTGAAGACCGGCCACACGGAAGCGGCCGGGTACTGCTTGATCGCGTCGGCCAAGCGTCCGCTGCCCGGCATTCCCGACGCCTCGCGGCGTCTCGTCAGCGTGATGATGGGCGAGCAGAAGGAACACGAGCGCGTACAAGACAGCATGAAGATGCTGAACTACGGCTATAGCGCGTACGACACGGTGCGTTTGCTCAAGGCGAATCAGGCCGTGCAGACACCGCGCGTCTACAAGGGTGCGGCCGATACCGTGCAAGTGGGCGTGAAGAGCGATCAATACATCACCGTGCCGCGCGGCATGGGCGAGAAGATCAAACCGCAGTTCGTACTGAACGATCCGCTCGTGGCGCCGCTCGCGAATGGTCAGCCGGTGGGCACCGTGCAGATCGTGGCGGACGGCAAGACGCTCACGCAGTTCCCGATCGTCGCGCTGAAGGCCGTGCCGCAAGGGGGCCTCGGCGGACGCATTTGGGATTCGGTCTTGCTCATGTTCGGCAAGAAGAAGTGATGGAGGGGTGATCGATGAGCCCGGTGAACGAGTCCCTAATCGAGTTTCCTTGCGACTTTCCGATCAAGGTCATGGGCAAGTCGCATCCCGACTTCACCGAGACGATCGTGTCCGTCGTATTGCAGTTCGACCCGACTTTCGACGCGGCGCGCATCGAAACGCGGCCGTCGAGCGGCGGCAATTACATCGGTTTAACCGTGACCGTCCGGGCGCTGAACCGCGAACATCTGGACGACATCTATCGGGCCCTCACCGGGCATCCGATGGTGTCGGTGGTGTTGTAACGGGCGCGCGAAAGCGCTCGACTTCCTCGATCAGCCAGGTGCGCAACGCCTGCACGCGCGCGGTCTGCAAAAGCGGCGGGGGGCAGACGAACCAGTGGGCGGATGAGCTCGGTGCGGCGACGTCGAACAAGCGCACGAGCCGTCCGGTTGCGAGTTCGTTCGAGCCGATGATCGAGCGCCGGATCAGCGCAATGCCTTGCCCGTCGATTGCGGCTTGCACCAGATTCGACGAATCCTGAAAGTACAGGCCGCGCCGCGGTTCGGGCACACCCTCGAGTCCCGCCGCCTTGAACCAGACGCTCCACATTTGATCGTCGGAACGTAGTAACCGGGGCGACGCGGCGAGTTCGGCCGGCGTCTTCGGTAATGCGCCACCGTTGAATGTCGGTGCGCAAACGGGAAAGGCCACTTCGTCGAGCAGGCGCTCCACATGCAGATCGGGATAACCGCCCGGGCCGAAGCGAATGCCGACATCAACGTCGTCTCGCGAGAAATCGGTCAGAACGTTCGTCGACAGCAGCTCGACATCGATTTCCGGATGGCGTTCGATGAAACGGCCGATCCGCGGCGTGATCCAGCGCGCCGAAAAGGACGATGACGACGAAATGACGAGCCGCCGCGCGCGTTGGCCTTCTCGTACGGAGCGTGTCGCATCGGCTAAGGCCATCAGCGCGGCGCGTACCTCTTTCGCATAGCGGCAGCCGGCATCGGTTAAACGCACCCGCTTGCCCTCGCGCAAGAACAACGGCGTGCCCAGCGCCTCTTCCAACCCTCGAATTTGATGACTGACGGCGCCGTGCGTGACGAACAGTTCGTCGGCCGCGCGCGAAAAGCTCTCGTAGCGCGCGGCGGCCTCGAAAGTCTTTAGCGCGTTGAGCGCGGGGAGTTCTCGCAAATTCATGCTGGCGGCTGCTTGTTAGTTAAATTCACATAAGCGTGAGAATTGATCGTTTGGCGCAAAGGCTTGCCACGCCTAGGATTGTAGCCACGGAACAACCTTTGGGTGGTAACGGTCATGCGACAAATCTCTTCAAGTACTACCTTCGAAATCAGCCCTCGCGAGACGGTGCCGATGATGGTCGCCCACAGCACGCGCCTGTCGGTGCACGGTGCGCCCATCTGGGTCACGCGCAGCAACGACGTAGAAGATTACTGGCTCGTGCCGGGTCGTTCGCTGCGCCTGCGGCGGGGCGAGCGGCTTTGGCTCAGCGTCGAGGGGGAGGGCAACGCTCGCGTCGCGTTCGTTGCGCCGCTGCCGCGCACGGCGGCCATGGCCGATTGGGTCCACGCTTTGACGGCATGGTGGGCGGCGCGCTTCGGCGGCGGCTGGCGCACGGTTTGAGGCCGGCGCACCCAGCGTTTTCTACGCCAAGCGCTTGATTTCGCGCAGGCAATCGAGGGCCGGTTTCGGCGAGCCGGTCCCGATTCCGGTAAACTGCCGCCATCATGTGCGCCGCAACGTCTCTCTCGTCCGCCTGCCCGCTACCGTCCTCCTTCAACGCAGTTTCGTCTGATGCAACGCCTTTCAACGTTGCGACTTTCGACCTGCCGGCCGGCGGTTCTGCCCTGATCGTTCGCCGCCGCGGGCTCGAGGCCTATGAGATCAGTTTCGACGCGATGCGCGCATTCACCGAGACGCGTACGGCCGACACGCCCGACGAAATCTGGCTTGTCGAGCATCCGCCCGTCTTCACGCTTGGCCAAGCCGGCAACCCCGCGCATCTGCTGGCAGCCGATTCGGCCATTCCACTCGTCAAGGTCGATCGCGGCGGGCAGATTACCTATCACGGTCCGGGGCAGGTCGTTGCCTACCTGCTGCTCGATTTGCGCCGCCGCAAGCTCATGGTGCGCGAGCTCGTCACGCGGATCGAGCAGGCGGTGATCGATGCCCTCGCAGCGTATAATCTCGCCGGCGAACGCCGAGCGGGCGCGCCCGGTATCTATGTGGCGCCGGGTACGGGCGCCCGCGGGCACGAGGGCGCGAAGATCGCCGCGCTCGGCCTGAAAATCCGCAACGGATGCAGTTACCACGGCGTGAGCTTGAACGTGCAGATGGATTTGCGGCCGTTTCTCGCCATCAACCCGTGCGGCTACGCGGGGCTCGAGACGGTCGACATGGCGACGCTCGGCGTCGCCGCCGGCTGGAACGAAGTAGCCGAAACCTTGGCGGCGCAGTTCGCCGCGAACCTCGACGGCGCGCCTGCGCATCGCTCATCGATTGGATCACCGAATGACTGACGTTACCGCTCAACCGAGCGGCGCACCCGACGCGCCGCAAGCCGCTTCCGCTCCGTACGACGCCACCGCCAAGCAAAAGGCGCAGGCGAAGACGGCACGCATCCCGATCAAGATCGTGCCGATCGAGAAGCTGAAGAAGCCCGAATGGATTCGCGTGCGAGCGGCGACGGGCAATTCGCGTTTTTCGGAGATCAAGCAGATCCTGCGCGAGCACAACCTGCATACAGTGTGCGAAGAGGCGAGCTGCCCGAATATCGGCGAATGCTTCGGCAAGGGCACGGCTACGTTCATGATCATGGGCGACAAGTGCACGCGCCGCTGCCCGTTCTGCGACGTCGGCCATGGCCGTCCCGATCCGCTGGATACCGACGAGCCGTTGAACCTCGCGCGCACGATCGCGGCGCTCAAGCTCAGGTACGTGGTGATTACGAGCGTCGACCGCGACGATCTGCGCGACGGCGGCGCAGCGCATTTCGTCGAATGTATCAAGCAAGTGCGCGAACATTCGCCGCAGACGCGCATCGAAATCCTGACGCCGGATTTTCGCGGCCGGCTCGACCGGGCGCTCGGGATCCTGAACGCGGCGCCGCCCGACGTCATGAATCACAACCTCGAAACGGTGCCGCGGCTCTATAAGGAAGCGCGCCCGGGTTCCGACTATGCGCATTCGCTGAAGCTGCTCAAGGATTTCAAGGCGCTGCATCCCGATGTGGCGACGAAGTCGGGGCTCATGGTTGGGCTGGGCGAGACCGAGGAAGAGATCGTGCAGGTCATGCGCGATCTGCGCGCGCACGATGTCGACATGCTGACCGTCGGCCAGTACCTGCAGCCGTCGGAGCATCACCTTCCCGTGCGTGCCTACGTGCATCCCGATACGTTCAAGATGTACGAGGAAGAGGCCTACAAGCTGGGCTTCACGCACGCGGCCGTCGGGGCGATGGTACGTTCAAGCTATCACGCCGATCAGCAAGCGCACGACGCGGGCGTGGTTTGATGTGACGGTGTTGCGTCGTTAGTACCGGTTCGAAGCAAGCTGCCTGTGCGGCGGTGCGATTGATCGAGATGGAAGACGATCGATCGCACCGCCGTATTTCATTTCTCCCGCCGCCTTTGCCCCTCTGTCCCGATTTATAGGGTTGTTTGAGCCGCGCCGCCGCGACACCGGACAAACCCTTATTTTGGCGTCCCGGGCCTCTCCGAAGAGCCGGACGGGGTCCGTTCGCGTTTCCGGAAACCTGGACCAAGAGGGGACACCGATAAAAACAATCTAATAAAAATCAATAACTTAGATCAACGAATGCCCTGGCATTGACCTTGCAATCGATCGGCCCGCGAACGGCCGCTTTGGCCTATCGATTAATCCAAGCTGGGAGACACTGATGCGCCCTCTTAAGAAACCCTTCTACCGAATCCTTTATGTGCAGGTCATTGCCGCGATCGTCGCCGGCGTCCTGCTCGGCCACTTCTCGAGCAAGCTCGCCATCGACATGAAGCCGCTTGGGGATGCGTTCATCAATCTCGTGAAGATGATCATCGGGCCGATCATTTTCTGCACGGTCGTCTCCGGCATCGCCGGCATGGAGGACATGAAGAAGGTTGGGCGCGTCGGCGGCAAAGCGCTGCTTTACTTCGAAGTCATTTCGACATTCGCGCTCGTGCTCGGTCTCATCGCCACGCATGTGCTCAAGCCCGGCGCGGGCTTCAACGTCGACGTCAATACGCTCGACGGCAAGGCTGTAGCCTCATACGCGGCGAAGGCGCACGGCCAGAGCGCGGTCGATTTCTTCATGCACATCATTCCGCACACGATCACCGATGCGTTCGCACAGGGTGAAATCCTGCAGATCCTGCTCATCGCACTGCTGTTCGGCAGCGTGCTGGCCACGATCGGCGAGCGCGGCAAGCCCGTGACCGATTTCATCGAAAGCGTCTCGCAAGTGCTGTTCGGCATCGTGCGTATCGTGACGAAGCTCGCTCCGATCGGCGCATTCGGCGCGATGGCCTTCACGATCGGCAAGTACGGCCTCGGCTCGCTGCTGCCGCTGATGAAGCTGGTCGGCACGTTCTATCTGACCGCAATCGTGTTCGTGCTCGTCGTGCTCGGCACCGTGGCGCGCCTCGTCGGATTCAACATCGTGCGCTTCATTGGCTACATCAAGGAAGAAATGCTGATTGTGCTCGGTACGAGCTCGTCGGAAGCTGCGCTGCCGCAACTGATGGCCAAGCTCGAGAAGCTCGGCTGCTCGCGTTCGGTGGTCGGCCTTGTCGTGCCCACGGGCTATTCATTCAATCTCGACGGCACCAACATCTACATGACGATGGCCGTGCTGTTCATCGCGCAGGCGACGAATACCGACCTCACGCTCATGCAGCAGCTCACGCTCATCGCCGTGGCCATGCTGACGTCGAAGGGTGCAAGCGGCGTGACGGGCGCGGGCTTCATCACGCTGGCTGCGACACTGGCCGTCGTGCCGACGATTCCGCTCTCGGGCATGGTGCTGATCCTCGGCGTCGATCGCTTCATGAGCGAGTGCCGCGCGCTGACCAACATCGTCGGCAACGGCGTGGCCACCGTCGTCATTTCGGCGTGGGAGAACGAGCTCGATCGCTCGAAGCTGCGTGCGGCCCTGACCGGCCGCCGCGGCAGCGCCGCCGAAGCCGAAGCCGAAGCCGAAGCGCAGAGGAAGCCGGCTGGCGTCTGATTCGAAGCTGCCGTTCGGGGCATCCGGGCGTGATCGGCTATGCCACAATAGGCCACTGCCCTCAAGCCCGGAATCCGCTACCGTGACGCGCCGTCTGATCGTCGTTCTCGCGCTCGCCGCGGCACTCGTTGCGGTATGCGCCGCCACTTGGCGCATTGCCTGGCTGCGCGGGATCGGCGCGTTGCAGCAGCAGGCCGCCGTGCGAGCCGACCGCACGGTCAGCTCGCTCGGCGACACGCTGGAGCGCTACGAATCGCTTTCGTACCTCGTTGCGAGCCATCCTGTCGTTGGCGAGGCGCTCGAAACGGGCAGCTCGGATGCGATCGCGCGCGCCAATCGCTATCTCGCAGACGCGAATGCGCACGCGCACGCCGATGTCACCTACATCATCCGCGCCGATGGCCTATGCGTTTCGGCGAGCAATTGGAATCGGCCCGACAGCTTCGTCGGCTCGCAATACCGGTTCCGTCCGTATTTCATCGATGCGATGGCTGCGCGCGTCGGCCGCTTTTTCGGCATCGGTACCGTCTCGCACGTGCCCGGGTATTACATTTCGCAGCCCATTTATCGAAACGGACGCATTGTCGGCGCCGCCGTGCTCAAGCTCAATCTCGAATGGTTTCCCGGTACCGATACGAACGAACCGCTGTTCGTCGTCGACAAGCATGGCGTGATCTTTCTGTCGTCGGTGCGCGCATGGAAGTACCACGCCGTGCACGATTTGCCGAGCACCGTGGCGGCCGCGATCGATGAAACGCGCCAATATGCCGAGGAGCCGATTACGACGTTGCCGATCGCACCCGTGCCTGCGCTCGATGCGTCGGATACCCAGATCGTGCGGGTCGGGCCACGGCGGTTTTCTCCGTATTACTTGCTCACGCAGCGCGCGGTCGGTGTGCCCGACTGGCAGTTAATGACGCTCGCGCCCGTGAATTCCGTTCTCGACGATGCGCGCAATGCCACGGCTGCCATCGGTTTCGGCTTCGTTTCGATTTGTCTGCTCGCGTTCTATTGGCGCATGCGGCGCGCGCGTCTGCGCGACATCATGAGAGGCCGCACGCTATTGCAGAAAGCGTATGCGGAGCTCAACCAGCGCGTCGAAGAGCGCACGGCCGATCTATCGGCCGCCAATGCGCAACTGCAGACCGAGGTGGCCGAACGCACGCGCGCCGAGGGCGAATTGCGTGCGGCGCACGAGGAATTGCTTCAGACGAGCAAGCTTGCGGCGCTTGGCCAAATGGCGGCCGGTATCACGCACGAACTGAATCAGCCGCTTACCGCGTTGCGCACGTTTTCCGACAACACACGCGTGCTCATCGAGCGAGGCGCGCTTGCCGATGCATACGAGAACCTGGAAGCGATCGGCGCATTGACCGACCGCATGGGCAAGATCACGAATCAGTTGAAGTTGTTCGTTGGGCGCGCGCAGCCGCATAACGCGCGTTCACCGGTCGCACGGGCGCTGCGAAATGCGCTGCAGTTGTTGCAAACGCGATTGCAGCGCGTCGCGGTTGAAGTCCGCCTGCGAGAAGTGCGTTCCTTGCCCGAGCCGCAGACGGAGCCCGCGCCGAGCGAGACGGGCGAGACGCCCGAGACGAGCGGCTATATGCCGATGGACTTAACGGCCGACCATTCGTCGCTCATCGCCTACTGCGACGATCTGCGTCTCGAGCAGGCGCTCATCAATCTGATCGGCAACGCGCTCGATGCACTCGAAACCGTGGGCACACCGCGCCTCGCGATCGATGTCGATGTTGCCGAGGACGCGCTGGCGATTTCGGTGCGCGACAATGGTCCCGGGATTCCCGCCGATGTCTTGCCGCGGCTGTTCGAGCCGTTCTTTACGACGAAGGAAACGGGCAAGGGTCTTGGGCTCGGCTTGGCGATCGCGTCGTCGATCGCACGCGATTGCGGCGGTTCGCTGAGCGCGCATAACGAAACGGGCGGCGGTGCGACGTTCGTTCTGACGCTGCGCCGCGCAGCCACGGTCGCTGCGATGCAGGCCGACGCGGCGCCGTCGAGTTAGCGTCGCTTTCTTCGTTTGCGGCAAGGCTCTTGCTTCTCCGCGGTTGTTTTTTTGGTCTTTGATCTTTTGGATTTTGATTCGACATGAACGCGACGGCGAGGACAGACAACCCGCAGGTGATTTTCATCGAAGACGATGAGCTTGTGCGCCGGGCGAGCGTGCAGAGCTTGCAACTGGCCGGGCTGGCCGTCACTGGATATGGATCGGTCGAAACGGCGCGCATTGCGCTCGATGCGCTCGACGATGCATTCGCCGGCGTGATAGTGAGCGACATTCGGCTACCCGGTGCGAGCGGGCTGGACCTTCTCGCACAATGCCACGAGCACACGCCAGATGTGCCCGTCATCCTCGTCACGGGCCACGGCGATATCTCGATGGCTGTGCAGGCGATGCGCGACGGCGCCTACGATTTTGTCGAAAAGCCGTTCGCGGCGGAGCGCCTCATCGATACGGTGCGGCGTGCGCTCGAGCGCCGCCGCCTCGTGCTCGAGAATGTGGCGCTGCGCCGAGAGTTGGCCGCGCGCGACGCGCTTGTGCCGCGCATCATCGGCCGCAGCCCTGCCATCGATCAAGTTCGGCAGCTCATCGCCAATATCGCGCCCACCGACGCAGCGGTGCTGATCATCGGCGATACCGGCACGGGGAAGGAACTCGTCGCGCGCAGCTTGCACGAACTCTCGCCGCGGCATGCGAAGCCGTTCGTCGCCGTCAATTGCGGTGCGCTGCCCGAGTCGATGTTCGAGTCGGAAATGTTCGGATATGAACCCGGCGCTTTCACGGGCGCGGCGAAACGCCGCATCGGCAAGCTCGAACATGCGTCGGGCGGCACCGTGTTTCTCGACGAGATAGAAAGCATGCCGGCGGCGCTGCAAGTGAAGCTGCTGCGGGTGCTGCAAGAAGGTGTGCTCGAGCGGCTTGGATCGAATCAGCCGGTGAGCGTCGATCTGCGCGTCGTTGCCGCCGCCAAGGGCGATATGGACGCGCTTGTTGCATCGGGCGCGTTTCGGCGGGATTTGTTCTACCGGCTCAACGTCGTGACGATCGAACTGCCGCCGCTCGCGGAGCGTCGCGAAGACATCGTGCCGCTGATCGAGCACTTCCTGCTCGCCGCGGCGGTGCGTTACGACCGCCCTGCACCGATACTCACCGCCCGCCAGCGTGCGGATCTCATGGCGCGCGATTGGCTCGGCAACGTGCGCGAGCTGCGCAACGCGGCCGATCGGCTAGTGCTGGGGATCGAGCGTGCATCGGGCGCTCCGACAGGCGAAAGTGCGCTTGCCCATTCGTTGAAGGAGCGGGTCGAGCGATTCGAGCGGGCGACGATCGCTCAGGCGCTGGAGCAGCACGGCGGCGCCGTGTCGGCGGCTGCCGACGAACTGCAGGTCGGTAAGGCGACGCTTTACGAGAAGATCAAACGATACGGCCTCGCCGAACGTGGCGAGGCCGGGAAGGAAGGCGGCTAGATCGGGCGCAGCGGCGCTTGGGTGCGTAGGCCGCTCGGCTTACTAGGTCGTTACGAAGTCGTTACTAAGTCGTTACGCGGCGCTCGGTCGGGCGGCGCCGAGCGCCTTGCGCAGCAGTTGGTCGAGTTCGGAGAATTGCGGCTCGCCGACGTAGCGCTTGAGGATCGTCCCGTCCTTGTCGACGACGAAGGTCGTCGGTGTCATTTGCACGTTGCCGAATACTTTGGCGGCGCTGCCGTCGTCCATCGCCACCTTGAACGGGAGTTGGCGTGTCTTGGAGTAGTTGACCACGTACATCGGCGCGTCGTACTTCATCGCCACCGCAACGAATTCCAGGCCGCTGCCCTTGAAGCGGTTATACGTATCGACCATCTGCGGCATTTCCTTGATGCAGGTCTCGCAATTGGTCGCCCAGAAGTTGACGAGGTAGACCTTGCCCTTCAAATCGGAGGTCGACAGCTTTTGCCCCGACAGCAGCGTGAACGTGGCGTCGGGTACACGCTGGCTGCTGCCGAACGTGAAGTACCCGGCGATTGCAATGGCAACTGCTGCGACCGCCAGCGCGACATAGCGGAGCGGACTGGAGCGGCGGGCGGGCGAAGCGGGAGTTTGGCTCATGGATGCGACCTCGTGCGGATGAATCGGGCGGACTGGGAGCGGACAGCCGGCTGTGCAGGCAGTCCGGTCGGCGCGATTCGGCGCCGCCATTTTACCTTTATTCGCGGGGCTCGGCTGGGGCGGCTACGCTGGGACGGCTCGATGGCTCGATGGCTCGGGGCTCGGGGCTCGGGGCTCGGGGCTCGATGGCCCGAAGCCCCGAGGCCCCGAGGCCCTGAGGTCCGTTGGCGGATAATGCCGCTTTCAATCACACACGCCGGTTCTTCGGCTTTGCCTATGCGTTTTCTCATCCCCGGCTGGCCAGATCGTTGGCGCGCGCCGTCGCGACCCTCGGTGCCCCGGTTGCATCCGGGCCTGCCGCGGCTCTCATTCGCAGCGCTCCGAGCCCTGCTGTGCGTTTCCTTGGCCGCTGCCTGCTCCCCTGCCTACAACTGGCGGACAGTGACCGATTCGGCTCAGGGTTACGCGATCGACCTACCGGCGAAGCCCACCGTCGATGAGCGCCGGGTCGAAATCGCCGGTAGCGCGTTACCGATGTACGTGCGCGCGGCGCATACGCAAGGCGCCGTTTTTGCGATTGCGGCGATCGATCTGCCGCGTGACGATGCGCTGCTGCGTCAGGCCGTCGTCGAGGCTTTACGCGGCGCGCTCGGGCGCAATGTCGGTGCATCGCCTGTCGAGCATGCCGTGCAGGTTCCGCTGTCGGCCGGCCCGGCGGCGCCCGGCCTCGAGATCGTGGCGACGGGCGAGGCCGGCGAGGCGCACGAGCAGCGAACGATCCATGCCTGGATCGTGGGGCGCGGGAGACACGTCTACCAGGCCGCGATCGTCGCGGCGCACGCGCCGCCGCAGGAGCAGACCGATCAGTTCTTCGGCTCGCTCAAGCTCCAATAACAGGAAAGGCTGACGTCGGCGGTACGCCGATACAGCACAGTTTCGCCTGAGCAGGCGTTGCCGACCGCACATTCGAGTGAAGGTTGCGTAGCAGAAGACGCGGCTAATCCCCGGATTTATAGTAGGTTTTTGGGCTATCCACAGCCGATGTGGATAACTCTGTTGAGAACTTCGCGTGCGAGGCCTGGAAAGCCCGCTGGCTGGGCTTCCTGCTCCTTTGCATGCAAACGCAGCATCTAAAACAATTGTTAAGAATCAACGTGTTACAGCGGTGTATTCGCGGGCTGGTTTCAAACGATCGTCTGACTGCGCGAAATGCGTCTGTGTGCATAAGTCAAGTCTTGACAGTATTTTTTTAGTTGGCTTGCTCGACAAGACGCATCGTCATGCAGTGGTTTTTTTACGATTTCCGGCGCGTTGGGGCGGGCGGTGGCGACTTGAGGATCTGCTACCTGCACTGCCAGGCGTGTGCCAGTCGAGTCTGGAGTTCGGTAATTGGCCGTGTTTGAGCAGAGCGGCGCTGGGCCCGCGCACCCGCGGGCCCAGGAAGGTCGTTGGCTAGGGCATGCGCCAAGTCTAGGCGCCGGTCTTGACGAAGTCCGGATCGTTGAAGAACTGGCTCAACAAGTCCTGGAAAGCGGCCGAAGCGCCGCTCGATGCCGCCGGAATGGCGATGGCTCCGGCGAAGGACCTCCTCCAGCGTCCGTCTCCGTGCAGCATCTTGTCGTAGCGAAGTTGTCCACCGCGTTCCACGACGAAGCGGGCCGAGACGTGGGCGTGTCCGTCGGCGATTTCTACCATGAACAGCGTGACTTTGATCGTCGAGGCAGCTTCGGCCGCGTAGTTGCCAGAAGTCGCCAGTTCGTTTCGAATCCCGTCTCTGAGATAGGAGCCCCAAGTACCACCGTCGGGAGCGGTAAAGTGGTACGCCCGTACATGGGACTGTACGGAAGACGGCTCAACTACGGTGTCGACGCGGTAAGTGGCGGTGGACGGAAGGCGCGATAACGACTGCTGATTAGCGAAGCTTGCCTGATAGGGAGGAAGCGGACGGCTCGCGCAGCCAGTAACGGCGACTGCGCCAGCGACTAGCGCGAAGGTGACGATGCGGCGCGCGACGCTCGTGAACATTCGGGCGGAAGCGGTCATTGTGCGATGTCCGACGCCTCGTCGATCTCCGCGAGACCTTTGTCGACGGCCTGCTTGAAGACGGTCGCGATCGCTTCGTTGAAGGGTACCGGCTTGAGTCCTTTCGGTGCATTCGTGACACCGATCGTCGTATACAGCGTGTGATGGACCTCCTTCGTTACCGGGTCGTGTCCTGGCTCAAGATAGGTAAACGTGCAAACGTAGTTATCGCTCACCGTGTTGCCGTCAAGGCCAAGGGTGAGCCCGGTGACGAATCCTTTTTGACTGGCACGCTGTCCCTCCGGCTGCACGTTATCGATCGAAATCATGAGCTTGCGGCCCGACGGTACAGGCTCGGCCGATACCGTGCTGAAGAGCCCCGATTTCGAGACCTCGTCTTGCACGCGCGGCTTAATCGAAGTTGTGACCCGAGCGTTGGGAACGCCCTTTGTCCTAAACTCGAAAAGCAATTGAATCGCCTGTGGGTCATGCGGCTTTATCAGATTGGACGCCGGCGTCTCCCCGAGCGTCGGGTCCACGTAGTGCTGAGGAACGATACAGGCGGAGAGCGACAGCGCCGCAGTGACGGCACCACTGATTGCGAGCAGACGGCTTGATTTCGTGAATCGCACAGTTGTATCCCTTTCTTCGATTGATTAGTGCTGAGCGTTGTTTTGTGCCGATGACCGATCATGAACTCTGCGGGTTTTAACGGCGCAGCATATGGTTTACGGCAGGCGGAGTACTGATCTTGATGTCTCGCGACTGAGGACGCCATGGGGCGCTAAATCGCTCGCCGAGGTGGATTCCTCGCTACACGCGATCTCGGTAGCCGAAGTCATCCTAGGGTTTTTCCTACGGTCGATTAAGGAAATGCCTACATGATTTTCTGCCGGCAATTCTTGCCGCAAATCAAATAGTATGATGTAATGCTTACTAAGGGTTTTTACTTACTGCCGCGTTCTTCGGGGATGCAGCGCAGAGGCGAAAACTCACAGTTCAGGACACATGGCCAGGTGGAAAAGAAGTAAGCGACCAACCAACGCGACTTCGTCGCGCCGGGTTGAAGCCAATTTCCCGCGGACCAACGATAAAAACCATGGCTGTACGCAACGTCGTACTTCAATCTTATGGGCTCGTGTGACCGCATTCGTGAATAACTAAAAACTTTCAAAAATAAAATGACCTTGCAATCGGCGAGGGTGAAATTATGAATAACCTAAAAATAGGCGGTCGCCTTACTGTCGCGTTCGGCTTTGTAATCCTTCTGCTGATCGGAGTCGCTGCCGTTGCGATGATTCGACTGAGCGACTTCAGTCAGAGCGTCGAGCAGTTGGTGCACGAGACGTACGTGAAGTCGGAACTCGCCCATCAAATAAAGGACGCTGCGAATCTCGCGGCCCGAAATCTGCGCAATGCGGTGATCAGCCGCAGTGACGACGAGGCCACGCAATACCTCGACAAAATCGCACAGACGCGCAGCAGTAATGCCGCGGCGGTCGAAAAGCTCGGCGCTCTCATTCATTTCGAGCGAGGGAGACAGCTCTTTGACGATATGAAAGCGGCGCAGGCCCGCTACGTTGCAGCGCGCGCCAAAATTATCGACCTGATCAGACAGGGACACAAAGACGAAGCTCGCGATGCCATGTTTGGTGAACTTCGCACGGAGCAGAACGCCTATTTCAATGCGCTGGATGGACTGGTCAAATTCCAGGCCGACCTGATGATTCAAAGCGGCGAGGAAGACATATCCGCCTCGCGTACCGCGGCGCTCATGATCACGGCATTGGGTGTGGCGGCGATCGCGCTGGCTACCGTGTGTGGATGGTGGATTACGCGTTCGGTCGCGCAGCCGGCTCGAGCGGCCCTCGACTCGGCTAACCGTGTCGCGCAAGGTGACTTGACGTCGCACATCGAGGCGACGTCCAACGATGAAATGGGTCAGCTGATGCGCGCATTGCAGACGATGAATGCGAGTCTGCTGCGAACGATCGGCGGCGTGCGAAACGGCATTGACGCGATCAGTGCGGCAGCGGAGCAAATTTCGTCGGAGAACACCGCGCTCGCCGCTCGAACGGAAGAGCAAGCCGCCTCTCTCGAGCAGACCGCTGCCAGCATGACGCAGTTGACCGAAACGGTGAAGCAGAACACCGACAACGCTCGCCAAGCGAACTTGCTCGCAACGGGCGCGAGCGACATCGCCGATACGGGCCACACTGCGGTGCAGGAGATGGTCGACACCATCGGCCGTGTCAACGATGGCGCGGCCAAGATTTCTGAAATCACCGGGCTGATCGAGGGCATCGCGTTCCAGACCAACATTCTTGCCTTGAACGCGGCGGTCGAAGCTGCCCGCGCCGGCGAGCAGGGTCGAGGGTTCGCCGTGGTCGCGAGCGAAGTGCGCATGCTCGCGCAGCGTTCCTCCGCGGCGGCCAAGGAGATCAAGGAGCTGATCGAAACCTCGGTAACGCTGATTCAGGACGGCTCCCGGCAGGCGGGCAAGGTAGGCGCCACCGTTGAGGAAATCAAGCAGGCGGTCAGGAACGTGTCGGCCATCGTCGCGGAAATATCATCGGCATCCGAGCAGCAAACCGGCGGCATCGAGCAGGTCCATTCGGCCATTAGCCACATAGATCGGACGACCCAGCAAAATACCGCCTTGGTCGAAGAAGCCGCCGCTGCGGCAGTTTCGCTCGAAGAGCAGGCCCACACACTGCGCGCTGCCATTTCAGTGTTCAAGGTCGACGACAGGGGGCCTGTTCAGCAACATGCCCAAGGTATGCGGTCTCCCACTCGCATGAAACTTCTATCGCGCTGACAGGAAGACCGCGATGAGATGAACGGCTTCCCGCGATTTACCGCCCAACGTAGCGCTGTAGTGCCGAGTGTCAAGGCCGAGCGCCACAACACTTGATGTCTTGACGAATGGCGAGGGTGCCGCCCCGTCCACGCGACTTTGTGTATTCAAAATTTGAGGAAGAGCAGCATGCAGCGTTTTGCACAAAGTATTAGGTTCAAGATTGTCCTTGCGTTCGGCGTGAGCGTGGCCCTGATGGCCGCAGTCGGCGCCTTTGGCATATACGGCATGTCGAAGATGAATTCGAACATGTACGACGCCTATACGGGCAGTACGGTTCCTCTTGGCGACCTCTCCGAGGTGCGTGCCGCTCAACTGGAGATCCGTCTTCAGCTTCGACGTATCCAGGCGTTGCATGACCCGAGTCAGACCAAGGCCTGTATTGAGTTGATACGTGGAGCGTTGGAGCGTCTCGACAAGCGCTGGAGCCACTACTACCTGGATGGAGTCTCTAGCGGCAAGGAACGTGAAATTACCGATGGGATCAAGAGCGTGCTGCCGCAGTTCAAGGCGGTAACTGACGACGTAATCGCTGCGCTCAATGCGGACAACTACGATGCTGCGGCCGCGCTCATCGAGAAAAGCGTGCAGATTGGCGATTCGCTCGACAAGGGGATCACCGACGATGTCGCTCTGAACCTGCTCCAGGCGAAGCAGTTTGCCGAGGACAACGAATCCACTTTTCGTTCGATCCGCTGGATCGCCATTGCGCTAGTGGGCACAGGCGTTCTCGCCGCGATCGGGATGTCGGGTTATCTGCTTCGCGCGGTCACGAGGCCGCTCGACCAAGCCCTGCGCATTGCGAATGAGATTGCCGGCGGCAACCTCGAGAACCAGATCACAGTGGCTTCGAAAGATGAGTTCGGCCAGTTGCTCGAAGCACTGAAGAAGATGGATCGGCAGTTGAGCGATACCGTGCGGGACATCAAAACGAGCGCCGAATCCGTCACCGTGGCGGCTGGGGAGATCGCTAGCGGCAACACCGACCTGTCGGCGCGGACCGAAGAGCAGGCAGCATCGCTCGAAGAGACCGCTGCGAGCATGACGGAGCTGACGCAGACGGTGAAGCAAAACAGCGATAACGCGCGGCAGGCCAACGCGCTGGCGACGCGTGCGACCGGTGTGGCCGACACCAGCAACGACGCGGTACAGGACATGGTCCGCTCGATCGGTGAGGTCAGCGACAGTTCCAACAGGATCGCTCAAATCACCGGCACGATCGAAGGTATTGCGTTCCAGACGAACATCCTTGCATTGAACGCGGCTGTCGAGGCCGCGCGAGCCGGCGAGCAGGGGCGCGGCTTTGCCGTCGTCGCGAGCGAAGTGCGTAGCCTCGCACAGCGCTCCGCCGCCGCGGCGAAGGAAATCAAGGACCTGATTGCCTCGTCGGTGAGCTTGATCCAGGGTAGCGCGAAGCAGGCGACGGAAGTCGGCGCGACGATGGGCGAGGTGAAACAGGCGATCAAACAGGTCTCGGATATCGTCGGCGAAATCGCCGCGGCCTCGGAGGAGCAGAGCCGGGGCATCGAGCAGGTTCATCAGGCGGTCTCGCAGATGGACGAAGTTACACAGCAAAATGCAGCGCTGGTCGAACAAGCCGCTGCCGGAGCGCAGTCGCTCGAAGAGCAGGCTAAGAAACTGAAAAACGCCGTAGCCGTCTTCAGGTTGGCCGATGCCGGCGTGTCCGCGCCACGAGTGATCTTCCCGGAAGGCAGCCCGCGCGCTCCCGCGCGGAAAGTGTCGGCGTCACGTACGAAGTCGAAAGCCAACATCCAGACGGCCGCAGTCGCTACCGCGACGCAGGCAAATTCGGCCGGCGAAACGTGGGATGCGTTCTGACAAAAACATCGGGGATCAAAAGCACGAGTGATCCCCCTTATTGAAAACGGCAGGAGCAAATATGAACCAGTTACATCATCAAGCCGGCTCGTCGCAAGCACTGGCGGTGGGCGGTGGCGTCGCGAAGGACAGTGACGCCGCGAATGAATATCTCGCGTTCGTGCTCGGCGCCGAGCACTACGCGATCGACATTCTCTGTGTGCAGGAAATTCGCGGCTACAGCCACGTGACGCATATCGCCAACGCGCCGGGGCACATCAAAGGCGTCATCAATCTGCGCGGCGTGATCGTGCCGATTCTCGATCTGCGGGTTCGCTTTGGCAATCAGTGCCCGACCTACAATGACCAGACGATCGTCATCGTGCTGAATGTGCTGGCTCGGGTGATTGGCGTGGTCGTCGATGCAGTGTCGGACGTCGTGGAAATTGCGGCGGCGGACCTCATGCCGCCGCCGCAATTGGGCGCCGCGGCGTTAACCGAACACATCGTGGGGGTTGCCACGCGCGGCGAATGCATGTTGATGGTGCTCGACATCGAACGGGCGCTCTCGGAGGAGGATGCTCACCAGTTGGCTATGGCCGCAGCGGAGCGTTTGAGTTGACGGCCCCCCTCCGAGAAGGGTAAAGCGAATCCGAAAACCGCGGCGCTCCACGTTTCATAATCTGACACGCAGAGTGGCCAGCGGTTTTTTCTCTCACCGCTAGCCCCCCGGTGGCTTGGCCGCGTTCCGCGTTCCTCACGCCACCGGAAACACCCGCCGATATTGAATCGCTTCGGCGATATGCCCTGCATTGGGCATGGCATCGCCGGCAAGGTCGGCGATGGAGCGGGCCACTTTCAGCACGCGGTAGTAAGCGCGGGCCGACCAGCGAAAGCGCTCGCTCGCCTCGCGCAGCAAGGCCTCGCCCGCAGCGTCTAGCCTGCATACTTCGTCGACTTCCCGGCCGCTCAGCTCGCGATTGGTTTTACCTTGCCGCGCGATCTGCCGCTCTCGCGCCGCCGCCACACGTGCCGCGCCGGCGGCGCTCGCCTCGCTTTTTTCCGCCGCACGCGAGTTCAATTCGGCCGGCGTCAACGCCGGCAATTCGATCTGAATATCGATGCGGTCGACGAGCGGGCCCGACAACTTGCGCAAATAACGCGCGGCCACCTCGGGCGTGCAGCGACAGCGCCCGCCCGGATCGCCGCGCCAGCCACAAGGACATGGATTCATCGCAGCGACGAGCTGGCAAGCCGCTGGAAAATCCACCTGCAGCGCCGCCCTCGAAACGGTGATACGGCCAACCTCCAGCGGCTCGCGCAGCATTTCCAGTACATGACGATCGAACTCGGGCAATTCATCGAGAAACAGCACCCCTAGGTGGGCGAGGGTGATCTCGCCGGGCTGCGGCGGGTTGCGGCCGCCGACGAGCGCCGCTGCGCTCGACGAGTGATGCGGCGCGCGAAACGGCCTTTGCCGCCATTGCGCGGGAGAAAACCCGAGCGCGCTGGCCGAGAGCAACGCCGCAGAACTCAATGCCTCGTCGTCCGTCATTGGCGGCAGCAAGCTTGGCAGCCGCGCCGCGAGCATCGACTTGCCGGCGCCCGGCGGGCCTACCATCAGGACGTGATGGCCACCGGCCGCCGCCACCTCCAGCGCGCGGCGGGCGCCTCGCTGGCCGATCACGTCGGCCATGTCGGGCGGTGACGCGCCCGGCGCCGCTCGCTCCGGCTGCGGCGCCGGGATAGGGGTAAGCCGCGCATCGCGTTCCCCGGATAGATGTGCACATAGCGAGGGCAGATCGGCCGCGCCGAATACGGCGACGCCCGGGACGAGCGCCGCCTCGCGGGCACTCGCGGCAGGCAAGTACAACTCTGGCCGATCGCCGCACGACGCAAGTCGATCGCGAGACGTGGCCGCGCCGCCGCTGGCCGTATCGTTCGCTCTCACGTTCAACTCATTCGCCTGCACCGGCGCACCACGCCGGCTACGCGCCGTCCCGCATGCCATCGCGAACGCGCCGCGCATGGGCCGAAGCGCCCCCGTCAACGAGAGCTCCCCCGCGAATTCCCGCTCGCCCAGCGCGCCGGCCGGAATCTGGCCGCTGGCCGCGAGAATGCCCAGCGCGATGGGTAGATCGAAACGGCCCGATTCCTTCGGCAGATCGGCCGGCGCCAAATTGACGGTGATGCGGCGCACGGGGAAATCGAAGCCGCAGTTCTGCAGTGCGGCGCGCACGCGCTCGCGGCTCTCGCGCACTTCGAGATCGGGCAAGCCGACGATCGAGAACGACGGCAACCCGTTGGCAAGATGAACTTCGACGGCTACTTCGGGCGCGCGGCCGGCAGCCGGCGCGCGCGAGCGCACCAGAGCAAGGGACATGGATTCTCCTGAGGGCGGCCGCCTAGCCGCCCGCTAAGTGAGCAGGCCTGGAGATAGACAACAGACAGGGGCGCTGTAAGGCTTGATCGGCGCTTCGCTGGCCGATGCACCCGAGTCTCGCTTCACAGCCGCTAGGGACCGGCAAGCGCCACGACCGAGCTAACGTTGCCGAGCACTGTAGCCCAGGGCGCACCCATCTCCCACAGGCCGAGGCGATCGTTGGCCGTTCGGCCGATCGCATTAGTCGCACTTTTCTAGAAACTGATGCGCGACGGTTTAGCACCGTCAGCCTGCGCGCGGCATTCAAAGCAACCGCAGCAACGAACCAGCAGAAAAAACGAAGGCCGCCCGTGTGGGCGGCCTCGAAACCTTCACTTCACTTCGGTTCAGCTTAGCTTAGGGCTCTTGAACCGCGGCCAGCCGCTGCTCGAGCTCGGCCACGCGACGTTCGAGCTCTTCGAGGCGCGTCCGCGTTCTGAGCAGTACCTGCGTTTGCGTATCGAATTCTTCGCGCGTGACGAGATCGAGCTTCGAAAAGCCTTGCGAGAGCATGGACTTCACGTTGCGCTCTAGGTCCTTAGCCGGCGAGTTCTTCAGCAACCCGCTCATGCGGTCCTGAAAATCCTGAAAAAAATCACTCGGTTGTTTCATGTTGATCCCCTTCTTTGCACACAAAATGTGCAGCATTGCCCTCGACTCTCGCTCACGGCGCACGAACGATCGAAATTGGTGCGTTTTAGGCGTGCGCCCATGCACCGATGAGCGCCGTTGGTGCGTACCCCGAATTCGGGAGCGTACGAACACTCTAGCAACGATCGGGAGGCCGCGCCAGCACAGCCGGCCATCCTTGCCCCTTCCCTAGATGACGCCGCCGCGCGCGAACGTCTCCTTCCCGAGCCCATTGCCGCTTGTATGGCACGCTAGTTGCTTTTCGGGACCGCACGAATCGGGGCTTGCGACGGCGCCCTCCCCACGGCCGGCGGTGCGCGGCAATACAGTTTTTTGCAACGAAAAGAGGACTTTCATGAAGCTCATTACCGCAATCATCAAGCCGTTCAAGCTCGATGAAGCGCGCGAGGCGTTGTCGGCGATCGGCGTATCGGGCATCACGGTTACCGAAGTGAAGGGTTTCGGGCGTCAGAAAGGACACACCGAGCTCTATCGCGGCGCTGAGTACGTCGTCGACTTTCTGCCGAAGGTCAAGATCGAGGCAGCTGTTTCCGACGATATCGTCGAGCAGGCGATCGAGGCCATCGAACGCGCGGCGCGCACGGGCAAGATCGGCGACGGCAAGATTTTCGTCACGCCGATCGAGCAGGTGATTCGCATCCGCACCGGGGAAACGGGCGCCGACGCCCTGTAATTCGAAATACATATAGCGACATAGAGGAAACCGAAGATGCGCAAATTGTTGATGTCCTTGGCGATGGCCGCCTCGCTGCTGACAGGCGGCGTCGGAGCCGCGCTCGCCGACGACGCCTCGTCGGCCACGGCCGCCACCGCGTCGGCTCCGGCCGCCGCCGCTTCCACCCCCGCGGCAGCGGCCCAAGCGAGCAACGCATCGGCGGCTGCCGCGCCCGATGCGTCCGCAGCCTCCGCCGCAGCGGCTGCCGCGCCCGCCGTGCCCACGGAGCCGTTCTCGGTCGATTCGTCGAAGATCAATTCGGGCGACACGGCTTGGATGCTGACTTCCACCGCGCTCGTCTTGTTCATGACGATCCCGGGCCTCGCGCTGTTCTACGGCGGCATGGTCCGCAAGAAGAACGTGCTCGCCACGGTGATGCAAAGCTTCGCCATCACCTGCGTCGTCACGGTGCTGTGGACGGTGATCGGCTACAGCCTCGCCTTCACGCCCGGTAACGCATTCATCGGCGGCTTCTCGCGCGTGCTCCTCGCCGGGATGAACTACATCAAGGGCGATAAGGCCACGACGCTGACGGTCAGCCATCTCGCGACGACGATCCCCGAGTCGGTCTACTTCGTCTATCAAATGACGTTCGCGATCATTACGCCCGCGCTGATCACGGGCGCATTCGCGGACCGCATGAAGTTCTCGGCGATGCTCGTGTTCATGTCGCTGTGGTCGATCATCGTCTACTCGCCGATCGCTCACATGGTCTGGGAACCGACGGGCTGGCTCTCGGCCGCCGGCATTCTCGACTTCGCGGGCGGCACCGTGGTGCACATCAACGCCGGTGTTGCCGGCCTCGTGTGCGCACTCGTGCTCGGCAAGCGCGTCGGCTACGGCCGCGAAGCCATGGCGCCGCACAACCTCATCCTGACGCTGATGGGCGCCGCGATGTTGTGGGTGGGCTGGTTCGGCTTCAACGCCGGCTCGGCTGTCGCGGCCGACGGCCGTGCGGGCTTCGCGATGCTGACGACCCAAGTGGCGACGGCCTGCGCCGCGCTCGGCTGGATGTTCGTCGAATGGATTGTCAAGGGTAAGCCGTCGGCGCTCGGTATCGCTTCGGGTGCCGTCGCCGGCCTCGTGGCGATCACGCCGGCATCGGGCTACGTCGGCGTCGGCGGGGCGCTCGCGATCGGCTTCATCGCCGGCGCGGTCTGCTTCTGGTCGGCCACCTGGCTCAAGATGAAGCTCGGCTACGACGATTCGCTCGATTGCTTCGGCGTACACGGCGTGGGCGGGATCATCGGCGCACTGCTGACCGGCGTCTTCGCGGTCAAGGACATCGGCGGCGCGGACGGCAGCCTGATCCTGCAAGCGAAGGGTGTCCTGACGACGCTGGCCTACAGCGGGGTGCTCAGCTACGTGCTGCTCAAGGTCATCGATCTGACGATCGGCCTGCGAGTGGCCGAGGAAGAAGAGCGCGAAGGGCTCGACGTCGTGCTGCACGGCGAGCACGTGGAGTAATTCCACATTACGCCGCGCGGGGCAGGCCGTGGAGGGTCCGCACCGCGTGGCTCCAATAGAAGCACAGCGACTTTTGCCCGCCTCACGGCGGGCTTTTTTATGTGCCGGCCAGTCACGCGCCCCGCACGTCGAACGTCTTTCATAGCAGGTCCGGTCCGGCTCACGGATAATGCCCACGTCGGTGCCGCGATCGGCTCGACACGTGCCGCCATCGGCTTATCATGGGCCGCCAGGCCGCTCATAGACCCTACTCGCTATCCGGGCAATAGAAACCGCCCCGGGGCACCGCTCTTGCGTTCGGCGAAACCACCCCCAAATCGACAAGGCAATTGCTCTACAATCTTTTTCTCCCCTGTTCATCGAGTAATCAATGGTTCCGCACCTAGTTACGGCGTTAAACGGTCCTCTGCTCGATCTCGAGCGGAAGATCCTCGACGCCACGCCGGCAATCGAGCGGTGGTTCCGGCTCGAATGGCAGGAGCACACGCCGCCGTTCTATTGTTCGGTCGATCTGCGCAACGCGGGCTTCAAGCTCGCGCCCGTCGACACGAACCTGTTTCCCGGCGGCTTCAATAATCTGCCGAACGAAGTGCTGCCGCTTGCGGTGCAGGCTGCGATGGCGTCGATCGAAAAGATCTGCCCGGACGCGAAGAACCTCCTCGTGATTCCGGAGCGGCATACGCGCAACGCCTTCTACCTCGAGAACGTCGCGCGCCTTGCGATGATCATGCGTCAGGCGGGGTTGAACGTGCGGTTTGGCACGCTCGACGAGAGCATCGTCGGTCCCGTCACGATCCCGCTGGCGGACGGGCAAAAGATTGTCCTCGAGCCGCTCGAGCGCACGCCGCGCCGGCTCGGCCTAAAGAATTTCGATCCCTGCTCGATCCTGCTCAACAACGATTTGTCTGCCGGTTTGCCGCCCGTGCTCGAAAATCTGCACGAGCAGTATGTGCTGCCGCCGTTGCACGCCGGCTGGGCGGTGCGGCGCAAGTCGACTCACTTCTCGTGCTACGACGACGTCGCGAAAAAGTTCGCCAAGCTCGTCGAGATCGATCCGTGGATGGTGAATCCGTACTTTGCCCACGTCGCAGGCGTCGATTTCGAGGCACGCACCGGCGAAGAGGCGCTGGCGGATGCGATCGATGCGGTCATCAAGAAGATCGCTCGCAAATATCGCGAATACGGCATCGGCGAAAAGCCCTACGTCGTCATCAAGTCCGATGCGGGCACCGACGGGCGTGGCGTGATGACCGTGCACGATGCGTCCGAAGTGGCGAAGCTCACGAAAGGCGAGCGCTCGCGCATGTCGGCCACGAAAGAAGGGCTGCAGGTGCACGACGTCATTGTGCAGGAGGGCGTCTACACGTTCGAGCGCATCGGCGAGGAAGTGGCCGAGCCCGTCGTCTACATGATCGATCGCTATGTCGTAGGCGGTTTCTATCGCGTGCACGGCAGCCGCGAGCGCGATCAGAACTTGAACGCGCCCGGCATGCATTTCGTGCCGCTCGGCTTCGAACACACGGCGCTGCCCGACGCGCATGCAAAGCCCGGCGCCGCACCGCCCAACCGGTTCTATATGTACGGCGTCGTCGCGCGGCTTGGGTTGCTCGCGGCATCGGTCGAACTCGAGAAGACGGACCCGGAAGCGATTCAGGTCTGATTCGCCGCGGGCCGGCGCGCGCGCCGTCACGCATCCAACGGCCGAACGATCAAACGAACACGGAGCCCGCACTCGGGCAGCAAGGATTTCATGGATATCCTCTTCATTGCCGATCCGCTCTCGCAGTTCAAGATCTATAAAGACTCGACCTACGCGATGATGGCCGAAGCCGCGCGCCGCGGCCACGTGATCTATGCGTGCGAGCCTAAGCACCTGGCGTGGGTATCGGCTACCGTCGAGGCGACGGTGCAGCGCGTCGACATCGTCGGCGATACGGCCGACTTGCACCGCCATCCGTGGCATGAAAACGGCCCGCACGAGTATCGCAAGCTGGCTTCGTTCGGCGCGGTCCTGATGCGCAAGGACCCACCGTTCGACATGGAGTATGTGACGTCGACGTGGCTACTCGAATTGGCCGAACGCGAGGGTGCACGCGTGTTCAACAAGGCCCATACGATTCGCGACCACTCGGAAAAACTCGCCATCGGGGAATTCGCGCAGTTCGTCGCGCCGACGCTCGTCACGCGCGACGCCGCCCGGTTGCGCGCGTTTCACGCCGAACATGGCGACGTGATTCTCAAGCCGCTCGACGGCATGGGCGGCATGGGCGTGTTCCGCGTCATGCGCGACGGGATGAACTTGGGGGCAATCATCGAGATGCTCAGCCACGACGGGGCCCGCTCGGTGATGGCGCAAAAATTCATCCCCGAGATCGCGGCCGGCGACAAGCGCATCTTGCTGATCGGCGGCCAGAGCGTGCCTTATTCGCTCGCGCGCATTCCGCAGGGCGGCGAAGTGCGCGGCAACCTGGCGGCGGGCGGCCTTGGTGTCGCGCAGCCGCTTACCGCGCGGGACCGCGAGATCGCCGATACGCTCGCCCCGGTGCTGGCGGCGCGCGGTCTGCTGCTCGTCGGGCTCGATGTGATCGGCGACTGGCTGACCGAAGTCAACGTCACGAGCCCTACATGCTTTCGCGAAATCATGGATCAAACGGGTTTCGACGTCGCGGGGATGCTGCTCGACGCGCTCGAGCGCGCAGTCGCGCAAGCGTAAAGCGTAAAACGCAGAGCGCAGAGCCGGCAAGCAGAGAAGAACGCCCGGCGTGACGCGCCGTTTAGCGGGCGCCCGGCAAGGCGCGGCGATTGGGCGGAAAATGAGCCTGATACAATGCCGCTTTCCCGAAACGGTTGCCCGGCCGGCGTGCGGTGTGTATGCCGCAGCGCGCTTTCGTGCGCCATTGCGCATCCGCGCTCGGTGCCGACGGCTACTGCGATCCGGCCCTATGCGGTGCTCTTCGTTGCAAGACTGACATGGCAGGCATATTGATCATTGCGCACGCGCCGCTCGCCTCGGCGTTGAAGGAATGCGTCGCACATATCTATGGCGGGCTACCCGCGCACATCGGCGTCATCGACGTCTTGCCCGACAGCGATCCCGCCCAGATCGCCGCGCTCGCGCATCGCGAAATCGAGCGCTTGCGCGAGGACAACGGCATGCTCGTGCTGACCGACATGTACGGGGCGACGCCGGCCAACATCGCGAGCCGGCTCACCGCACTGCCCGGCGTGCGCGTGCTTGCCGGCGTGAATTTGCCGATGCTCGTGCGCGGCGTCTGCTATCGCGCGTGCGAACTCGACACGCTCGTCGAGAAAGCGCTCACCGGCGCGACGAAGGGCGTGCAGGCAGTCGCGCCGCCCGAGGCTTCGGCGGGCGCGAACGCAGATAACCCCGCCTGCGAGGCCGAATGTGCGCCCCCGGGCTTGCCCATCGTCGCGCCGTACGAGGGGATGGGCACAAGCGCCGGCGAGATCGTGAGCCCCGGCGCGAACACGACGGACTCGAACAGCCCGCAGCGCTGAATACCGGTTTCTCTCTTTGCTTCACAGGACGAGCACATGCTTCAAAAAGAAACGACGATCGTCAATAAGTTGGGTTTGCATGCACGTGCGTCGGCCAAGCTGACGCAGCTCGCCGGTGATTTTCAATCGGAAATCTGGATGACGCGCAACGGGCGTAGGATCAATGCCAAGAGCATCATGGGCGTGATGATGCTCGCGGCCGGCATCGGCAGCACGGTGACGATCGAAACGGAAGGCCCCGACGAGCAGAACGCAATGGACGCGCTGCTGAAACTCATCGCCGATAAATTCGGCGAGGGGCAATAAGCCAGCGAGCCAGCGGGATGGCAGCTGCGCCGGCATCGGCGCCTGTTTGGATCCGACCCACGCCGCGCTTTGTCGCGGCGTTTTCGTTCGATGCGCGCCCCGTAATGCTGCGCTGCACGCAGTCAGCAGCGGTTATGGAATTTATAATCCCGCTCTAGGGTCATATGCCCATTGCAGCGGTTCGTCCCGCGGCATCACACAACTCTAGGAGGTGCGCGTGTCGTTTTCGCTGCATGGTATTCCGGTGTCACGCGGCATCGCGATCGGGCGAGCCTATCTCATTGCGCCTGCAGCGTTGGACGTCGACCACTACATCGTCGAACCGTCGCAGATCGAAGGTGAGGTCGAGCGCTTTCGCGCCGCGCTCATCGTTGTTCAGAGCGAACTCGATCGTCTGAGCGAGGATCTATCGGCCGATGCGCCCAGCGAGGTCGGCGCATTCATCAATGTGCATTCGATGATCCTCAACGACCCGATGCTCGTCCAAGAGACGATCGACCTCGTCCGGGCGCGGCGCTACAACGTCGAGTGGGCGCTGACCGAACAGCTCGAGCGTCTCTCGCGCCACTTCGACGATATCGAGGACGAGTATCTGCGCGAGCGCAAGGCCGACGTGCAGCAAGTGGTCGAGCGTATCTTGAAGGCGCTCGCGGGTGCGCCGTCGGCTGCGGCGCTCGTCGATGGCGCGAACGGGCAGGCCAGCGACGACATGATCGTTGTCGCGCACGACATCTCGCCGGCCGACATGCTGCAGTTCAAGACCCAGACATTCCAAGGCTTCGTGACCGACTTGGGCGGGCGCACCTCGCATACGGCGATCGTCGCGCGCAGTCTCGGGATTCCCGCGGCCGTGGGCGTGCAGCACGCGAGCGCGCTGATCCGCCAGGACGATCTCATCATCGTCGACGGCGATCACGGCGTCGTTATCGTCGATCCCGCGCCGATCCTGCTCGAGGAGTATTCGTATCGGCAAAGCGAGAAGCTGCTCGAGCAAAAGAAGCTGCAGCGGCTGAAGTTCTCGCCCACCCAAACGTTGTGCGGTACGAAGATCTCGCTGCTCGCCAATATCGAGTTGCCTGACGATGCGCGCGCGGCCGTCGAAGCAGGCGCCGTAGGCGTCGGGCTGTTTCGTACCGAGTTCCTGTTCATGAATCATAAGGACCGGCTGCCTGAGGAAGAAGAGCAATTCGAAGCCTATAAGCGCGCGGTGGATCTGATGAGCGGCTTGCCTGTGACGATTCGCACGATCGACGTCGGCGCCGATAAGCCACTCGATTCGATGGGCGCCGACGGCTATGAAAGTTCGCCCAACCCGGCGCTCGGCCTGCGTGCGATTCGCTGGAGCTTGTCCGAGCCGCAGATGTTTCTCACGCAGTTGCGCGCGATTTTGCGGGCCTCGGCGTTCGGCCAGGTGCGCATTCTCGTGCCGATGCTCGCCCATGCGCAGGAGATCGATCAGACGCTCGACCTCATTCGCGAGGCCAAGCGCCAGCTCGACGATGCCGGCATGGCCTACGACCCCGGCGTGCGCGTCGGCGCGATGATCGAGATTCCGGCGGCCGCGATAGCGGTGCCGCTGTTCTTGAAACGCGTCGATTTTCTATCGATCGGCACGAACGACCTGATCCAATACACGCTGGCGATCGATCGCGCGGATAACGCCGTCGCGCATTTGTACGATCCGCTGCACCCGGCCGTGCTGCATTTGATCGGGTTCACGCTGCGCGAAGCGAAGCGCGCGGGCATGCCCGTATCAGTCTGCGGCGAAATGGCGGGCGATCCGCAGCTCACGCGGCTCTTGCTGGGCATGGGGCTCACCGAGTTCTCGATGCACCCGAGCCAGTTGCTGGAAGTGAAGCAGGAAATCCTGCGGGCGAACCTATCAACGCTGGAGAAGCCCGCCGCCGACGTGCTGGCCGCATTCGAGCCGGAAGAGGTGCAGGCTGCGCTACGGTGTCTCGCTCAGGCATGATCTGAACCGTCGCCGGTACCGGTGCTGGTTCCGGTGCCGCACACGGGACAGTCGCACTGGCGCGCGATTTTCATCGTCGTCCATTCCATCCGCAGCGAATCGAGCATCATGAGCCGGCCCGTGAGGGGCTGGCCGATGCCGCCTATCACGCGCAGCGCCTCGGCGGCCTGCATCGTGCCGATAATGCCGACGGTCGGCGCGAACACGCCCATCGTCGCGCACGCCACTTCCTCGAACGGCTGATCTTCCGGAAAGACGCAGGCATAGCAAGGCGAGCTTTCGTCACGGAAATCGAACGTGCTGATCTGCCCATCGAAGCGCAGCGCCGCACCCGACACGAGCGGCACCCGATGTTTGACGCAGGCGCGATTGATCGCGTGGCGCGTCGCGAAGTTGTCGGTGCAGTCGAGTACGACGGTGGCCGCGGGGACATGCGCGTCGAGCCACGTATCGTCGACGCGCCGATCGACGGCATGCACCCGTACGTCCGGGTTTAGGCGCGCAATGGCCTCGCGTCCCGATTCCACTTTCTTGTGCCCCACCGACGCCGTTGCGTGCAGGATCTGCCGCTGCAGATTCGTGAGATCGACCGAATCGGCGTCGACGAGCGTCAACGTCCCCACGCCGGCGGCCGCGAGATACATCGCCGCGGGCGAGCCGAGGCCGCCCGCGCCGATGACGATCGCATGCGCATCGAGAAAGCGCTGCTGCGCCTCGATGCCGATCTCGTCGACGAGGATATGGCGGGAGTAGCGAAGAAGCTGATCGTCGTTCATAGCGGCGCGCGAGGAAAGAATCTCATGCGGGGGCGCCGGGGAGGCGGCGCCTTCGCCCCGCCCGTTCGCGCCGGTGAAGGCCGCGGGGGGCGAAGCGAAGGCGGGCCGGGTACGGCGGTGTTACTTGGCGGGCGCGGAGGCCGCCGATGCGGGCGCGGCCGGCTTCACGGCGATAGGCGCCGAAGCCGAGCGAGGCGGCTTGCTTTCGGCCAGCTTGCGTTCGGTGACCGACTTCGATTGCTGCACCGGCTTGCCTTCGAGCTTGTTCAGGGCCTGCTGCAACATGTAATCGTCGGCCGAACCGAACTCGATCGGCTTGCGTTCGCGATCCTTCGCGCGCTGCTCGGGCGTCTTCTTGTCGTTTTGGTCTTCGAGCTGCTGCAGCTGCTGCAAACGATCCTGCTCGCGCTGCTCCTGTTCCTTCTTCTCGTTCGGATCCTGCGTATTGGCAAGGTGATTCGAGTAATCGACTTCGCGCGTGACGAGCGCGTCGTCGGGATCGCCTTCGGCGTATTGATCAACGGCGACGTCCGGACGGATGCCCTTGTTCTGAATCGAGCGGCCGCTCGGCGTGTAGTAGTAAGCGGTTGTCAAGCGCAGCGCCGTATCGGACGTGAGCGGACGCACGGTTTGCACGGAGCCCTTGCCGAACGTCGTCTTACCCATGATCAGTGCGCGATGCTGGTCTTGCAGCGCGCCGGCGACGATTTCCGATGCCGATGCCGAATAGGCATTCGTCAGCACGATCATCGGCACGCTCTTGTAGACCGTCGGCAGGTTCTTCAGCGGATCGGAATCGAACGAGGGCAGACGATAGTTATCGTACGTGTCGCGGTAGATCTGTTTCGAGTCGGGAATCTGACCGTTCGTGGAGACGACGACCGAGTTCGACTGCAAGAAGGCGCCGGCGACGCCCACGGCGCTTTGCAGCAGCCCGCCGCCGTTATTGCGCAGATCGAGCACGAAGCCTTTCAGATTCGGCTGCTCGCGCGCGATGTCATCGAGCTTGGATGCGAGGTCGGGCACCGTCCGCTCTTGGAAGCTCGTGATGCGCACATAGGCGTAGCCGGGCGCGATCACCTTCATCTTCACGCTCTGCACGCGGATGATCGCGCGCGTGACCGTGACGGGGAACGTGCGATCGTCGCTTTTGCGAAAGAGGGTGAGCGTGACCTTCGTGCCGGGCTCGCCGCGCATCTGCTTGACGGCCTGATCGAGCGTCATGCCGCGCACCGGCTTGTCGTTGATGCGCGTGATGAGATCGCCCGGACGAATGCCTGCGCGGAACGCGGGCGTATCTTCGATCGGCGAGATGACTTTGATGAGGCCGTCTTCCTGCGAGATTTCGATGCCGAGACCGGCGAAGCGTCCCTTCGTCTGCTCCTGCAGCTCTTGGTAGTCGATCTTGTCGAGATACGACGAGTGCGGATCGAGGCTCGACACCATGCCCTTGATCGCCTCGGTCAGCAGCTTCTTATCGTCGACGGGGACGACGTAGTCATGCTTGATCTGCCCAAACACCTCGGCGAAGAGACGCAACTGATCGAGCGGCAGCGGCGTCGTCGTGGCTTGTTGCTGCGCCGCGGCGGAAAATTGCAGCGTCGCAAAGACGCCGGTAGCGAGGCCAGCGGCGATCAAGCCGATGTTCTTGAGTTTCGTGCGCATAGAGTCTGGTGCGGTCGGGAAACGGTGTGAGCGGGTGTAAGCGCCGAGGGCGAAGGACAGTCAAGTATAACTGCTCGCTCGGGAACCGCGCGGCGAGCGCTGCCGACAAAGACCCCTATTGGACCGGCGCCGGTTCGTTCGGTTCTTCGCGGCCCGGCCCGGCGGTGCTCCGCGGGGCCGGGCCGATCGCGTGGGACGGGCGTCAGCCGGCCTTGCCTTGCTTGGCGACGGCGGCCTGCGCTTGTGCGATCGCCTCTTGATCGCCCAAGTAGTAGTGCTGAATCGGCTTGAGATTTGCGTCGAGTTCATAGACGAGCGGCACGCCGTTCGGAATGTTCAGGCCGACGATGTCGCTGTCGGAAATCCCATCCAGGTACTTGATCAGCGCGCGCAGCGAATTGCCGTGCGCCGCGATGAGCACCTTTTTCCCACCCTTGAGCGCGGGAGCGACCGACTCGTTCCAGATCGGCAGGACTCGCGCGACCGTATCCTTCAGGCACTCGGTGAGCGGCAATTCGGCACGCGGCACCTTCGCATAGCGCGGATCGTCGTACGACGCGCGCGGATCGGTCGGCTCGAGCGCCGGCGGCGGCGTGTCGTAGCTGCGGCGCCAGACGAGCACTTGCTCGTCGCCGTACTTGGCCGCCGTTTCGGCCTTGTTTAAGCCGGCCAGCGCGCCGTAGTGGCGCTCGTTCAAGCGCCACGAATGGACGACGGGGACATACATGAGGTCCATCTGATCCTGCACGTGCCAAAGCGTGCGGATCGCGCGCTTGAGCACCGACGTATAGGCGATGTCGAACGTGTAGCCGGCTTCCTTGAGCAGCACGCCCGCTTGCTGGGCTTCGCGGTTGCCTTGCTCGGTGAGGTCGACGTCGACCCAGCCGGTGAAGCGATTTTCCTTGTTCCACGTCGATTCGCCGTGGCGGATGAGAACGAGCTTGTACATGAGGTTATCGGTCGGTAGTGGGGAAGCGCGTCGCGCGCCGGCTGCCTGCCCGAACGGACGAGCGCCATCGCGTCAGACGGTTATTTTATAATGGTCGGATTGCCCATTCCGATTTCTTCTCTTTTCGACGATACCGTGACGTTCTTTACCGACTATACCAACCTCGTGCTGCTCGCGGCCCTCGTCATCTCGGGCGCCCTGCTGCTTTGGCCGCTGATTGCCCGGCGCGGCCGCGGCGGCTTGTCCGCCGGCGAAGCGACGCAACTCATCAATCGCCGCAACGCTATCGTCGTCGACTTGCGCACCGCAGCCGATTTCGCTGTCGGCCATCTACCGGGTGCCCGCCACGTTGCTCTGGAAGAGCTTCAAGCAAAAATCGGCCAAATCGCGAAAAATAAGGCTACGCCGGTATTGCTCGTCTGCCAGACTGGGCTGCAGTCGAACAAAGCGTTGCGCATCGTCGAGGCGGCGGGCTATACCGAGGTCCACGTGCTGCAGGGCGGGTTGAACGCCTGGCAGCAAGCCGGCATGCCGGTCGTCAAGTAACAGGAGTGCGAGAGTGAATTCCGTCGTCATGTACAGCACGCAAGTGTGTCCGTATTGCCAGATGGCCGAGCGCCTATTGAAGTTGCGCGGCGTCCAGCACGTCGAAAAAGTCCTGATCGACAAGGACCCGGCCCGTCGGCAGGAGATGATGACGCGCACGGGGCGCCGCACGGTGCCGCAGGTATTCATCGGCGACACGCACGTCGGCGGCTATGACGATCTGTCCGCCCTCGATCGTGCCGGCGGGCTCATGCCGTTGCTCGGCCAAGCGTAGGCGAAGAGCGGCAGGCCGCCGCTCGATTCATGCGCTTCAAGGTTTCCACGCTACGCGCGCTCGAGCCTGCGCTCGGGCGCCATCCGCACCAAGGCCGCCGGCTTGTTCACTGCCGCGGCGCTATTCATCCCTATCGGAGTCACCATGTCGGACCAGAACAATCAGCCGGACCAGAACAGCCAGCCGTACTTCAACATCCAGCGCGTCTACTTGAAGGACCTGTCGCTCGAGCAGCCCAATTCGCCGGCGATCTTCCTCGAGCAGGACATGCCTTCGGTGGAAGTCGAAGTCGACGTCAAAGCCGAGCGCCTCGCTGAAGGCATCTTCGAAATCCTCGTCACGGGTACGGTCACGGCCAAGGTCGCCGATAAAATCGCGTTCCTGATCGAAGCCAAGCAAGCGGGTATCTTCGACATCCGCAACATCCCGGCCGAACAGATCGATCCGCTCGTCGGCATAGCCTGCCCGACGATCATCTTCCCGTATCTGCGCTCGAATATTGCCGATGCGATCACGCGCGCCGGCTTCCCGCCGATCCACCTCGCCGAAATCAATTTCCAGGCGCTCTACGAGCAGCGCCTCGCGCAGTTGAACGAGCAGCAGGGCGGCGCGGCGGCCAACGCCACGCAGCACTGAGCGAACGGCAGCGGTGCCGGCCATGAAGGTCGCGGTACTCGGGGCCGGGGCGTGGGGCACTGCGCTCGCGGCGCATCTGGCCGCGCGGCACGACACGGTGCTGTGGGCGCGCGATGCGGCGCTCGTCGCCGAGCTCGCGGCCAAGCGCGAGAACTCGCACTACCTTGGCGGCATCGCGCTGCCGGCCGCGTTGCGCTATGAGCCGGATTTGCCGCTCGCGCTCGCCCATGCCGCCGACGATGCTTCGCTCGTTGTCGTCGCAACGCCGCTGGCCGGCCTGCGCGCGCTGTGTCGCGCGATGCGCGACGATGCGCGCTGCGTGCCGGCCCATTTCGTGTGGGTGTGCAAGGGATTCGAAGCCGATACGCAGTTATTGCCGCATCAGGTCGTCGCGGCGGAACTCGGCGCGCATCCCAGCAACGGCGCGCTTTCCGGGCCGAGCTTCGCGCGCGAAGTGGCATTGGGGCTGCCGGTCGCGTTGACCGTCGCTAGCGCGTCGGCAATTTGCCGTGAGCGCACGGTTGCGGCGTTCCATCATGGCGCGATGCGGATCTATACCGGCGACGACTGGATCGGCGTCGAGGTAGGCGGTGCGGTGAAGAACGTGCTCGCGATCGCAACCGGCATTGCCGACGGTCTCGCGCTCGGGATGAACGCGCGCGCAGCGCTGATTACGCGCGGGCTCGCGGAAATGTCGCGTCTCGGCGCGGCGCTGGGCGGACGTGCCGAGACGTTCACGGGTCTCACGGGTCTCGGCGATCTGATCCTTACCGCCACGGGCGATTTGTCGCGCAATCGGACGGTCGGGCTGCAACTCGCCGAGGGCCGCACGCTGGACGATATTCTGGCGGCGCTCGGCCACGTGGCCGAAGGCGTTCGATGCGCGAAGGCGGTACTCGCCATCGCGCAGGCGCACGGCGTCGACATGCCGATCACGCAAGCGGTGTGCTCGGTCTTGTTCGATGGCGTCGCGCCGCGCGCCGCCGTCGACGCGCTGCTGCGCCGCGACGCACGTGCCGAAACGGTCAGCCGCGGTCACGCGCCCCCTTCGAAGCCTGCCTGACGCCACGCCTCGAACACGACGACCGCCACCGTGTTCGATAAGTTCATGCTGCGATTGCCGGGGCGCATCGGCAGCCGGACGCGCTGCTCGCCCGGAAAGCGATCGACCAGCGCGGTCGGCAACCCGCGCGTCTCCGCGCCGAAGACGAACCAATCGCCGGGCGCAAACGTCACGTCGTGAAAGCGTCCCGATCCGCGCGTCGTGAACGCGAACATTCGAGCGATATTGGGCGCTTCACGCTCAATGAGCGCATCCCAGCTCGCGTGCACGCGCATCTGCGCGTACTCGTGATAGTCAAGCCCCGCGCGACGCATCTTCGCATCGTCGAGCGGAAAGCCGAGCGGTTCGACGAGATGGAGCCGAGCCCCCGTATTGGCGCAGAGCCGGATGACGTTGCCGGTATTGGGCGGAATTTCGGGTTCGACAAGAACAACGTTGAACATGGCTTCGGTTGGGCGAATGGAAAACATCAATCTTTGGGTGTACGCAGCGCGACGAAATTCGTGACGCGCCGGGCGCCTGCCGTCTTCAATGCGCGCGCCGCGGCCTCGAGCGTCGAGCCGGACGTCATGACGTCGTCGACTAAGCCTACATGCAAGCCGCGCACGGCCTGCGTCACGCGAAAAGCCGCTGCGACGTTGCGTCGGCGCGCATCGCGATCGAGCCGCGATTGCTGAGCAGTATCGGCGATCCGCCGCATGAGCGTCGGCTCGGCCGCGACGCCGAGCGCCCGTGCGAGTGGGTGCGCGATCTCCCATGCCTGGTTGAAGCCGCGCGCGACGAGCCGCCCGTGTGCGAGCGGCATCGGCACGAGAACATCGGGCCGGCTCGTGCAGGCCGGATGATCGTCGGCGAGGCGCGCGAGGCGCTTGCCGAACTCGCGCGCCACGGCCAAGCGCGAGTGAAACTTGAGCCCGAGCGCAAGCCGCTCGAGCGGCGGGCGGTAATCGGCCAGCGCGAGCGTCGCGTCGAACGGCGGGGGCGTACGCAAGCAGGCGGTGCAGAGAAACCGCCCGGGCCCGACAGGGCGCGCGCGCAGTGCCGGCAGCGGCAACGCGCAAGCCTCGCACCGCAAACGCGGCTCGTTCCAATAGACGGCGTCGCAGGCCGAGCAGATCGGACCTTGCGTCGTATTGCCGCAAGATAGGCCGCAGAGCAGGCATTTGCGCGGCAATGCGATGCGCGTCGCGTGCCGAACGAGCGGCGCGAGCCAATCGATGGCCCCGCACACGCGGCCGTATGTTCGGCCGTGCGGGCAATCGCCGCCGGCGGGCTGCCGGGCGTGTTCGGGCCGCTGGCCCGGTGCATGCGCCATGCGCTTTCCTCGCTGGACGGAACGGAGCGAGCGAGTATACTTCGGGCTCTTCGCTCGTTCGATCGTCATGTCCCTTACTCCCGCAAAGTCTGGCCGTCCGGTCTACGATTCCCGGCTCGTACGGCGAATTTTCGACCTTCGTGCGGCGAAATTCGGCGAGGTGGCGTTCCTGCCGCGCGAGATCGCACAGCGCATGCGCGAGCGGCTTGACTATATCAAGATCACTCCGTCGAGGATGCTCGACGCCGGCTGCGGCCTGGGCCACGACCTCCCGCTGTTGCGCGCGCGCTTTCCCGAAACACCGCTCGTCGGCGTGGATCTATCGCACGCCATGCTGACCCGTGCACTGCCGCACGCGGCGGCCGATCCCGGCTGGCGACGGCTGCTGCCCGCCGCGCTGCAGCGCTCGCTTGGCGTGCGTGGGCCGGGGCTTACGCAGGCCGATTTCGCGGCGCTGCCGTTCGCGGCCGGCGCATTCGATTTCATCTGGTCCAATCTGGCGTTGCACTGGCATTCGCGGCCCGATCTCGTGCTGCCCGAGTGGCAGCGCGTGCTCGAGCCCAATGGTCTTTTGATGTTCAGCACGCTGGGTCCCGACACACTGCGCGAGTTGCGCGGCGCCTACGCCGAGGTCGAAGCCACCCATGGCGTGCCCGGCGCAGCGCACGTGATCGACTTCGTCGATATGCACGATCTGGGCGATATGCTCGTCGAAAGCGGGTTCGAGATCCCGGTGATGGACCAGGAGACGCTGACCATCACGTATCAGTCGCCCGAATCGCTGCTGGCCGACGTGCGGCGTTGGGGCGCCTACCCGCATGGACGCGGCGGTGCCCTGGGAATGCCGCACGGGCGGCGGTTGCATGCCGCGCTGCGCGAGGCGTTGGAGGCGCGGCGGCGGGCGGACGGCACCATCGCATTGACGTTCGAAGTCATATACGGCCACGCGTGGAAAGCCGTCCCGCGCGCGACGGCCGAGGGCTATGCGATTGTGCGGGTGGAAGACATCGGACGCCGGCGGCCCGACTAGCCAAGGCAAGGCGCGGCCCGGCGCAGTCGAAGAAACACGGCCGATTAGCGGAATCGCAAAATCGCAGGCTGCGGCGCTTTGTCGCGGATCGTAAAGTTGCGATCCGTTATGGTCGAGATCAGTGTGCGAGGAGCGCTTGCAACAACGCGGGCGAAACGGCGCAAAGGCTTGTGGCGCTTGGCTTGCAGCCCGATAGTCGTTCGCTTGTGGATGCCATTGAACGCGCCTATAATGCGTCAGTTTGTCGCCCGGAGATCCCCACAGTTCGGGGCGGCAGGCCCCGAAAAGCGCGGTGTGAGTCTCGGCATGCGCGGGAGGCGGCGATGGAAGCGACAACCCTGCTGAAGGACGCTGAGCCGGTCCTTCGAGATTGGCTGATGAAGCGCAATTGCTCGGTTTCGCCGCGGCAGTTCTTTTTGTTCTACGCGTCGTTGGCCTTGTCTTCATTGGTCGTCGCGGGCTTGGTGGTGATTCGTGGCGCGTGGCCGGTTCTGCCGTTCACCGGCGTCGAATTGCTGGTGGTCGGGGTCGCATTTCTGATTCATGCTCGCCACACGATCGATTACGAGCGTATCCGGCTCTACCCGAACCGGCTTGTGATCGAGCAAATGAGCGCGCAACGGTTGACGCAGTTCGAATTCAATCCGTGTTGGGTGCGGGTGGAGCACGGTGGCTCGCCGCGCGATCTGGTCAAGATCGTGTCGCGCGGGCAGGCGGTCGTGGTTGGCGTGCATCTCGCGCATTACCGTCGCGCGTCGTTCGCGGGCGAACTGCGCTCGGCACTTGCGCGATGCGGTTGAGGCGAAACGGGCCGGCCATCGGCGGGGGCGAGGGTTTGAGTGGAAATTTTGGGTAAGGAAGCTATGAAAACAATCAAGCGAGCCCTCATGGGCGTGCTGGCGTCGTGCGCGCTGCTCGGCGCGCATGCCGCCTGGGCAGTCGGCGATAGTCCCGGCGGCCCCGCCGTCAACGAGATCAATTTCCAGCCGCCCGTGACGAAAATCGCCGAGGAGCTCTATCACCTGCACATGATGATGCTGCTCCTGTGCACGGTGATCTTCCTCGGCGTGTTCGGCGTGATGTTCTATTCGATCTTCAAGCATCGTAAGTCGAAAGGGCACAAGGCCGCCAATTTCCATGAAAGCACGACGGTCGAAATCATTTGGACCATCGTGCCGTTCGTCATCGTCGTGCTGATGGCGCTGCCGGCCACAAAAACGGTCGTCGCCATGAAGGACACGAGCAACGCCGATTTGACCGTCAAGGTCACGGGCTACCAGTGGAAGTGGGCCTACGACTACGTCAAGGGCCCCGGCGAAGGCATCAACTTCTTCTCGACGCTTACGACGCCGCGCAGCGAAGTGAACGGCCAGGCGCCGATCACCGATACGTATCTGCAGGAAGTCGACAATCCGCTCGTCGTGCCGGTGGGCAAGAAGATCCGCATCATCACGACGGCCAACGACGTCGTCCACTCGTGGTACGTGCCCGCCTTCGGCGTCAAGCAAGACGCGATTCCGGGCTTCGTGCGCGACACCTGGTTCAAAGCCGAGAAGACCGGCACGTACCGTGGCTTCTGTACGGAATTGTGCGGCAAGGAACATGCGTTCATGCCGGTGGTCGTGACGGTGCTGTCCGACGACGATTACGCCAAGTGGGTCGACGGCGAAAAGAAGAAGATGGCGAACCAGAACGACGATCCGAACCGCACTTACACGATGGCCGAGCTCATGCAGCGCGGCGGGGATGTCTACAAGTCCAATTGCGCCGTTTGCCACCAGCCGACAGGCAAGGGCGCGGGCGTATTCCCCGCGCTCGACGGCAGCAAGATCGCCAACGGCCCGATCGCCAATCACGTGAGCATCGTGCTCAACGGCAAGGGCGCGATGCCCACTTGGGGCAAGACGCTCAACGACGTCGAGATCGCCTCGGTCATCACGTTCGAACGCAATTCGTGGGGTAACCACACCGGCGACATTCTGCAGCCGAAGCAGGTCGCCGATGCCCGCAACGGCAAGATGCCCGAAGGCGGCGATCATCTGACGGGCGGCGCCGCCCCTGCTGCTGCAAGCGGAGCGGCAGCGAGCGGTGCCGCGGCGGCGAGCGGGCCGACGGCCTCGATCGACGCCCCGCACGCCTTGACGGCCAGCCGGGTGGGTAAACATCAGCCGGAAGCGGTAGCAGATCGCGCCGCGCCGGCGGCTTGACGTGTCGCCGCACTATTTGCTCTAGGAGATTCTCATGTCTAGCATCGGACACGATGTAGTCGCGGGCCATGGTCACGATGACCATGCGCACGCCACGCCGCATGGCTGGCGCAGGTGGTTGTTCGCCACCAATCACAAAGACATCGGAACGATGTACCTGGTGTTCTCGTTCACGATGTTCCTCTCGGGCGGCGTCGCGGCGCTGATGATCCGGGCAGAGCTGTTCGAGCCGGGGTTGCAGATCATGCGTCCCGAGTTCTTCAACCAGCTCACCACGATGCACGGTCTCATGATGGTGTTCGGCGCGATCATGCCGGCCTTCGTCGGCTTCGCGAACTGGATGATTCCGCTGCAGATCGGCGCGGCCGACATGGCATTCGCGCGGATGAACAACTTCAGCTTCTGGCTCCTGCCGGTGGCGGCATGTTTGTTGGTTGGCTCGTTCTTCGCGCCGGGCGGGGCGACGGCCGCGGGCTGGACGCTCTATGCGCCGCTGTCGACGCAGATGGGCCCCGGCATGGACTTCGCGATCTTCGCGCTGCACATCATGGGCGCGTCGTCGATCATGGGCAGCATCAACATCATCGTGACGATCCTGAACATGCGCGCGCCCGGCATGACGCTCATGAAGATGCCGATGTTCGTTTGGACGTGGCTCATCACGGCGTACCTGCTGATCGCGGTGATGCCGGTGCTCGCGGGCGCGATCACGATGGTGCTGTTCGATCGTCACTTCGGTACGTCGTTCTTCAACGCGGCCGGCGGCGGCGATCCGGTGATGTACCAGCACATCTTCTGGTTCTTCGGGCACCCCGAGGTCTACATCATGATCTTGCCGGCGTTCGGGATCGTGTCGCAGGTGATCCCGGCGTTTTCGCGCAAGCCGCTGTTCGGCTATAGCTCGATGGTGTACGCGACGGCGTCGATCGCGATTCTCTCGTTCATGGTCTGGGCTCACCACATGTTCGTGACGGGCATGCCGGTCACGGGGCAGCTCTTCTTCATGTACGCGACGATGCTGATCGCCGTGCCGACGGGCGTGAAGGTGTTCAACTGGCTCGCGACGATGTGGCGCGGCTCGTTGACGTTCGAATCGCCCATGCTGTTCGCGATCGGCTTCCTATTCGTGTTCACGATGGGTGGCTTCACGGGCTTGATGCTGGCAATGGCGCCGCTCGACATTCAATACCACGGCACCTACTTCGTGGTGGCGCACTTCCATTACGTGCTCGTCGCCGGGTCGCTGTTCGGGCTGTTCGCCGGCTGGTACTACTGGGCGCCGAAATGGACCGGCTGGATGTACAACGAGACGCGCGGCAAGATCCACTTCTGGGCGTCGATGATCTTCTTCAATCTGACGTTCTTCCCGATGCACTTCGTCGGTCTGGCCGGCATGCCGCGCCGCTATGCCGATTACCCGGCGCAGTTCACGGATTGGAACCAGGTCGTCACAATCGGCGCGTTCGGCTTCGGCTTGGCGCAGGTCTACTTCCTGTTCGCCGTCGCGCTGCCCGCCTATCGCGGCTCCGGCGAACTCGAGAAGGCGTCCGACAAGCCGTGGGACGGCGCGGTGGGCCTCGAATGGACGGTGCCGAGCCCGGCGCCGTTTCACACGTTCGAGAATCCGCCTACGGTCGAGTAGTGCGTTTTTAGCCGCCGCTCGCCGGCCGGCGCCCGCGATAGTGGTAAGCAAATGCAGGCGTAGGCGCTGGGCGGCGGCGCTGATGAAAGAGGGGGCAAGGGCCGCGTGCCGTCCTTGCCCCGGTAACGAAAGAGAAGATGAACCATCCACAAAAAAGACGTACGCCGGCGCAAGTGCGCGCGGGCAATCTGCGGCTCGGCTTGATTCTGCTCGCCGTTGTCGCCGTCTTCTTTTTGGGTGCCGTTCTGAAGCAGTGGCTGTTTCATTGAGCCGTGCGCCGAACGTCTAGCGAGGAAAACATGTCGACGCGCGCGCCGGTGGATGAGCATCGCTCGTTCAGATCGTTCAGATCGTTCAATCGGTCGATGTTGATCAAGCTCGTCGTCATGGCGACGGTGATGTTCGGTTTCGGCTTTGCGCTCGTACCGCTTTATCGTGCGATTTGCCAGATCACCGGCGTCAATAACCTGGTCAAGCGCGACGTGACGGCGGTGGACGCGAAGAACACGCAGGTGGATGCGACGCGCACGGTTTCGATCGAGTTCGACGCGAATGCGCGCGGCGCACTGGCGTTCAAGCCCGAACAAAACAGCCTCGAGGTGCACCCGGGGGAAGTCACGGTGGTGAAGTACCGTGTGACGAATGAGCAGGGTCGTACGGTGCGCGCACAGGCGATACCGAGCTACGCTCCAATGCTCGCGACCGAGTACTTCAAGAAGATCGAATGCTTTTGCTTTACGCAGCAGACGCTCGCAGCGCATGAAACCCGCGAGATGCCGGTCGTGTTCTACGTCGATCCGAAGCTGCCGCGCGACCTAAAGACGATCACGCTGTCGTACACGTTCTTCGAACTGGACGTGCCGGCGCGCAAGACGGCGAACACGGGTGCCGGACAAGCGGCCTTGGCGTCGCGGCCGGCTCAACCGGCGCGCGGGGCGTGACGCGCGGCGAATGCGGGAGCGGATGTCATGGAGAGGGCGATGGCCTCAAGCGGCAAAAGCAGTTTTGCCAGGACGATGAAAGCGGTGCTCTGGTCGTTTTTCGGCGTGCGGCGCCGAGCCGATCATGAAGCCGATACGCAGCTCAATCCGCTGCATCTGATCGCGGCGGGCCTGATTGCGGCGGCGGTGTTCATCGCCGTTCTGATCGCGATCGTGCATGCGGTCGTGAGTTGAGCGTTGGGGCGCAGTGAGGCAACTTAAAAGGAAGCGGCGCTTGTCTCGACGCACCGCCGATTACTGCATAACTGGACTGAAGTGGAGAATCAACAATGAGCGGTCAAAACGAGAGCCCGTATTACTTCGTGCCGAATCCGTCTCGGCACCCGGTCACGGCGTCGATCGGCGTCCTGGTCATGCTCGGGTCGTTGGCGCTGTGGATCAACGATACGCCGTGGGCTCCGTACACGCTGTTCGCGGGTCTGCTGTGGCTGCTCTTCGTACTCTGGCACTGGTTCGGCGACGCCATCTCCGAATCGGAAAGCGGCATGTACGGCAAGCGCGTCGATAAGTCGTACCGCTGGAGCATGAGTTGGTTCATCTTCTCCGAAGTCATGTTCTTCGGCGCATTTTTCGGCGCGCTGTTTTACGCGCGCATGATCGCGCTGCATCAGCTCGGCGGCCTGGATTACAAGCTTATTTGGCCCGATTTCACGGCGGTCTGGCCGAACGAAGGCCCGGCTGCGCTGGCCGGCCACTTCAAGGCGATGGTGCCGTGGCCGGTGCCGACGATCAACACCGCCCTGCTGCTGAGTTCCGGCGCCACGCTGACCGTCTCGCACCACGCGCTGCGCGACGATCATCGGACGAAGGCGATCGCTTGGCTGGCCGCGACGGTCGTGCTCGGTTTCTGCTTCCTGTGCTTGCAGGCTTTCGAGTATGTCCACGCGTACAACGAGTTGAACCTGACGCTGTCCTCGGGGGTGTACGGCTCGACCTTCTTCCTGCTGACGGGCTTTCACGGCTTCCACGTGTTTCTCGGCGGCACGATGCTGACGGTTGTTCTTGTGCGCCTGATCCGCGGCCATTTCACGGCCGATCACCACTTCGCGTTCGAAGGCGCCGCGTGGTACTGGCACTTCGTCGACGTCGTCTGGCTCGGCCTGTACGTCGTCGTCTACTGGCTGTAACGCAGCGCAAGACCCGTTTCGCGGTGAGGGGAGCGGGCGGCAAGCGTATCGCGTAGTCGGCGCGATGCGGCCGGAATGAGGCACCAGATAGACATACGCCGCCTTCGAGTCGATCGGGGCGGCGTTTGTCTTATGAGCGGGAGGGCTGCGGCAACGTGTCGCGGCAACGAAGGGCGAAGCGGTTCCGCGATGCGGGCGCGGGTCGGCGCGCTGGGGAGAGCCTAGCGGTTAGCGGCTAGCGGCCGAGCGGCACGTGGCTGTACTGGATCCAGCCCAGCCAATGCGCGAGCCATAGGAGTAGGAACAGCGAGATCGAGAGCCCGACCCGCGTGGCGAGCGACCACACCATTCGCTTGGTCTTGCCGCGGTCGTGCATCATGAAGTACAGGGCCGACACCATACTGGCGATGATGAGGGCGAAAGCGACGGCAACGAAAATGTGCATGGAACCAACCGATATCCGGAATCGAAGTAAGCAATCGATGCAATTATCGCACCGGCGCACGATGAGGGGCATGAACGAACGGGCGCCGTTCCTTCTGCGCGCGCAGCGACGGTCGGCATCGCTGGGGTCACCCCTCGCCGCTTGCTAATATGAAAATCCGCTTAGTGCCCACGCTGCTGATTCTGCTCGTCATGGCCGTGACGATCCGGCTCGGATTTTGGCAACGCGACCGCGCACATCAGAAGCAAGCGCTGCAGGCGCAAATCGAGCGATACGAGCACGCCGGCGCGCAAACGGTAGGCGCTCAGCCGATCCCGCTCGCGTCGATCGAATATCATCGTGTGCGGGCCGTCGGCCGTTTCATGCCGGAGCACGTCGTGTATCTCGACAACCGTCCCTATCAGGATCGGCCCGGCTTTTACGTCGTGATGCCGCTTGCCCTGTCGGGCGGCGGCTATGTGCTGGTCAATCGAGGCTGGCTGCCGCGCAACGCTGACGTCCGCACGGCGATCGCCCCCTATCGCACGCCTACCGGCGAGGTCGCGATCGAAGGCATCGCGCGGGCAAACGCCTCTCGTGCATTTGAGCTCGGCGAGGGCGGCTCCGCCGCGCATCAGAAGATCCGGCAGAACTTGGATGCCGCGGCGTTTGCGTCGGAGACAGGGCTGCCGCTGCAGCCGTTCGTCATCGAGCAGACGAGCGACGAGAACGACGCGCTCGTCCGCGATTGGCCTGCGCCCACGACGGGTGTCGAGCGCAATTACGGTTACATGTTCCAGTGGTGGGGCATGGCCGCCGCGGCTTTGGGCTTCGGCCTGTATGCGGCGCGACGCGCCGCAAAAAAAGAGATTTGAGAGGGTTCGCTTGCCGATGTCATCAGAACGTTCACCCAAGAGCAACGGCCGCCGCGCCGATCAAGGCCAGGCGGCGCCGCCTGCACAAACCGCCGCGCGTGGCTCGTGGAAGCGCGGCCGCTGGATCGTGCTGCTGGTCGCGCTCGTGTGCGCGGCGCCCGTCATTGCTTCTTATCTGACCTATTACGTATTCAAGCCGAGAGGCGGCGCGACGAACTACGGCACGCTGATCGAACCGCAGCGTCCGATTGCCGAGGCCCTGATCGTCAAGGACGAAGCCGGCAAGCCGATGGCGCTCGCCTCGCTGCGCGGGCGCTGGCTCATGATCAGCGTCGACCGTAGCGGGTGCGGGGAACCGTGTGCGACGAAGCTCTATTTCATGCGTCAAATTCGCGCGACGCAGGCAGGGGAGCGCGAACGCGTCCTCACCGTTTGGCTGCGCACCGATGCCGATGCCGTACCCGCTGCAATCGAGCGCGCCTACCCCGACACGCGCAAGCTCATCGCCGATCCCGCCGCGCTTTCCGCGTGGTTGCCGGCCGAGCCGGGGACGTCCGATACCGATCACATCTACCTCGTCGATCCGAACGGCAATTTGATGATGCGATTTCCGAAGCAACCGGATCCGAGCAAGATCAAGCGCGACTTAACGAAGCTCTTGTCCGCGTCGAGTATCGGCTGACGCCGCTTCGCGCCGATCGGCAGAAGTAAGAGTAGAGGTAGGAGTAGAAGTAGGAGATCACGATGTTTTTGCTGCAACTCGCGGCCACCGGCTTTTGCATTGCGCTGCTTCCGCTCAGCTATGTCTGGATCAAGGCAAGCGACGACAAGTTTCGCAAGCTCGTCTGGGTCACGACGTTTCTCACGCTCGACCTGATTATGTTCGGCGGCTTCACGCGTCTCACCGATTCGGGCCTCGGCTGTCCCGACTGGCCGGGATGCTACGGCACGGCCTCGCCGTTTCTTGCGCACGCGCAAATTGCCGCAGCGCATGCGGCGATGCCGAGCGGGCCCGTCAGCATGGCGAAGGCGTGGATCGAGATGATCCATCGCTACTTCGCAATGGCGATCGGCGTGCTCATCATCGCGCAGGCCGCTAGCGCCTGGCTCGCGCACATCAAGCGCAACGCGCTCACGGTGTCGCCATGGTGGCCCACTTCGCTGCTGCTGCTGATCGTCGTGCAAGGCGTGTTCGGCGCGTGGACGGTGACAATGAAGCTGCAGCCCGTTATCGTGACGACGCATTTACTGCTGGGCATGACGCTGCTCGGCTCGCTTGCGTGGTTCGCTGCACGCTTGACCCCGATTCCGGCCTACGAGCCCGAGATCGCGCGCTATCGCGCCGCCGCGCTCGTGGGGCTTGCGCTGCTCGTGATCCAACTCGCGCTCGGCGGATGGGTGAGCACGAATTATGCCGTCCTCGCCTGTACCGATTTTCCGACCTGTAACGGCCAATGGGTACCGCCGATGAATTTCACGCAAGGGTTCCATTTATGGCGGGCGCTCGGCATGACCGGCGACGGCGAGGCGATCACGCAAGACGCGCTCGTGGCGATCCATTGGACGCACCGCACATTTGCTTTCATCGTCATCGCCTACCTTACCGCCCTTGCCTTCAAGATGCGCCGCTTCGAATCGCTGCGGCGCCCGGCGACGGGCGTGCTTATCGTGCTCGCGCTGCAGTTCGCGACCGGCCTGTCCAACATCGTCTTGCAATGGCCGTTGCCGATCGCGGTCGCGCATAACGGCGGAGGCGCCGTCCTGCTGCTCTTCGTCGTCGTGCTAAACTTCCGAACCGCTTCCAGCCGACTGGCCCGCGCCGCCGTTTCGCCGCGCGAGGCCGCACCTGCGTGATCCCATGGAAAGCACGACACTAGCCCGCCACTCCGGCTCCCGAATCTCCCAATACCTCGCCCTCACGAAGCCGCGCGTGACGCAGCTGGCCGTGTTCTGCGCGGTCATCGGCATGTTCTTGTCCACGCCGGGCATGGTGCCGTGGAAGGTGCTGATCGGCGGTACCGTCGGCATTTGGCTGACGGCGGGCGCTGCGTTCGCGATCAACTGTCTCGTCGAGCAGAAGATCGATGCGATGATGCGCCGCACGTCGTGGCGTCCCTCCGCGCGCGGCGAGATCACGAGCCCGCAGATTTTGCTGTTTTCAGCCGTCCTCGGCGCGCTTGGCATGTGGACGCTCTATACGTTCACCAACGCGTTGACGATGTGGCTCACGTTCGCGACGTTCGTCGGCTACGCCGTCATCTATACGCTATTGCTGAAGCCGGTCACGCCGCAGAACATCGTCATCGGCGGTGCGTCGGGCGCGATGCCGCCGGCGCTGGGTTGGGCGGCCGTGACGGGCGCGCTGCCGGGCGACGCCTGGATTCTCGTGCTCATCATCTTCGTCTGGACGCCGCCGCACTTCTGGTCGCTCGCGCTGTACCGCCGCAAGGACTATGAAAACGCGGGCCTGCCGATGCTGCCGAATACGCACGGCGAACAGTACACGCGCCTGCACATCTTCCTGTACACCGTCATCTTGTTCGCGGTCACGCTGATGCCGTTTATCTCCGGCATGAGCGGGCTCGTCTACCTGGTATCGGCCGTTATGCTCGGCGCAGTTTTCCTCGGCTACGCATGGAAGATCTACCGCGAATACTCGGATGCGCTTGCGCGCAAGACCTTTCGCTATTCGATTATCTATCTGTCGTTGCTGTTCGCCGCGCTGCTTGTCGATCACTATGCGCGCGGGCTGATCGGCATGTGACCGCTGTGATGAGCAAACATCCGTTGGCACGCGCCGCGCGCAGGTTTCTCTTTGCGTGCCTTATTGGGGGCACGCTGGCCGTTGCCGGTTGCGGCAAGAGCGAGCCCGCGTTCCAAAATCTCGACCTGACGGGCAATACCCAATTCGGCGCCGACTTCTCGTTGCCCGATACGAACGGCAGGATGCATACCCTTGCCGATTACAAGGGCAAGGCCGTCGTGCTCTTCTTCGGCTATACGCATTGCCCCGATGTCTGTCCCGCCACCATGGCCGAACTTGCGCAGGCGCTTCAAGCACTGGGGGCCGATGCGAAGCGCGTACAAGTGCTGTTCGTTACCATCGACCCCGACCGCGATACCCCGCCAGTGCTCTCGCAGTACGTGCAGGCATTTAACCCCACCTTCGTGGGCCTGCGGCCTAGCGATGCGCAATTGGCTAAAGTCGCGAAAGATTTTCGGGTCTATTACGCCAAGGTGCCGGGCAAGACGCCGGACAACTACACAATGGACCATACGGCGGCGAGCTATGTATTCGATCCGTCCGGCAAGCTGCGTCTGTTCGCGCGCGATGGGCAGGGCGCGCAGCCGTGGGTTCACGATCTGAAGCTGCTGCTCGACTGAATCCGCTGCGCGGCTGCTCGCCCAATAATTAGCTCGCCCGCTAATTCATCGCGCCCATGCGTGGCATATCCGGAAGCCGGCGCGCTCAAACACGCGCGGACCACGCTCATCACCCCCCACGTCATGAGCGTCAGCGTTCCATAACCTGCACGCACCGCCGATACCTCGGGTAAATCCCAGTGACGCGTCACGCTCGCGCTGGACGCCTCAATTGCCGCCAAACCCTTGCCGTACATGCCTTCACGGCTATTTCCGGGGCGTTCGTCGCTGGAATTGACTGGTACTAATCTGGTTATATAATGGGCTCCAACTTCATCGCCCTTCCGTGAGCGCGTGCTCGACAGGTGCCCGTCGCGCTGCTCGCAATGGCGATGCACATCGCACGCGCACTTGAGCCTTAATTGCCTTAATCGAGATAGCAACCCCATGCTGAATGGAAATATTTTGACGCCCGACGGCTGGATTCTCGGCACGCTGCATCACGAGAGCGGGCGCATCACCGCGCTCGAAGGCGGGGCCGTCGATCCCTCTACGAACGGCGAGCCGTACATCCTGCCCGGCTTCATCGATCTGCACGTTCACGGAGGCGGCGGCGCCGATGTCATGGAAGCCGGTGTGGCCATCGATACGATCGCGCGCACGCACGCGCGCCACGGAACGACGAGCTTGCTCGCGACGACCATGACGGCACCGCGCGACGAGCTGCTCGCCGTCGTCGCAGGTCTCGGCGAAGTGACGCGCACGCGCACGCCGGGCGGTGCGCGCGTGCTCGGTGTACATCTGGAGGGGCCGTACATCAACCCGGGCAAGCTCGGCGCGCAGCCCGACGCAGCGGTGTCGGCCGTGCTCGACGAAGTGCTCAAGTACCTGTCTGTCGCGCCGATCCGCGTCGTCACGCTCGCGCCGGAAATCGCGGGGCATATGCAGATCATCTCGGAGCTGGTCGCGCGCGGCGTGCGCGTTCAGCTTGGCCACTCGCTCGCGACCTACGACGACGCCGTCGCCGCGCTCAAGCACGGCGCGTGCGGCTTCACGCATTTGTTCAACGCCATGTCGCCGATGCATCATCGCAATCCGGGGCTCGTCGGTGCAGCGTTCGCTCACGCGGAATTCGCCGAGATCATCCCCGATCTGCTGCACGTGCACCCCGGGGCGATCCGCGCGGCGCTGCGCGCGATCCCGCGGCTTTACGTCGTCACGGACAGCACGTCGGCGACAGGCATGCCGGACGGCGAATATCGTCTCGGCAGCCAGCACGTGACGAAGTGCCTTGGCGGCGTGCGCTTGGCCGACGGCACGCTCGCCGGCAGCACGCTGACGATGGACGAAGCACTGCGCAATCTCGTCTCGCTCGGCTTGCCGCTCGCCGATGTTTCCAATCGCATGTCGCGCTACCCCGCCGACTATCTCGGTATCGAAGATCGCGGCCGCCTCGCGCGTGGCGCGTGGGCCGACGTCGCTGTATTCGAGCGCGACCTCACGCTGACAGCGACCTACGTCGAAGGGGAGCAGATTGTCGAATATGCTTAAAGAGGCGCTCGCCGCGAGCGCTGCCGTAGCGGCCCAGTGCGCCGACAGCGGGCGCGTCGAGGCGCTCGGTTCGGTGTTGGCTGCCAAGCCTTGCCATGTCGCGCTGACGGTCGCGCGCGGCAGTTCCGATCACGCCGCGAGCTATTTCGCGAGCCTTGCGATGAGCCACATCGGCGTACCTGTCGCTTCGCTGCCGATGTCGATTGCCACGCTTCAGGCCGCACCGCTGCGGGTGTCGGGTGAGCTTGCGATCGCATTTTCTCAGTCGGGCCGCAGCCCCGATCTGGTCGATACGATGGCAGCCCTGCGCGAGGCCGGCGCGCTGACGGTGAGTGCGGTAAACGCGCCGGAATCGCCGCTCGCCGACGCCTGCGAATGTCATCTGCCGCTGCTGGCCGGCACCGAGCGCTCGGTCGCGGCCACGAAAAGCTACATCGCCATGCTGTCAATCTCGGCGCAGCTCGTCGCCTATTGGCAGCGCGACGCACTGCTGCTCGATGCGCTGCGCGCACTGCCCGACACGCTGAGCGGCGCGGCTGCGCTTGATTGGTCGGAGGCCGTGGATGCGCTGCGCGACGTCGAGCGCATGATCGTGATCGGCCGAGGCCTCGGGCTTGCGATCGCGCAAGAAGCCGCGCTGAAGCTGAAAGAGACCTCGGGCATTCAAGCCGAAGCGTTCTCGAGCGCCGAGGTGCGTCATGGCCCGATGGAGCTCATCGATCGCGACTATCCGCTGCTGGTTTTCGCGCCCCGCGGGCCTGAGCAAGCCGGGCTGATTCGGTTTGCATCCGACATGCGTGCGCGCGGCGCGCGCGTGCTGCTGGCCGTGGCGGGCGACGCGTGCGATGCCCCGGGCGCGAGTATGCAGTTGTCGCTCGCGACGACGCGTCATCCGGCGCTCGACCCGATCGCCGCGATTCAAACCTTCTACATCATGGCGGCTCAGCTTGCGGCCGCGCGCGGACGCGATCCCGACGCGCCGCGCCATTTGAACAAGATCACCGAAACCCACTGAGCGAGAGAAGCGGATGGAACGTGCTGAGGAGTCCCGATTAATGAATCAATCCCCGGACAAAACAGTCCTGCTCGCGCCGCTGACGGGACCCGTCGTGCCGCTCGCGGACGTCCCCGATCCCGTTTTCGCCGGCGGCATGTTCGGCGACGGGCTCGCCATCGATCCGCTCGACGGGCGCCTCGTTGCGCCGTGCGACGGCGTCGTCACGCATCTCGCGCGTACGGCCCACGCGGTCACGCTGCAAGCGCCCGGCGGCGCTGAAATCCTTCTGCATATCGGCATCGATACGGTCGAACTCGGCGGAGAGGGATTTACCGCGAAAGTCGCGCAAGGCGATCGAGTACGAGCAGGCGACGTCCTGATCGAATTCGATCAAGACGCGGTCTGCTCGAAGGCGCCGAGCCTCGTGTCTGTCATCGCGATCGCGAATTCCGATGCCTTCGATGTGATCGAGCGCGCGTCCGGGCGTGTGACCGCAGGCGTGACCCCGCTCTTTGCAGTGCGCGCGAAAGGCGTGAAAGGCGTGAAAGGCGCGAGCGGTAGGGCGCAAGCCGAGCAAGCGAGCACGGGCGAAGCCGAAGTCCACGCGAGCCGGACGATCACGCTCGTGCAGGCGGGTGGACTGCATGCCCGTCCGGCCGCGCGGGCGAGAGAGGCCGTGCGCGCGCTGCAAGCGCGCGTCGAGGTGCATCACGACGGCCGACAGGCGAATGTAGAAAGCGTCGTCAGTTTGCTCGGGCTAGGCGCGGGCGAGGGCGCGACGGTGGAGGTGATAGGCACGGGCCGAGATGCGGCGCAGGCGGTCGATGCGGTGGCGCGCGAACTGCTGCGCGAGGTGCACGGGGAGCTCGAGGAAACGCCGGCGCGCATGAGATCGCCGGCGCCGACGCAAGCGCCGCGGCCGGGCGGTGTCCCCCTCGACCCGAACACGCTGGCGGGCGTGTGCGCCGCGCCCGGCATCGCCGTGGGCAAGCTCGTGCGCTGGGACGATGCCGAGCTGGCCCTGCCCGAGCGCGCGAGCGGCACGCCGGCGGCCGAAAGCCGCTCGCTCGACCGCGCGCTGGCGGTCGTCGATCAGGAGCTCAATGTCACTGTGCGCGATGCCTCGCAACGCGGCGCTGTCGGCGAGGCGGGCATCTTCGCCGTGCATCGCGTGCTGCTCGAAGATCCGACGCTCATCGATACGGCGCGCGATCTCATCAGTCTCGGCAAGAGTGCGGGGTTCGCGTGGCGCGAGGCGATTCGTGCGCAGATCGCGGTCCTTGCGCACGTCGAGGACCTGCTCCTCGCCGAGCGCGCCGCCGATCTGCGCGATATCGAAAAACGCGTGCTGCGCGCGCTGGGTTATGTGAACCCGGCAGCGCGCACGCTGCCCGACGAAGCGGTCTTAGCATCGAGCGAATTCACGCCGTCGGACTTGTCCTCGCTCGATCGTGCGCGCGTCGCTGCGCTCGTCATGGCAGGCGGTGGCGCCACGTCGCACGCGGCCATCATCGCGCGCCAGCTCGGCATTCCCGCGCTGGTGGCGGTCGGCGACGCGTTGCACGCAATTCCGGAGGGCACCCAGGTTGTCGTCGATGCGAGCGCGGGCCGGATCGAATATGCCCCGACCGCACTCGATGTCGAGCGCGCGCGGCTCGAGCGCCAGCGTCTGGCCGGCGTGCGCGAGGCGAACCGCCGCACCTCGCAGGAAACGGCGGCGACACGCGACGGCCGCGCGATCGAAGTCGCGGCCAACATCGCGACGATCGACGACGCACGCACGGCGCTCGAGAACGGTGCCGATGCGGTGGGCCTCCTGCGCACCGAACTCCTATTCATCCATCGGGAATCGGCGCCCAATGCCGAGGAGCATCGACAAAGCTACCAAACGATTGTCGATGCGCTGCAAGGCCGCACCGCGATCATCCGCACGCTCGACGTCGGCGCCGACAAAGAGGTGCCGTACTTGACGCTGCCGCCCGAGACGAACCCTGCGCTCGGCCTGCGTGGCATCCGGCTCGCGCAGGTACGTCCCGATCTGCTCGACGACCAACTGCGCGGGCTCATTGCCGTGCAGCCGCATGGCTCGGTGCGCATTCTGCTGCCGATGGTGACCGACGCGGGCGAACTCGTGCGCGTGCGCAAACGTATCGACGAGCTGGCACTAGCCTTGGGCCGTACCGATCCGATCGAAGTGGGCGTGATGATCGAGGTGCCGTCCGCGGCGCTGCTCGCCGATCAACTCGCGCGCGATGCCGATTTCCTGTCGATCGGCACCAACGACCTGACGCAATACACCCTCGCGATGGATCGATGCCAAGCCGATCTCGCCGCGCAGGCCGACGGTCTGCACCCTGCCGTGCTGCGGCTCATCGAGCAGACGACGCGGGGTGCGGCCAAGCACGGCAAGTGGGTCGGCGTGTGCGGTGCGCTGGCGGGCGATCCCGTGGCCGTGCCGGTGCTCGTGGGGCTTGGCGTCACGGAGCTTTCGGTGGATCCGGTTGCGGTGCCGGGCATCAAGGCGCGCGTGCGTAACCTCGATTATCAACTCTGCCGGCAGCGCGCGAGCGATTTCCTCGCGCTCGATTCGGCGCAGGCAGTAAGAGCAGCAAGCCGCGAAATCTGGCCGGTGGATTAAATCAGGAAGTCTCTCGGATCCCACGGCCGAAATCGCACGCAGACGATCGCCGATAGCCGATAGCCCGAAGTCGAGAGACGACGCGAAGCATCAACGACGACACGGACCAACTGGAGGATTCAATGGATGCGAACCCATTTCTGAGAGTGCAGCGCCTGGGACGGGCGTTGATGCTTCCGATCGCGGTATTGCCAGTTGCGGGCATCTTACTGAGGCTCGGTCAGGCCGATGTGTTCAACATCAAGATGATCGCCGATGCGGGCGGGACGATCTTCGACAACTTGCCGCTGCTTTTTGCCATCGGCGTTGCGGTGGGTTTCGCGAAAGACAACAACGGCGTGGCGGCGCTGGCGGGCGCCATCGGCTATCTGATCGAAATCGCCGTGATGAAGGACATCAACGACAAGCTCAACATGGGGGTGCTCTCGGGCATCATCGCGGGCATTGTCGCAGGGCTGCTCTACAACCGGTACAAGGACATCAAGCTGCCGGACTACCTCGCCTTTTTCGGCGGTAAGCGGTTCGTGCCGATCATCACAGGGCTAGTCTGCGTGGTGTTAGGGATCGTATTCGGGTATGTCTGGCAGCCGGTGCAGCTCGCGATCGACGCGACGGGGCACTGGCTGACGACGGCCGGCGCGATCGGCGTATTCGTCTACGGCACGCTGAATCGGCTCTTGCTCGTCACGGGCTTGCACCACATCATCAACTCGCTCGCGTGGTTCGTCTTCGGCACCTTCACGCCGCCGGGCGGCGGTGCGGCCGTCACGGGCGATCTGCACCGCTTCTTCGCGGGCGATCCCACCGCAGGCGGCTTTATGACGGGTTTCTTCCCGATCATGATGTTCGGCCTGCCTGCCGCTTGTCTCGCGATGTTCCATGAGGCACCGAAGGAGCGCCGCGCGTTAGTGGGCGGCCTGCTGTTCTCGATGGCGCTGACGTCGTTCCTGACGGGCGTGACCGAGCCCGTCGAATTCACGTTCATGTTCCTCGCGCCCGTGCTCTACGTGATCCACGCGCTGTTGACGGGGCTTTCGCTCGCGATCTGCCAGGCGCTTGGTGTGCACCTAGGCTTTACTTTTTCGGCCGGCGCGATCGACTACGTGCTCAACTACGGCCTTTCGACGAAAGGCTGGTTCGCGATTCCGATCGGTCTTGCCTATGCGCTCGTCTACTACGGGCTGTTCCGCTTCTTCATCCGCAAGTTCAACATGGCTACGCCGGGCCGCGAGCCCGCTATGGCCGAAGAGCAAGTTCAATCGTATGCTGCGGGCGGCTATGTTGCGCCGGTTGCCGGTGCGGCCGCATCGCGCGCCGATCGCTATATCGCCGCGCTGGGCGGCGCCCAGAACCTGACGCTCGTCGATGCCTGTACGACGCGGCTGCGTTTGTCCGTCGCCGATTCCGGGAAGATTTCGGAGCCCGCGCTGAAGGCGGCCGGCGCTCGCGGAGTCCTCAAGCGCGACGCGCACAACGTGCAAGTGGTGATCGGGCCGGAGGCGGATGTCATCGCCGACGAAATTCGGGCGGTGATCGCGGGCGGGGCTGCCGCCGGCGTGTCGGTGTCGGCGGTGTCGGTACCGGCGGGTGCGGCGAAGGTAGCCGATGGCCAGACGGGGCCGCTCGACCCGGATCCGATGCGTTGGCTCGCCGTGTTCGGCGGTGCGACGAACGTTGCCGCGCTCGATCCCGTAGCGGCTACGCGGCTACGCGTCGTTGTGCGTGACCCCTCGGCCGTCGACCGTCAGCGGCTAGGGGCGCTCGACGTAGCTTGGGTATCGGCCGATACGTTCCACATTGTTTGCGGACCGGCTGCGCGGCGCTATGCGGAGCAGCTTGCTACGCGCCTGCCGGCTGCGGATGGCCCTTCGCCGCAGCCTGTTTGAGCGGTAGCGAGGCGTCGGCTTGACACGCACGACGCACGTCGCAACGAAGAACGGAAAACGGCGCCCAGGCGCCGTTTTCCGTTCGTGCACCGATCTCTGGCGTTGCGTTACGCGTACTCCGCCAGCGCCGTGCGCATTTTCTTCATCGCGCTGGCTTCGATCTGTCGAATCCGCTCGGCCGACACGCCGAATTCATCGGCAAGCTCGTGCAGCGTCGATCCGCCCGAACCGTCGTCGTCGACGTTGAGCCAGCGTGCTTCGATGATGCGGCGGCTACGCGCATCGAGCGACTCGAGTGCTTGCGCAATGCCGTCCGTCTGCAGCCGGTCGTTCTGGCGCGCGGCAAGCACGGCGGTGGGCTCGTTGTGCGAATCGGCCAGATAGGCGATCGGCGCGAACGCTTCCTCGCCGTCTTCGACTTGGCCCTCGAGCGCGATGTCGCCGCCCGACAAACGCGTTTCCATCTCCGAAACTTCCTCGCGCTTGACGTTGAGCTCTTTCGCGAGGCCCTCGATTTCGTCGGGCGTGAACGCGTGCAGCCCCTGCTTATGGCTGCGCAGATTGAAGAACAGCTTGCGCTGCGCCTTGGTCGTAGCAACCTTCACCGTGCGCCAGTTGCGCAGGATGTACTCGTGGATCTCGGCCTTGATCCAGTGAATCGCGTACGACACCAGGCGTACGTTTTGCTCAGGGTCGAAGCGTTTCACCGCTTTCATGAGACCGATATTGCCCTCTTGAATCAAATCGGCGTGCGGCAGGCCGTAGCCCAAATAGTTGCGCGCGATCGAAACGACGAGGCGCAGGTGCGACAGCACGAGCCGACGCGCGGCTTCCAGGCTGTTTTGCTGGCGGTACTGCACAGCGAGCTCGCGCTCTTCCTCGACGCTCAGCATCGGAATCCGGTTGACGGCTTGGATGTACGCGTCGATGTTGCCGAGCTGCCCCGGCAGCATCGACGGCGCGAGCGTCAGAGCACCTGCCGAAGCGGCCTTAGCCGACGCCGGGCTCAGAATGTTCGGAAGGGTCATAGCGTTGCTCACGTAAGAAACTCCTTGTGAATCAGGTATGGCTTAGTCACGAAAACAACTTCACGGGGGATATTAGCACTCCGTTTCGCCGAGTGCTAAGGATTGGAACCCGTCGCCCCCTTGAAGTTCCCTCGTCCCTATCGATGATCCTATTTCGATAGTGATATTTTACGCCTTTTGCGGTCTCGGCGTTGGCGTGCAGGAGGAGGCATCGGTTATCGCGCGTCCCGTGTCTTCCCCGGGCGCTGTTGTCTTGCTGCGAACACTGTTTTGCAAGAAGCGGTACCGTTGCGTTATCGATCGGACATATGATCATTCACCCTGGGTGTTTCCTCTGCCGGGAGCGCCCTGCACCCAACTTACCCACTCCTGTTGGAGTATCGCGATGAATAATAAAAGCGATTTGATCCGGGTCAAGGCGATGGCGCTGGGCTGTGTCGCATCGGCGCTGCTGTTCGGCTCGGCCGCCGCCGGTGCGCAGGAGGCGAGCGTGCCCTCTTCCGATCACCGGTTCGGCGCTCAAGTTGCCGTCGGCGTCGCGCAACACAACGTCAAGAAAGTCGACTTCGGTTTCGTTTGGGACCCGGGGCTGAACTGGTGGGACATCGGCGGCTGGCATTTTTCCTTGACCGGCGAGGCGCACCTCGGCTATTGGCATACGAACGAAGGCACGCATCACAACGATATCTATGAGTTCGGCGTGACGCCGATGCTGCGCTTCCTCAAGGATTCCGGATGGATCCGTCCTTACATCGAGGCGGGCGCCGGCGTGCGCGTGCTCTCCCATCCGACGATCACCGACGGCTATACCCTTTCCAGCGCGTTCCAATTCACTGAGGTGGCGGGCGTAGGCGCAGCGTTTGGCTCGCACCAGCAGTATCAGGCTGGGTTTCGCTTCCAACATATATCGAATGCCGGTATCAAAGAGCCGAATCCTGGTATAAATTTCAGCCAGCTATACCTGCAGTACAACTTCTGACGCCGGCGCATCCGCCGGGCGCATGGGAGCCGAGCGATGGCGGCAAAGGTGATCGAGGCGATTCGGGCGCTCGAGCTGGATCGGTTTCGCGCGATGGTGGACGGCGACGTGCCGTTGCTCAATCAATTGCTGTCCGAAAGCGTGAGCTACGTCCATACGAACGGCAAGCGCGAGACCAAGCAACAGTTCATCGATTCCATTTCGAATGGGCACCGCCGCTATCGGCAAATCGAAGTGCAATCGCAGGACGTCCTGCCTGTCGGCAGCGGCACCTGCGTCGTTACCGGGCGCGCGCTCATCGAGATGGAAGCGAACAACGGCGCGCTGCTCTTCCCGATCGCCTACACGGCAATTCAAGCGCAGGAAAGCGGCCATTGGCGCCTCGTCGCTTGGCATGCGACCCGCTGCGCGCTCGAGTAAAACGCGCAGCGCATCCTTCTCCAGGGCTGTGGTCCGCTTATGGCGGACTGCACTCGGCTACCAGCAGGAGGCTGTTCAAGCCGCGGCGGGTTCGTCCTCCTCCTCGGATTTCCATTCCAGCCTATTCACCGCACAGACGAGCGCGTCGGCCGCCGCCGTGGCGGGGCTCGCGTGCACGCCGACGCCATAGCGCACGCACGGGCCGCCCGTGCTGGTCTGCACCTCGCCGTCCACGCTGCATGCGACGAAGGCAGCGGTGCGCCCGTCGCTCGTGCGCACGGTTTCGTAATCGCACACCTGCACGCGCCGGCGCGCGGCACTCGACACCGCATCGGCGAGCGCCTGGGCCCAGCCTTGGCCGTCATCATAGGCCGCGGCAGCATCGATGCGCGCCACCTCTCGCCGGCGCCAGCGCACCATGCTGTCGACCCGCTCGGCCGGCCCTCGAACTTCGAGGTATTCGCGCGAGAACAGCGTACAGACGGTTTCGCCCGTGACTTCGGCGCCCGAGTCGTCGGCGATGCGCTGCACCGCATGGCTGAACTCGATCTGCACGCGCCGCGGCGGCGCGAAGCCGAGCCCGCGCTCGAGCAGGTAGGTCGCACCGCCCTTGCCCGATTGGCTGTTGACCCGAATCACCGCGTCATAGCCGCGGCCGACATCGGCCGGATCGATCGGCAGATAGGGCACTTCCCAAAGCGCATCGCCTTTTTGCTGAACGAAGCCCTTGCGGATTGCGTCTTGATGCGAGCCGGAGAACGCGGTGAAGACGAGCTCGCCGGCGTACGGATGGCGAGGGTGTACGGCGATCGCGTTGCAGCGCTCGACGACGCGGCGCACGCGATCGATGTCGGAGAAATCGAGTTGGGGGTCGATGCCTTGCGTGTAGAGGTTCAGGGCCAGCGTGACGAGATCGACGTTGCCCGTGCGTTCGCCGTTGCCGAACAAACACCCCTCGATGCGATCGGCGCCGGCGAGCAGGGCCAGTTCGGCGGCGGCGACCGCGGTGCCGCGGTCGTTGTGCGGATGCACGGAGAGGACGATGCTGTCGCGGTAGGCGAGATTGCGGTCCATCCATTCGATTTGGTCGGCGAAGACGTTCGGCGTCGCGGCTTCGACCGTTGCCGGCAAGTTGACGATCATCTTGCGTTGGGGCGTTGGGCGCCAGACCGCGCTCACGGCGTCGCAGACTTCGCGCGCGAAGGCAAGCTCGGTCATGCTGAACGTCTCCGGCGAGTACTCGTAGATCCAGTGTGTGTCGGGCCGTCGTTCCGTGTGTTCTTTGATGGCCCGCGCGCCGTCGACGGCCAGCGCTTTGACGTCGTCCTTCGACGCGTTGAAGACGATGCGGCGAAACGACGGCGCAATGGCGTTGTACTGATGGACGATTGCGCGCGGGACATCTTCGAGCGCTTCGAACGTGCGGGCGATCAGATCGGCGCGCGACTGCACGAGTACCTCGATCGTCACGTCGGCCGGAATGCGCTTTTCGTCGATGAGCTTGCGCACGAAGTCGAAATCGGTCTGAGACGCCGACGGGAAGCCGACTTCGATCTCCTTAAAGCCGATCGCGACCAGCATCTCAAAGAACTCGAGCTTTTGCTCGATGCTCATCGGCTCGATCAGTGCCTGGTTGCCGTCGCGCAGGTCGGTGCTCATCCAAATCGGCGCGCGCTCGATCGTACGGTTCGGCCATTTTCGGCCGGCCATTTGGACGGGAGGGAAGGGGCGGTACTTTGCGGCAGGGTTGCGAAGCATGGGGACGGACCTCGTTCTTTGGGTCGTCTGCGAAAGCGGGCTGATCGAGCGGCTGGCCGATCATGCCGGAACGCGATGCTGCGGCGTCGGCGCTGTTCGCGATTCGTACGAGCGGTACTCGGCCGAATACTGACGACTACGGGTTGTATAAAGAAACTGCGGAAACTGCGGAAACTGCGGTTTGGGGTGAAACGGGAACGGCTGGGATACTGCGGGAGGACCGCGCGAATGACGCGCGGCGCTACGCCTGGCTTACGCTAGTCGTAGCGATAGGGGCCGCGCTAGGCGGCCGCAGGTAATTCGGAGGGGGTTCTGGATCGAACACATGAGACGCACTCTATGACAGCTCGTCGCACGCTGTCAACCGCGCTTCGCAGGCTGGCGGGTGGTGAGGCCTAGCTGCGATCCGGCGCGCCGGTGTGCGCGATCCGTGCGATTCGCGCGATTTCCTCGACTTGCCGCGCGAGCGTCGGCGGCACCGGCGCATCGCCGCGCAGCACGGAATCGATCCAGCGCGCCGTCGTTTCGGCATCGCGCGCGGCGGGCAGTTCGGGCCCGGCTTCGTCGGGTGCCGCGCGCTCGGGTGCTACGAGCGTTTGCGCGACGCCGTCGTGAAGCCAATCAATCTGGACCTGGCGGCGCGTGTCGGCAACGGCTTCGCCTTCTGTACCGCGCGCGAGCAACGCGCCCCCCGCGGCGGCTTCGGGATGCCCGAGGAACAGCTCGGCGAGGCTGTCGCGGTACGACGGGTGCGTGTAATTGACGAGCCGCAAGCCAGCCGGTGCAAATGGCTGCAAGATCTTTACGAGCGTGTGCGTGGAATTGCGCACGCCCATCACGCGCCGCAATCCGAGCAGGCGGGCAAGTTTGGGCGCGAGCACGTCGACGGATGCGAACGCGAGGCGGCGCGTCGTTAGCGCCGCTTCAATGTCCGCGTGGGAGCGAGCCGCCTCGATCCCCAAGCAAGCAAAAATCTCGGCGCTCGTTATGCGGCCTGGGTCTTGCGTGATGCCATGCACGAGCGTAGGTACACCTTCGCGCGCCAGCAGTAGGGCCAGCAGGGGCACGAGGTTCGGTTGCTTGCGTGCACCGTTGTAGCTCGGGATCGACACGGCGCCAGGCACGCGGATCGGCGCGATCGAGGCTTGTGCGGCGGCGAGCATGGCGGCGAGCTCGTCCGCCGTTTCGCCCTTGAGGCGGTAGGCGAGCAAGACGGCACCCAGTTCGATGTCTGACACGCGCCCCTCCAGCATCGCGCTATAGAGCGAGTAGGTGTCCTCGGGCGACAGCGCGCGAGCGCCATGCGGGCCGCGCCCGATTTCCTTGATGAAACGGGCGCAGGGGAACGGTTCGACGGCAGCGTGTTCGGTCATAAGTGAGCGGGAAAGCGGGGGTACCCGACGAAGCGTAACAAAGCACAACGAGTACCGCATTCGGTCCAGTCTGGCAAGCAGCCATTGCATCGAGCGGCGGCGGCTCCGGCCGCGACAATTGTCGACAACCGTTGTGCGGGGCGGGTCGGGCCGCGCGCATGCGGCCGCGATAAACTTGTTGCTTTGGCGCGCCGTACCCGCCGATGCGCGGCGTCCCTGCAACAGAACGAAACAAGGAGAAGAACGCGATGGAATACGTCTTTGCCCCCGCGCCGATCGTCGCAGTGCCGATTGCCGAAAGTGTCGATACCGCGTGCGCACGCATAAGCTTTCCGATCCGACGCATCTACTGCGTCGGCCGCAACTACGCCGCGCATGCACGCGAGATGGGCCACGATGAAAGGCGCTGTAGCGGGCCTAGGCGAATTGAACGTGCGCGTGGTTTGACGGTGCGGTGCGCGTGTTGGAGTCTTGGAGACGATCGATGAAGCTATACAGCTATTTCCGCAGTTCGGCAGCCTATCGCGTGCGCATCGCGCTCAATCTAAAGGGCCTGCCCTACGAATACGTCGGGGTACATCTGTTGCGCGATGGTGGTGAGCAGTTCAAGCCCGATTATCGGCGCATCAACCCGGATGGCACCGTGCCGTCGCTCGTCGACGGCGATGCGGTGCTCCAGCAGTCGCTTGCGATCATCGAGTACTTGGAGGAGACGCATCCGAACCCGCCTCTCTTGCCGAGCGCGCCCGTCGATCGCGCGTACGTCCGCGCGATCGCGCTGCAAATCGCCTGCGAGATTCACCCGATCAATAATCTGCGCGTGCTCAAGTATTTGAAGCACAAACTCGGCGTGTCCGACAGCGCCAAAGACGCTTGGTACAAACATTGGATCGACATCGGATTCGAAGCGCTGGAATCGCGGCTCGCGTCCGATTCGCGCACCGGCAAATTCGTCTTCGGCGATGCGCCGACGATGGCCGACCTCGCGCTCGTGCCGCAAGTGTTCAACGCGCAGCGGTTCAACATCGACATGCAGCCGTACCCGACGATTCAACGGATTTACGACGAAGCCATGCGGCACGATGCGTTCGTGCGCGCCGCGCCGGCAGAGCAGCCCGACGCGGAATGAGCCGGGGCGAAACAGACCGCGAAGCGCCTCGGGGCGCCGCGCCGCGCGCCATGCCGTGTTAACGTTGAACGTTGCCTTGCCCCTTTGGCTGGCGCTTGGCCTTAGCTTTGGCGCTTAGCGCCTAGCCGAGCAAGGCGTCGGCGAACTCTTCGGCGTTGAACGGCTGCAAGTCTTCGACCTTCTCGCCCACGCCGATGAAATAGACAGGCACGGGGCGTTGGCGCGCGATCGCCGCCAGGATGCCGCCCTTGGCCGTTCCGTCGAGCTTCGTGATGATGAGGCCTGTCAGCGACAGTGCATCGTCGAACGCCTTCACTTGTGCCAGTGCGTTTTGGCCGGTGTTTGCATCGATGACGAGCAGCACTTCATGCGGCGCGCCTTCGAACGCTTTGCCGATCACGCGCTTGACCTTGCGCAACTCTTCCATCAAGTGCAGTTGTGTCGGCAGACGGCCCGCCGTATCTGCCATGACGACGTCGATGTTGCGCGCGCGCGCGGCGCTGACGGCGTCGAAAATGACTGCCGCAGGATCGCCGCTTTCCTGCGCGACCACCATCACATTATTGCGCTCGCCCCAGATGGTGAGTTGCTCGCGCGCGGCGGCGCGGAAGGTGTCGCCGGCGGCGAGCAGCACCGATTGCTCGAACCGTTGCAGATGCTTGGCGAGTTTGCCGATGCTGGTGGTTTTGCCCGCGCCATTTACACCCGCGATCATCATGACGAGCGGTTGGGCGCGGCCGAGTACGAGCGAGCGCTCGAGCGGCTTGAGCAAATCGACGATCAACGTGCGTAGCGCGGTTTTTACTTGCTGCGGATCGGTGAGCCGCTCGCTGCGCACCTTCTCGTGCAGCGCGCCGAGCAGGAAGTCCGTTGCTTCGATGCCGGCGTCCGACATCAGCAGCGCCGTTTCGAGCTCCTCGTAAAGGTCGTCGTCGATCTTCGTGCGCACGAAGATGCCGGTGAGCCCGGCGCTTGTCTTCGACAGCCCAGAGCGCAGCCGCGTGAGCCAGGATTGCTTTTGCGCGGGCTCGGGCTCTGGCGGTGGAACGATTTCCTCGGTTTCGACCTCACCGGCCGTGTTGGACTCCGCGGCGACGGCCGAGACGGCAGTGATCCGCTGCTCGGGCGCGACGGGCCTGCTGGTGGTGGCCGGGGCGGTAGCCGTGCCGGCTTGCGGTGTGGCTGGCGCGCCCGGCTGCGCAGCGGCATGCACGATCGGCGCGCTCGACGAGCCCGGGGCGGCAAAGGGTGTCGGCGCTTGCGTAGTGGCGGCGGGCTTTGGCGTTGGTGTTGGTGTCGCCGCGAGCGTGGGTGTTAGCGCAGGGGCAGGTGCCTGGGCAGATGCAGACCCGGGCGCAGCGGCTTCAGGCGCCGCTGTAGGAGCGACGATTTCAGGCGCGGCCGGAGTGGCTTGCTCCGCTTGCGTATCCTGCGAGGTATCGGCGGCTTTGCCGCCCTTGAATCGTTTGAAGAAGCTGAACATGGGATGGGCCGTGATCGGTGCCGTGGGGAACTGCCTTCGGCGGCAATGGATGGCGCGCGGCCGCGCATGCGCCGGTGCCGACCTGCAATGCGGCAATGCGGCAATGCACTCGAAGCGTGCTATTTTAGCAGGCTAGGCGCGCCGCTCGCGCGCTTCGCCGGTGCCGCCGCAGCTATGGTAACGTTGGTCGTCACTCCCGCGAGTGTTTTCGCGGCTTTCCTCATTCGCCATACGCCACACGCATTCGTTCGCATGCCCCGTTCCTCATCTGCCTCCCGCGCAACGCCCGCGGCACCTGTCCGCGGCAAGCCGCATACCGTTCGCATCATCGGCGGCGACTGGAAGCGCACGCCGTTACCGGTGCTGACTTTGGAGGGCTTGCGGCCAACCCCCGATCGCGTCCGCGAAACGCTGTTCAATTGGCTAGGCCAGCGGTTGGACGGGTGGCGATGCCTCGATTTGTTCGCCGGTACGGGAGCGCTCGGGTTTGAAGCCGCCTCGCGCGGTGCCGCTCGGGTACTGATGGTCGAGCGCAAGGCCAAAGCCGCCCGTCAACTGCATGAAATTCGCGCGCGCCTTTCCGCACAGGCCGTCGAAGTCGTCGAAGCCGATGCTTTGCGGCTCGCGGCCGCTTTGCCGCCCGGCTCGTTCGATCTGGTTTTCCTCGATCCGCCGTTCGATGAGGCGTTGCTGCCGCGAGCGCTCGAATTGGCCGCACCGCTCGTTACCGGGCACGGGTATTTGTATGTTGAATCTGGCGAGCCGCTCGAATCGCTCGAACTTGCGCGCATCGAGGCGCTAAGCGGATGGCAAGTCGTGCGACAGGGCAAAGCGGGCGCCGTGCACTATCATTTGCTGCAACGCGAAAATGATGAATAATGCGCCTTTCTAACACCGAGCGACGCCGGCTACATCTAGCCGCGTCATGGCCGGCGGCGTCCTAGTGAACGCATGCCCGCGTCCCAAACACGATGATGAGAGGAGAGGGTCGATGGTAATCGCCGTGTACCCGGGTACGTTCGATCCGCTTACGCGCGGTCATGAAGACCTCGTCCGGCGTGCGTCGAGCATTTTCGACACGCTGATCGTCGGCGTCGCCGACAGCCGCAGCAAGAGGCCGTTCTTCACGCTACAGCAGCGGCTCGATATTGCGCAAGAAGTGCTCGGTCACTATCCGAATGTGCATGTCGCGAGTTTCAAGGGGCTGCTCAAGGATTTCGTGCGGACCAACAACGCGCGTGTGATCGTACGCGGGCTGCGCGCCGTGTCCGATTTCGAGTACGAATTTCAGATGGCGGGTATGAACCGCTATTTGCTGCCCGACGTCGAGACAATGTTCATGACGCCTTCCGATCAATATCAGTTCATCTCGGGCACGATCGTGCGCGAGATCGCCCAACTGGGGGGGGACGTCAGCAAGTTCGTATTCCCTTCGGTCGAGAAGTGGCTGAAAGACAAGGTGGCCGAGGTCGCGAACGGATCGGCCGATCAACCGTGAGCGCTGCGCCGGCTGCGGACGCAAGCGAGGCGTAAAATACCGTTTTCGTTCGATACCGTGTTTCCGGTGACAGCATGGCTTTAGTCATAACCGACGAGTGCATCAATTGCGACGTATGCGAGCCCGAGTGCCCGAACGACGCGATTTCGATGGGGCCGGAGATCTATGTGATCGATCCGGCCAAGTGCACGGAGTGCGTCGGCCATTTCGACGAACCGCAGTGCCAGCAGGTCTGCCCCGTCGAATGCATCCCCCGCGACCCGCAGCACGTCGAGACGCCCGATGGGCTTCTCGCTAAATACCGCGCGCTCCAAGCGGCGAAGGTAGCCGAGCCGAAGGGCTGACACGCCGAGCCAAGCGTTTTACCCGGCGCTATGCAACTGCATCATCGCACGCTCGGGCGCACCCTTCACGATCTGCGGGATGACGGCGAGCGCCCGCTCGATCGCCGCATCGATCACATCCTGCTCTTCCTTGCGCGGCGGCTTCAACACGAAGTTCGCTACATCGTGTTTTGCGCCTGCGCGCGCGCTCTCGGGAATCAGATCGCGCGGATGGCCGATACCGATCCGCAGCCGCCAATACTGCTGCGAGGATAAGTGCGCCGAAATGTCCTTCAGCCCGTTATGCCCACCGCTGCCGCCGCCAAGCTTGAGCTTGACGGCGCCGGGCGGCAGATCGAGCTCGTCGTGAGCGACGAGGATTTCGTCGGGTAGGACTTTGAAGAAGTGGGCAACGGCGAGCACCGACTGTCCGGAGCGATTCATATAGGTCTGCGGCTCGAGCAGATGCACTTCTTCGCCATGAAGGCGAGCCTTCGCGTAGAAACCGTGGAAGCGCCGCTCGTCACGCAGCGTCGCACCGGCTTCGCGCGCGAGTTGATCGACGAGCCAAAAGCCGGCGTTGTGCCGCGTGGCCGTATATTCCGCGCCCGGATTACCGAGCCCGACGATGAGCTTGATCATGCTTTCATGCCGGCGAACCGGCCAGAGAACGAGAGACGAAACGGTCTAGGAGGCCAAGAAGACCAAGCGACCGAATAGATCAAAAAAAACCCGCCGGGCAAGCCGCGGCGGGTGACGTCGACCGTTTCAATGAAACGGATCGAGAGGATCGGCGAGCGTGAGCGCGCTTACGCGGCGGGCGTTTCGCCTTCCGCAGCGGCTTCGGCCGATGCCGCGCCGGCCGGCACCGTTGCCGAGGCAACGACGGGGTTTTCGCTCAGGATGTGAGCCACCAGCGAGACGCCCTTCGGCAGTGCGATGTCGCTTGCGTGCAGCGAATGACCGGCTTCGATCTTCGCAAGGTCGATCTCGACGAATTCAGGCAGATCAGCCGGCAGGCACTCGATTTCGAGTTCCGTCACGACGTGCGAGATGACCGCGCCGCCGAGCTTCACGGCCGGGTTCGTTTCCTGGTTCATGAAGTGCACGGGTACCTTCGTATGCAGCTTCTTGTTCGGGTCGACGCGTTGGAAGTCGACATGCAGCACGATCTGACGGAACGGGTGATATTGCACGTCACGCAGCAGAACGCGTTGCGACTCGCCGGCCACTTCGAGGTCGAGAATCGACGAGTGGAAGGCTTCCTTCTTCAGCGCGTGCCACAGCGCGTTGTGATCGAGTTCGATCAGTTTGGGTTCCGCTGCTGCGCCATAGATGATCCCCGGCGTCTTGCCGGAGTTGCGCAGGCGGCGGCTCGCACCCGTACCTTGCTGGTTGCGCTCGAAAGCGACGACTTTCATATTCAATCTCCAATAACTGCCCGCGACCAGGCAGTGAAACGGAGCCCTTCGCACAGCGCGCCGGAATGACGCGACAGGTTAGGCTCCAGACGAAAACGGCGCGTTTCGTTGAACGAACCGCGCCCAGTTGCCGAAGCCGCATGCGTTGTGCAGCGACCTCAGCGTGTTCGGCCTCGACGTTGTTACGCCTGGCTCAGCTTTCCGCGAACAGCGACATTACCGAATCGCCGCGACGGATGCGCGAGAATGTCTCGGCGAGCAGTCCCGCACACGAAAGCGAGCGAATCTTTGCGCACGTACGCGCTTCTTCACTTAGGGGAATCGTATCCGTGACGACGAGTTCATCGAGCGACGAGTTCGTGATGCGCTCTCCTGCGCCGCCCGACAATACCGGGTGCGTCGCATAGGCGACGACCTGATTCGCGCCGCGCTCTTTGAGCACTTGCGCGGCCTTGCACAGCGTGCCCGCGGTATCGACCATGTCATCCATGATCACGCAGGTGCGCCCTTCGACTTCACCGATGATGTTCATCACTTCGGCAACGTTCGCCTTGGGGCGGCGCTTATCGATAATGGCCAGATCGCAATTGAGCTGCTTTGCTAGCGCACGGGCACGTACGACGCCGCCGACATCGGGCGAGACGACGAGCAGATTCTCGTAGTTCCGCTTGCGCAGATCGCCGAGCAGCACGGGCGTCGCGTAGATGTTGTCGACGGGGATGTCGAAAAAGCCCTGGATCTGGTCGGCATGCAGATCCATCGTGATGATCCGATCGACGCCGGCGATTTCCAGCATGTTGGCGATGACCTTCGCCGAAATCGCGACGCGCGCGGAGCGCGGGCGGCGATCTTGACGGGCATAACCGTAGTAGGGGATGGCTGCGGTGATCCGGCCTGCCGACGCGCGCTTGAGCGCATCGACCATGATCATCAGTTCCATCAGGTTGTCGTTCGTCGGCGCGCAGGTCGATTGCAGGACGAAGACGTCCTTACCTCGCACGTTTTCCTGGATCTCGACTTGGATCTCGCCGTCGGAGAAACGGCTGACCATCGCTTTGCCGAGGGGGATGCCGAGAATTTTGACGACTTCCTGTGCAAGCGCCGGGTTCGCGTTGCCAGTAAAAACCATCAGGCCGTCATGGCTGCTCATCGTGCACCTGCTGCTGGAGGCGGAACTGCGGGAATGTTTGGCAGGGGAGGAAGGACTCGAACCCTCGCATGCCGGAATCAAAATCCGGTGCCTTGACCAACTTGGCGACTCCCCTACACTGACTCTGAGCTTCGCTGGGCCTGCGCAGCAGATCCGGCAAAGCGAAACCTATGACGCGAAAGCAAAAAGCGGATGCGTATCCAGGCTCGATGCCACGGCACCAATCCAATCTGCAGGCAGCTTGGATTGCGCCGCTTTCGCTTCGCCGATGTCCCGGAACGCGGCAAAAACACTCGCGCCCGATCCGGTCATTCGCGCCGGGGCAATCAGTTCGAACCGTTCGGATTCGAACCATTCGATCACCCGCGCAACTTCAGCGTATTTTCCCACGACAACAGGCTGCATGTCATTCCGGCCGTAGCTCTCAGGCCATCCTGCGCTGCAACTTTGCTGTGCAAGAAAGTCCGTAATTGTGACGGCTTCGGAATCCCTTGTCAACGTCTCGTCGGAAAAAATCGCTGCCGTCGGAACGTGCACTTTTGGCGTGACGACAAGGAAGCAGCGCGGGGGCAATTGTACCGCCTCGAGTGCTTCTCCGACGCCTTCCGCAAATGCGTTCTTGCCGAAGACGAAGAACGGGACGTCGGCGCCCAACTGCAGCCCCAGCGCTTGCAGTACGTCGCGGGCCAGATTCAGCTTCCAGAGGCGGTTCAGCGCGAGCAGCACGGTGGCTGCATCCGAGCTGCCGCCGCCGAGCCCCGCGCCCATCGGCAAGCGCTTCTCGATCTCGATGTCGACGCCGAGCGCCGTGCCCGTATGGCGCTTGAGCAGTTCGGCCGCGCGCACGACCAGATCGCTCGCTTCGGGCACGCCGGGCACGTCGGTCGCACGGCGAACGAGCCCGTCCTCGCGCAGCGTGAAGTGAAGGACATCGCCCCAATCGATCAACTGGAACGCCGTCTGCAAGGTGTGATAGCCGTCGGGGCGGCGGCCCGTGATGTGCAGAAACAGGTTGAGCTTGGCGGGGGCCGCGCAAGCGCGCAGGGAGTCGGTCGTTTCGATCATGTGAAAAGCGGTACTAGGCGAGATGCGCGCGTTCAGCGGTCGATCACGAGCTTGATGTCGAGCGGTGGGTCCTGACGCGTCAGGTTCAGGCGCTTGACACCGGTCGCGGGTGCATCGGCATAGGCGAGATATTGGATCGTCCAGCCTTCCTGATCGATTTCACGCAGATGCGACGTTTGCTCGGGATCGACGATCGTTTTTGCGTGTGAGTTCGGCGCGGGCGACGATGCGATCCAATAGCGCAACCCCTCGACGGGCAGTGCGAAACCGAGCGAGTGCCGCATGAGTTCGCCCACGTTGTCGGCCGTCACGGGCTGCCGGTTCGGCAGTTCAAGCATGGCCGACGAGGGCGAGGACGTCACGATCGCGAGCGTCTGCCCGAGCGGATTCAAGAGTTGCAGGGTGACGGTATCGCCTTGCTGTTGCCAATCGAAGTTGCCATAGGCATTGCGCGTCTGGCCGTTCTGATCGACGTAACGGACCGAGAAGCGGCCGTGGTAAGCGCGGACGGTTTGCGTCGAAAGCTCGGGCGTCGCGTTCGACGTCGACGGACCGTGCGTGGGCGTCGCGCATCCCGCCAGTGCGACGGCGACAGCGGCCGCGGCGCTCAACGAAGCGCGGCGGCCAAGGCGAAGTGCGGAGAGAAACGAAACAGCCATCAGAGATTGTTGACGTTCACTTGAAAGCGTTGGAGTGTTTTGACGAGCGTGTCGTTGTCGGGCTCGAGCTTGCGGGCGCGGCGCCATGCATCGAGTGCCTCTTTTTGTTCCCCGCTCTTCCAGAGCACTTCGCCCAGGTGCGCACCGATCTCGGCGTTCGGCTGAATGTCGTAGGCCCGCTTAAGCAGCTTCTGGGCATCGACCGTATCGCCTTTGCGGTATTTGACCCAGCCGAGGCTGTCCATGATGAACGCGTCGTTCGGCGCAAGGGTCGATGCCTTTTCGATCAGCTTGTCCGCTTCATCGAGGCGCTGGTTCCGATCGGCCAGCGAGTAGCCGAGCGCGTTATAGGCCTGCGGATTATCGGGCTGCTCTTGCATGACCTTGCGCAGCACGCTTTCCATGAGCTCGTAGTGGCCGGTCTTTTCGGCTGCCATCGCGTAGTCGTACTGGATCTCGGGATCGTTCGGGAATGCCTCGTCGGCCGCTTGCAAGCGCGACTCGGCTTCGCGGTAGCGCTTGGCGTCGAACAGGATCGCCGCATCCGTCCGGACAATGAGCGCTTGCTCGCGCGGATCGGCCGGTTGGAGATCGCCGAGGATCTTGCGCGCATCGTCGACCTTGCCGGCCTTGGCGAGCAGTTGCGCCCGCGTCACACGCGCCGTCACATACTGCGCGCTCGAGGGCGGAACCTTGTCGAGCCATTTGGCCGCGTCGGCGCCGTGCTTTTGCTCGAGCGCGAGTTGCGCGAGGTAGAGGTACGCCTGGCCCGGATCGGCGCCCGGCGTCTTCTCCGTCAGATCGGCGTATTGCGTCAGGTACGTTTGCGCGGCGTCGTATTGTTTCTGCTGAACCTTGATGAGGCCGAGCGCGAGCAGCGGCATCGGATCGTGCGCGTCAAACCCACGCAGCGCCTCGAACTGTTTTTGCGCATCGTCGAGCCGGTCGCTCGACAGATAAAGCTGGGCCAGCGCAAGTCGCGCATCGCGCGCCTTCGGATTTTGCTTCACGTACGATTCGAACGACGCGGTGGCTTCCTTGCGCTCTTCGGGGCCCATCTGACCGAGCGAAAGCGCTGCCGGCAGGAAATCCGGCTTGAGCTTGAGCGCGCGTTCGAACGCTGCGCGCGCGCCAGGCCGGTCGTCGGCCAGCAACTGCTGACGGCCGATCGCGAGCTGCGCCTCGGGGCGATCCATGTCGTTCTTTAGCAGATCTTGCAGGACCTGCAAGCCCCCCACACGATTCGGGCCACGCGAAAGCAGCGTCTGCAGCGCGAGCAAGGCGCTGCCGCGATTGTCGGCCGGCACTCTCGCGAGCTCGTGCTCGAGCAGCGGCTTGGCATCGTCGGGTTTGCCCGACAATACGAGCAGCGATGCGTCGACCTGCACGGCGCGTTCGGAATCGGGCGCGTACTCGTGCCATAGCTGCGCCGCCGCCAGCGCATCGGACGGGCTCTGCGCCGCAAGCGCGATTTCGGTCGCGCGCTCGGCCATGCGCGGATCGTGCGTGTCGTGAGCGAGTGCCAGATAGGTCTGGTATGCCGGCGCCGGCTGATCGCGCTGCAACGCGACTTCGGCGGCCAGCACTTGAAAGACGATTTGGCTTGTCAGCGGCACGCCGGGGAGATCTTTTTTCTCCTCGGGCAGCGAGGGGCCGAACAGGTCCGTCGCACTCGCAGAACCCTCGTCCGACGGCGCCGGATCCTGGGCATGCGCGGGCAACGCGGCGAGCGTCCAGGCGCACAGAACAGCGCCGACAATGCGGCCCGCGGGCCCCGCGTACCGTGCGGGGCGTGCGCCGACCGGGCGCGAGAACAGCTGCTTGATGGACAAAATCATGGAGATCCGTTCGAGGTTTCGGTCGATTGTAACGCGCTCGCTACAATACACGCAGATTGGACGATGCAAGTTACACACCTACCCTCACTCGTTTTGACATGCCCGAACTGCCGGAAGTTGAAGTCACGATGCGCGGCATCGAGCCGTACGTCACGGGCCGCCGCGTCGAGCGTGTCGATGTGCGCACGAGCGCGCTGCGCTGGCCCGTGCCGCCCGATCTCGCTCGCACACTCGCCCGCCAAGCGGTGCGCAAGGTCGAGCGGCGCGGCAAGTACCTGCTGTTCGAGATCGACGCCGGCTGGTTCATCGTCCATCTCGGCATGACGGGCACACTGCGCATTCTGAAGCCTGACCAGGCGCTCGACCCGGCCAAGCACGACCACATCGACTGGATCTTCGACGAATTCGTGCTTCGCTACCGCGACCCGCGCCGCTTCGGCGCCGTGCTGTGGCACGCGCGGGCGGCCGGCGATGTCCATACGCATCCGCTGCTGGCGAGCCTTGGCGTCGAGCCGTTCGGCGACGCATTCAGCGGCGAGCTGATTTTTCGTCGCACGCGCGGGCGCACGGCGTCGATCAAGCAATTGCTGCTTGCGGGCGAGACCGTCGTCGGCGTAGGCAACATCTATGCGTCGGAAAGCCTCTTTCGCGCCCGCATTCGGCCGACTACGCCCGCGGGCCGTGTCTCGCTCGCGCGCTGCGAGCGTTTGGCCGTTGCCGTGCGCGAGACCCTGGCCGCCGCTATCGAGCGCGGCGGCAGCACCCTGCGCGATTTCGTGGGCAGCGACGGCGCGAGCGGCTACTTCCAGCTCGACTGCTTCGTCTATGATCGCGCGGGCGCGCCATGCCGCGTTTGCGGCTCGCCGATTCGCCAAATCGTCCAAGGGCAACGCTCCACTTACTATTGCGCGCACTGTCAGCGCTGACTCTTCGCCGCCCATGTCCGCTTCTCCGATTGTCACCGAGCAACCCGCCGCGCCGCCGCAGGCGGCTTTCGCCACGCGATTGATCGCCTGGCAGCGCCGTCACGGGCGCCACGATCTGCCCTGGCAGAACACGCGCGATCCCTATCGAATCTGGCTGTCGGAGATCATGCTGCAGCAGACGCAGGTGTCGACCGTCATCCCGTATTACGCCAAATTTCTCGCTCGCTTTCCCGACGTTGCGAGGCTGGCGCGCGCGCCGATCGACGACGTTATGGCGTTATGGGCGGGGCTTGGCTACTACTCGCGCGCTCGCAACTTGCATCGCTGCGCGCAGACCGTGCTGGAGTGTCACGGCGGAGCGTTTCCGGCGTCACCCGAGCGATTGGCCGAGCTGCCCGGCATCGGCCGCTCGACGGCGGCGGCAATCGCTTCGTTCGCATTCGGCGAACGGGCGACGATTTTGGACGGGAACGTCAAGCGCGTGCTCGCACGCGTGTTCGGCATCGAGGGCTTTCCCGGCGAAAAGCGGGTCGAAAATGACATGTGGCGGCTGGCCGAGCGCCTGATGCCGGCGCCCGAGGCTTCAGATGACGATGTGAGCGCGTACACCCAAGGGCTGATGGATCTAGGGGCGACGCTGTGCGTGCGCGGCAAGCCCGACTGCGCGCGCTGTCCGTTCGCCGCCGATTGCGTCGCCCGCGCGACGGGCCGCCAGCGCGAATTGCCCGCCGCCCGGCCGAAGAAGGCGGTGCCGACGCGCCGCACCTGGATGCTCGTATTGCGCGACGGGGCCTGCGTGTTGCTCGAGCGTCGGCCGCCCTCGGGGATATGGGGCGGCTTGTGGAGCTTGCCTGAAGCCGCCGATGAAGGGTCGCTGGCCGAGCGCGCCCTTGCGTTCGGGGCCGAGCCAGGCTTTCAGCGCCTGGCTCCGCTCGCGCACACGTTCACGCATTTCAAACTTGACATCGAGCCGTGCTGCGCCGACGCGGGACGGGCATCGGTCACGGCCGGCATCGAGGCGTGCGATGGCGAGACGGCGTGGGTGCCGCTCGCGCAAATCGACGACTACGGCCTGCCGGCGCCCGTACGCAAGCTGCTCGACGGGCTCAAGGGCTCGCTTCTCTAGCGTTTCCGGCGGCTGCTACAGCAACTGATGCTGCTGCATGTAGTGATGGACGGCGTCGATGCGTGCGTTGGCATCGGCCATTTCCATCAGCTTTTGGCGGGCGCGCAGCGGAATTTGCAGGATTTCCGACAAACGATTGGAGACCCAACTGGGGTCGTCGAAGCGGAACGGCTCCGCGAACGGCACGCCTTCGGCATCGCGCTCGCTGAGCGTCTCGATGATGCGCTCGAGCACTTCAGCGCAGGCGCCGAACTTCGCGAGGGCCTCCACGCCCTCGAGCGGGACGTCGTCGGGCAGCGGCTCCGCCATGCCCACGAGCAAACCGCTCGGCTCTTTGCGGTGCGAGAGCAGGCGAAAGCGCTGCGTGCCGCGGGCACGCACGAGCAGCATGCCGTAATCGTCGACGTCGCACTGCTCGATGATCGCGAGCGTGCCGGCGGTCTCGGGCACGCACGGCACGTTTTCCTGCGCGACCTCGCCGCCGCTTTTCAGCAAACAGACGCCGAACGGCGAGTCATCGCGCAAGCAGGCGCGCGCCATGTCGAGATAGCGCGCCTCGAAAATCTTCAGCGGTAAGAGCCCATCCGGAAACAGCACAGTGTGCAGCGGAAAGAGCGGTAGGTCAGCGTAGACGGCAGGAGTAGAGGGCATGGCGCACGCTTTGAAGGGCCGCGTATGCCGCGGCGGGTTAAGCCGCTAGTAGCCGAGTTAGGCCACTAACCGTGACGATTCGTCGATGGCGACCGGAGCATCGCGATGCCGGACGATCACCGTGGCCTCGCGCGACAGGCGGGCCGCGAGTGTCTCGGCGATGAACACGGAGCGGTGTTGCCCGCCCGTGCAGCCGATTGCGACGGTCAGATAGCTGCGGTTGTTTTCGCGAAAACGCGGCAGCCACTTTATGACGAATGCGTGGATGTCGTCGATCATGTCATGCACGATCGGCAACGCGTCGAGGTAATCGATAACGGGCTGATCGCGCCCGGTCAGGGGGCGCAGGCGATGGTCGTAATACGGATTGGGCAAGGCGCGGACGTCGAAGACGAAATCGGCGTCGAGTGGCAGTCCGCGCTTGAATCCGAACGATTCGAACATCAGCATCAGACCTTCGCGCTGCTCCTCGATGAAGCGCGTGACCCACGTGCGCAATACGTTCGCGCGTAGATTGCTCGTATCGATCTGATGGCCGAATTCCGCGAGCGGGGCGACGAGTTCGCGCTCGCGCTCGATGGCTTCTTCCAACGATGCAAGCAGGCCGACGTCGGCGTCATGCGCGGGCGCGCCCGAGAGCGGGTGGCGCCGGCGCGTTTCGGAAAAACGCTGAATCAGCGACTGCGTGCTCGCATTGAGAAACAACACGCGTACGTCATGTTCGCTCGCCAAATCGCGAATGATGCCGGGCATCTCGTCCAGCGAGGCGCTCGAGCGCGCGTCGATCGCCACCGCCAGCCGTTCGTGCCTTTGATCTTCGCTCGCGAGGTATTGCGTGAGCGCGGGCAGGAAGCGAGGCGGCAGATTGTCGACGCAGTAATAGCCCGCGTCGGCGAGTGCGTTCAACGCGACAGATTTGCCGGAGCCGGAAATACCGGTGATCAGAACGATACGCATGAGGAAGAACCCGTTCGTTTCATCATAGCACTTGCGTTCCCGCGTTGGTCGGGCCGATAACGGCCGCACCCGTTGCCGGTGGGCCGTGGCGCCGGCCCGAGCGCGGGGGGCTACATGAGCTTGCCGGGCAACTGGCTATCCGGATCTTGCATGGCAATACGTTGCCGATCCATGAAATCGCGCAGCGTATCGATGCCGCGCAACTGCAAAATCGTGTTGCGCACGGCCGCTTCCACGAGCACAGCGAGGTTGCGGCCCGCCGCCACTTGAATGGTCACCTTGCTGATCGGCAGCCCGAGCACGTCCACCGTCTGGCTTTCGAGCGGCAGGCGCTGAAATTCGCCGTCGGGCCTGCGCACGAGTTGCACGATGAGCTTGAGCTTCATTTTGCGGCGCACGGCCGTTTCGCCGAAGATCGTCTTGATATCGAGCAGGCCCAGGCCTCGCACTTCCAGCAGGTTTTGCAACAATGGGGGACAGCGTCCTTCGACGAAATCGGGGCCGAGCCGGACGAAATCGACGGCGTCGTCGGCCACGAGCCCGTGCCCGCGGCTGATGAGCTCGAGGCCGAGCTCGCTCTTGCCGAGCCCCGAGTCGCCCGTCAGCAGCACGCCCATACCCAGAATATCGAGAAACACGCCGTGCAGCGTGGCGCGCGGCGCCAGAATGCGCGACATGTAAAGGCGCAGACTGTCGATGACCGCAGCGGGCGACATCGGCGTGGTGAACAAGGGGGTGGACGAGCGGGTGCAGCGCAAGACGAGCTCGGGCGGTGCGGCGACGCCGCCCGCGACGACGAGAAACGGCGGCTCGAGCGCGATGAGCTCGGCCATATGGCGCGAGCGATCCTCGTCGGTTTGCCGCTGGTAGTAGTTGACTTCCGCCTCGCCGAGCACCTGGATCCGGTTCGGGTGGATCAAGTTCAAGTGGCCGACGAGATCGGCGCTCGATGTCGCGTTGGCGACAGTTTCGGCCGAGAAGCCGCGCTCCCAGCCTTCATGCCCCGTCAGCCAGCTCAATTTGAGCATGGCGGCGTTGTCATCGAAAATGCTTTGGGCGTTGATGCTGGACGTATCCATGAATCCCTTGCTCCTGGTTGACCGCGGCGCGCGCGGCGACGACGTGCGTCGACCTGCCCGCCAAGGCCGATGAACAGCGCGTTGTAAGCGCGCCGCGCCGCCGCGCCGAAAATCCGAGGCTTGGGCGCTACGGCAAGCTCAAGGGTGCCACTGGGTGAGCAGGCGATGCAACTCTTCGAGATCTTCTTCGTTATGCAGGCGCTCGCGCGCTTCGCGGTCGGACAGCAGTTGCGCGATTTCCGAGAGGATTTCCAGGTGCTGCTGCGTGGCTTGTTCGGGCACGAGCAAAAAAATGAGAAGCGAGACGGGTTGCCCGTCGGGCGATTCGAACGGGATCGGCTGGTCGAGGCGCACGAATGCCGCGAGCGGCTGCTTCAGGCCCTTGATGCGGCCGTGCGGAATCGCGACGCCTTCACCCAGCGCCGTTGAGCCGAGCCGTTCGCGTGCGAAGAGATTGTCGGTGACGATGCTGCGACCGATTCCGTTCTGGTTTTCGAAAATCAAGCCCGCTTGCTCGAACACGCGCTTCTTGCTGGTGACCGAAAGGCCGATAACGACGTTTTCAAGCGGAAGAAATTTGGCTAAACGATTCATGTTGGCAGGCTAACGCGTCGCCTGGGCGCTCCTCGCGGCAACTGGCTGATTGTCGGTTTTCGGCCGTGCGCGCCGGCTCGGTGGGCGACGGCCAGGCTGCGGTGCGGCCGGCTACCCCTCAATAATCGGCACATTATAGAACAGGGCCGAAGCAGATGGTGCGCCGCGCCGGCCGAGGGTGCGCAGCACCGCACCAAGAAAAAAGCCGCTCGAACGCGAGCGGCTTCTTACGCGGGGTGAGACAGTCTCGGCGCCGACTGCCGTCTTACGGCTGAAGTTGATCGCCTGTCAAAGGCACGTCCTGATGCTTGATCGCGTCGTGCTGGTGTTCTTGAATGCGCCCTTTGTGACGCACGACCTGCCGGTCCAGTCGATCGACCATCAGATCGATCGCGGCATACAGATCGCCGTTCGCGCTTTCGATGAAGATATCCTTGCCCTTTAGGTGAAGGTTGATTTCAACCTTCTGCCGCTTATCCTTTTCCTTGTGGTTGTCGACCGAGAGGACCACATTGCCATCGATCACCTGATCGAAATGTCTTAGCACCTTGTCGAGCTTGGTGACCACGTATTCTCGCAACGCCGGCGTGACTTCGAGATGGTGTCCACTGATCTTCAGATTCATAGTGCTCTCCAAACAAATGGCTACCCGGCACCATCGGTGCGGTTGCGCCGGTCGGGAGCGGCCCGCTCGAGTCATCACCCCGCGTGACTGACGAGCGGCGGGTCGTATCGGCCGGCCGGTTCCGCCGAGGGCGTCAGGGCCGGTAAACGCTCTCCGCAACACGCGGAAAGCCTAAAGAGACTTGCGCAAATTGACTGCGGGGATCTTGAGCGCTTCGCGGTACTTGGCAACCGTCCGGCGTGCGACCACGAACCCTTGCTCCGCCAGCAGTTCGGCTATGCGGCTGTCCGAAAGAGGGGTTTTCGAGTTTTCCGCTCCTATCAGTTGCTTGATGAGCGCGCGAATTGCCGTAGACGAGGCCGCGCCCCCCGTGTCCGTCGACACGTGCGACCCGAAAAAGTACTTGAACTCGAGCGTCCCGAATGGGGTGAGCATGTACTTGCCGGTCGTCACACGCGATACCGTCGATTCGTGCAAGCCCAGCGTATCAGCTATTTCTCGCAAAACCAAGGGGCGCATCGCGATTGCGCCGTGCACGAAAAAGTTCTTCTGCCGCTCGACGATCGCTTGCGCGACGCGCAGAATCGTCTCGAAACGCTGCTGGATATTCTTGATGAGCCAGCGTGCCTCTTGGAGCTGCTGGCGCAGCGAACCGCTGCCCGGATCGCCGCGGTTGTTGCGCAGGATATTCGCGTAAAGATGGTTGATCCGCAGACGCGGCATCACCTCGGGATTGAGTTCGGCCTGCCAATTGCCCGAAGCCTTTCGGACGATGATGTCCGGCACCACGTAATCGGCTTCGGCCTTTCCGAACGCCGCGCCGGGGAACGGCTCCAGCGAGCGGATCAGCGCATGGGCATCGCGCAGTTCGTCGTCGGTCGCCTTCAGTTGCTTGCGCAGCCGCGTGAAGTCGCGCGCGGCGAGTAGTTCGAGATGGTTGCCGGCGATATCGAGCGCGAGCTTGCGGGTGGGCGAATCGGCGAGCCGGAGCAGTTGCAGCCTCAAGCATTCGGACGCCGAGCGCGCGCCCACGCCGGCGGGGTCGAAGCTTTGCAGCAGCGCTAGCGCCGCGCCGAGCTCGTCCAGGTCGAGCTCGAGTTCCTCGGGCAGATCGGCCAATACTTCATCGAGCGAGGACAGGAGGTAGCCGTCGTCGCCGAGCGATTCGATCAGGAACGTGACGAGCGCGCGGTCGCGCGGGCTCGCCTGCGTCATCCGCAGCTGCACCATCAGGTGATCGCGCAGCGTCGTCGTCGATTCGTGGATCTGTAGGGGCGGGAGATCGTCGTCGTCGGACGCGCCCGCCGACCGGCCATAGTCGTCGAGATTCCATTGCGAGGCGTCGCCGCCGTCAGCCGAGCCGAGCGGACTGTAGTCGTCGCCGCCTGCCCCGTCGTTGCCGTCGCTGCGCTCGGACTGCTCGGAGGAGCCCGCACCGCTCATCGGTTCGGGCGCCGACGGCGTGGGCGCTTGCGCGATGACGGACCCGTCGGAACCAACGCGCAGCGGGCTCGCAATCCATTCGTCTTCGGATTCGAGCAGCGGATTTTGAGCGACGGCCATCGCGATTTCTTGCTGCAGTTCGAGCGTCGACAACTGCAGCAGTCGGATCGACTGCTGCAGTTGAGGGGTTAGCGCAAGATGCTGCGATAGGCGGAGTTGGAGGCTGGCTTTCATGGCAATGTGTCTTTCATTGTAGAGACTTTGCCACGCGCCGGGAACCTCGCGGCGCCGATCGGGTTCGGCCGCACGGCAATGTGCCGCGGCGGTTGCGCCGCCGCGTAAAAATTGCACGTGGGCCTGATCTCGACCTTACATGCGGAAGTGCTCGCCCAGATAGACGCGCCGCACGCTCTCGTTTTCGATGATCTCACGCGGCGCGCCCGCTGCGAGCACCGAGCCGTCGCTGATAATGTAAGCGTGGTCGCAAATGCCGAGCGTCTCGCGCACGTTGTGATCGGTGATCAAGACGCCGATATTGCGCTGCTTGAGGAATTTGACGATCTTTTGGATCTCGAGCACCGCGATGGGATCCACGCCTGCGAACGGCTCGTCGAGCAGGATGAAGCTCGGGTTAGTAGCAAGCGCCCGTGCGATTTCGACGCGGCGACGCTCGCCCCCCGATAGCGATAGGGCCGGGTTTTCCCGCAGATGCGACACCTGCAGTTCGTCGAGCAGCGCCTCGGTGCGGGCCTCGATCGCCGATTTGGAGAGGCGCTTGCCGTTGTCGTCGTGCTGCAGTTCGAGCACGGCGCGAATGTTTTCCTCGACCGTCAGCTTGCGAAATACCGATGCCTCTTGCGGCAGGTACGATAGGCCGAGCGCCGCGCGCTTGTGAATCGGCAGCAGGCTGATCGATTTGCCGTCGAGAATGATTTCGCCGGCATCGAGCGGCACGAGGCCCACGATCATGTAGAACGACGTCGTTTTGCCTGCACCGTTCGGCCCCAGCAGCCCGACCACCTCGCCGCTTTTCACGTCGAGCGAGACGTCCTTGACGACGGTGCGTGTTCCGTAGCGCTTCTTCAGATTGCGCACAACGAGTGAACTCGCCGCGCGGCGCGGCTCGTTCCCATTCGCTGCCTCGGCGGGTGCGGCGGTAGTGGATAGCATATTCACTGCGGCACGTTTCCTTCGATCTTCGATGCGGGTGCGAGTTTGGCCGGCCCGCCCGTGAGCGGCGCCGCGGCGCCGTTGCGCGGCGAGAGCATCGCCCGCACGCGGCCGGTCGGATTGCCGGGCCCCGCCACGTCCTTGCCCGCACGGGCCGTATAGAAGTCGTTTTGACCGTCGTACGTGATGACGCTGCCATGCACCTCGTCCATCAGCGTGGTCAGGCCTTGCAGGCGGCGGACCGTGGCGCGCGTCGTCAGCGTCGTCAAGTCCTGCTTGCCATCGTAATCGATCCGTTCGGCGTTGCCTTCGACATATTCCTCGAGGCCCTCGCGCTTTTGGCGGAAATAAGCGAGATCCTTGCTGTTCGTGTCCATCGTGCCGGTCGCATATTGATAGCCCTGCGGATCTTGGTGCACGGTAACGCGATCGGCCTTGATGAGGATGGTGCCCTTCGTCGCGACGACGTGGCCCGTGAAGATCGTGACCTGCTTCAAATCGTCGTAGGTCATGTTGTCCGCTTCGATATTCAGCGGTTTGTCCTTGTCGGCACGCTCCGCGTGAGCGGTGGGACCGAACGCGAAGCAGACGAGTGCGACGAGCGTCGCCGCGAGTGCGACGCGCGTGGGCCGGCGTCCGATAGGGGAGAACGATTCGTTCATGCAGTCACGCTACGAAAGGATGGAACCCGGTTACTTCGATCCGGCGCCGGGCGTGCCGCTGCCCGAGCTGTCCGAAGGCGCGATATAGCCGCGGACGTTGCCGAAAAGTTGTATCACGCGGGTGACATTGTTGTATTTCATGGCGCTTGCCGTCGCGATGGACAGGCCGCGCCGAAGTTTAACCGGCTTTTCCGTTTCGATGACGTCGTCGTTCACGAGTACGCGAAAATGCACGGAGTCGGCCTGCATTTCCGGATCGGCCGCGCCCGCGGCGCGCAGGATGCGCGCGTTGTCGTACAAATCGACGATCGACGCGTCGCCGTTGACCGTGCCGCGCTCGCCGGTGGCGGTCACGATCGGCTTGCCCGGCTGGAACGCGCGAACCGCGGGGCGCGTGAGGTCGCTGTTCTCGTCGTCCTCGAAATGCACCATCTTCGCGGCCGTCAGCCGGTATTGCGTCGAGCCGGACTGATCGAGTTCGGAGATCGAGAAGTTATCGGCGAAGTAATCGGGTGTATGGGTCTTGGCCAACTCGTCGCCGCGCGAGGCCGGTGGCCGCGTCGCCTGCAACAGCCAATAGGTGCCGCCCGCGAGCGCCGCCAAGGCGATCAACGATAAGAACGACGAGAGGCGCGCCGTGTTCATGGTCGCCCGGTTCCGCAAGCGGCCGCGAGCAGCGCGTCGTAACGGTGCTGGGCGCGCAGTAGTGCGTCGCAGACCTCGCGCGCCGCGCCTTGCCCGCCGCGCGCTTCCGATACCCAATGCGCGCGTGCGATCACTTCAGGATGCGCGTTGGCGGGCGCGGCGGCAAAGCCGCAGCGCGTCATGACGCCGAGGTCGGGCCAGTCGTCGCCCATATAGCCGCACTGCTCGGCCGTGACGTTCGCTTCGCGCATCAGTTCGGTGAACGCTTCGAGCTTATCGGCTATGCCTTGGTAAAGGTGCGAGACCTTCAGTTCCTTGGCGCGCGCGAGCACGATGTCGGAGCGCCGGCCCGTGATGATCGCCGTTTCGATCCCCGCCGCGCCGAGCAGCTTCAGGCCATGGCCGTCCATCGAGTTGAACGACTTCATAGCGTCGCCCTGAGCCGTAAACATCAGACCGCCGTCGGTCAGCACGCCGTCGACGTCGAAAATCATGAGTTTCACGCGGCTCGCGCGTTCGGTTGCCGTGAGGGACGCGGCGGCCATCAGATCACCTTCTTCGAAAACAAATCGTGCATGTTGAGCGCGCCGATCAGCTTGCCTTGCGCATCGACGACGAGCATCTGGTTGATGCGATAGCGTTCCATCGATTCGACGGCTTCGACCGCGAGCTGATCGACGCCGATCGTACGCGGCGCACGCGTCATGACCTCAGCGATCGGCAAATCCCGAAAATCGCCCGTACGCTCGAGCACGCGCCTTAGGTCGCCGTCGGTAAAGATCCCTTCGACGTGGTCGCGCTCGTCGACGATCGCGGTCATGCCCATGCGTTTGGACGTCAGTTGGAACAGCGCATCGCGCACCGTCGCGCCCGGGCCCACCTTCGGCAGTTGATCGCCCGTGCGCATGACGTCGCGCACGTACGTGAGCAGTCGGCGCCCGAGTGCGCCGCCCGGATGCGAGCGTGCGAAATCGTCGGCGCCGAAGCCGCGCGCGTCGAGCACGGCCATGGCCAAGGCGTCCCCGAGCGCGAGGGCAGCCGTCGTGCTGGCCGTAGGGGCGAGTTCGAGCGGGCAGGCTTCCTTCGGTACGCCGGCGTTCAAGTGGACATCGGCGAGCGTGGCGAGCGACGATTGCGGGCGTCCCGTCATCGCGATCAGCTTCGCACCGAGGCGCTTGACGAGCGGCAAGATCGCGACGAGTTCTTCCGATTCGCCGGAATTGGACAGCGCAATGAACACGTCGTCTTTCGTGACCATGCCGAGATCGCCGTGGCTCGCCTCCGCCGGGTGCACGAAAAACGCGGGTGTGCCCGTGCTGGCGAGCGTGGCCGCAAGCTTGCGGGCGATGTGGCCGGATTTGCCGATGCCGGATACGACGACGCGGCCGCGGCAACTCAAGAGAAGGTCGACGGCTGCGACGAAGCGCTCGTCGACTTGATCGCGAAGCCCGCGTATGGCGTCGGCTTCGATGTCGAGGACTTCCCGGGCGAGCGCCAACGCCCGGTCGCCATTGATTTTCGCTATCATTCGCCGGAGTATAGCAAAGGCGTTGTTCGCCGCGCCGGGCCGTCCGTGGTCCATAGCCGCCTCCAGGCGCTCCAAACCGTACGCGCGGCGCGCTTTCCGTGTCCGTGCGTTCCGCTGACGAACGAGGACGCTTCGCACGTGATTTCTCCGCTCGAGATGACGCTTTTCCTGCTGCTCGCGTCAGTGGTGGGGGTCGTGCTGTTCCGCTCGTTGAATCTGCCGCCGATGCTCGGCTATTTGACCGTCGGCATCGTCGTCGGCCCGCACGCGCTCGGCCTCGCACCCGATTCCGAGCGCGCGCAGAATCTGGCGGAATTCGGCGTCGTCTTTCTCATGTTCTCGATCGGCCTCGAATTCTCGCTCGCCAAGCTGCGCGCAATGCGCACGCTCGTGTTCGGGCTCGGGCTGCTGCAGGTGATCGGCACGGTTGGCGTCTCGGTGCTCGTCGGCTTTCTGTTCCAGCGTTGGATGCATGTGACGTGGCAAGGGAGCATCGCGCTTGGCGGGGCGCTCGCGATGTCTTCGACGGCCATCGTCAGCAAGATGCTCGCCGAGCGGCTCGAGATCGAAACCGAGCACGGGCGCAATATCTTCGGCGTGCTGCTGTTTCAGGACTTGGCCGTCGTGCCGCTGCTCATCGTCATCGCCGCGCTCGGGGGCGATTCGCACGATCTCGCCAAAACGCTCGGGATTGCCGCGCTGAAGATCGTCGTCGCGCTGTCGCTGCTGCTCTTCGTCGGCCAGACGTTCATGACGCGCTGGTTCAATGTCGTCGCGCGGCGGCGCTCGCAGGAGCTGTTCGTGCTGAACCTCTTGCTCGTCACGCTCGGCGCCGCGTTCGTGACCGACAAGTTCGGGCTCTCGCTCGCGCTCGGTGCGTTCATTGCCGGCATGCTGATCGCCGAGACACCGTACCGCCATCAAGTGGAAGAGGACATCAAGCCGTTCCGAGACGTGCTGCTCGGCCTCTTCTTCGTGACGACGGGCATGCTGCTCGATCCGCGCGTGCTCGTTGCGCATCCATTGCTCGTGCTTGCGTTCCTGATCGCGCCGGTGCTGCTCAAGATCGTCATGATCACCGGGCTCGCGCGGCTGTTCGGGGCGACGCCCGGCGTCGCGATGCGCACCGGCCTGGGCCTTGCGCAAGCGGGCGAATTCGGGTTCGTGCTGCTCAATCTCATTCTCGACAAACGTCTCGTCGATGCGGACCTGCTGCAAGCGATTCTGGCCGCGATGCTGCTGTCCATGCTCGCCGCTCCGTTCCTGATTCAAAACGCCGACCGCATCGTTTTGCGGCTTTCGTCGACGGAATGGATGCAGCAGTCGCTGCAGATGACGCGCATCGCGACGCAAAGCCTGCGGCAAAACGCCCACGTCATCATCTGCGGCTACGGCCGTGCCGGACAAAACCTCGCACGCATGCTGGAGCACGAGGGGCTCTCGTACGTCGCGCTCGATCTCGACCCCGATCGCGTCGCGGCTGCGGCGGCCGCGGGCGAATCGGTCGTGTTCGGCGATGCCGCGCGGCGCGAGTCGCTGGTCGCGGCCGGCATTCATCGCGCGGCAGCCGTGGCCATTACCTACGCAAATACGCCCTCGGCGCTGCGCGTGCTGCACAACGTGCACGAACTCGAACCGGCGTTGCCCATCATCGTGCGCACCGTCGACGATGCCGATCTCGAGAAACTGCTGGCAGCGGGGGCGACCGAAGTCATTCCGGAGATTGTCGAGGGCAGCCTCATGCTCGCTTCGCACACGCTCGTGCTCATGGGCGTGCCGATGCGGCGCGTCGTGCGGCGTGTCGAGGAAATGCGCGACGCGCGCTATAGCCTCTTGCGCGGCTATTTCCGCGGCGCCGACGATCCGGGCGACGAAGACGGGCACGACCAGGTGCGGCTACAATCTGTGGCTGTCGACGGGAATGCCGATGCCGTCGGCCGCACGCTCGAGCAACTCGGACTCGCGTCGATGGGCGTCGAGGTCACGGCCATTCGGCGGCACGGCATTCGCGGCGTCGAGCCGGGTCCCGAGACGAAGCTGCGCGAAGCCGACATCGTCGTGCTGCGTGGGCCGCCCGATGCGCTCGCCCTGGCGGAGGAGCGCCTGCTGCGTAATCGACGCGCCGGCGTCCCGGCGGCGTGATCATTCATCAATCGATTCCGGCGGCTTGTCGATACGAGCGGCCGCCCCTGCAGAGGTTTTCATGTCCCATGCACCCGCGGATGCCCCGCTCGACGCCGCCGCGTTCATCAAGAGCCAAATTCGCACGATTCCCGACTGGCCGCTGCCCGGCGTGCAGTTTCGCGACATCACGCCGCTGCTGCAGCGGCCCAAGACCTTGCGCGTGCTCATCGATCTGTTTATCGAGCGCTATGTTGAAGCGAAGCTCGACTACGTCGCGGGGCTCGACGCACGCGGTTTTATCATCGCGCCGATCGTCGCCTATGAACTGAATCTCGGCTTCATTCCGATTCGCAAGATCGGCAAGCTGCCGTACAAGACCGTCTCGGAATCGTATTCGCTCGAGTACGGTACGGCCACCGTGGAAATTCACGAGGATGCGTGCGAGCCGGGCAACCGAATCGTCATCGTCGACGATCTCATCGCGACGGGCGGCACGATGATGGCCGGCAAGAATCTGCTCGAGCGGCTGGGCGCGGTTGTTGTCGAGGGCGCGGCGATCGTCGATCTGCCCGATCTAGGCGGCTCGAAGCGCTTGCGCGAGAGCGGCCTACCGCTCTATACGGTCACCGATTTTCCGGGACATTGATCGCGGGTTTTAATTCAATCGAGCGAGCGATCGCATCATGCCGACTCTTCCGCTGTTTCTTGCCGCCTCGGCGGCAATCACGGCCGCCCCCGGCCCGGACAATCTCCAAGTGCGTTCCATGCGACGCTCGCGGCTTTCGGCGAGGCAGCGCGCTATCGAATGGGAGTTGTAATGAATTTGCCTTGCATCGCGCACGCCCGCTGCTTCGCCCCGCGCCTGCACCGGCCGTTTTTCATGGCTTCCGAGCAGGTCGGATGGATCCGCGAAAGCGACGTGCCGCTGCTCTTGCTTTGGCCTGATGTCTTCGAGGTCGATGCGGCGCGCGTGACGCTGGCCGCTCGCTTCGATGTGAGCGCCGATAGCCGCTCGGCTGCGCTCGCCGCCGTCATCGGCGTGCTCGCCGGGCAAGGGTGCATTTATGGCTGGCGCGACGAAACCTACGCGATCCGCAACGCCTTCGACGCCGCACCGCTCGCCTATATCGAGCGCGCGGCCGCTCGCTTCTTCGGCACGATGACGTATGCGGTGCATTTGAACGGCATCGTGAAATACGCCGATCGCGCGTCGCAACTGTGGATCGCGCGCCGCAGCGATACGAAGGCGACCGATCCCGGCATGCTCGATAACGTTGTCGCCGGCGGCATCGCGTGGGGCTTGTCGATCGAAGAGACGATCGCAAAGGAATGCTGGGAAGAGGCGGGCATCGAGGCCGCTGTCGCTGCGAACGCCGCGCCAGGCCGCACTGTGCACGTCCTGCAGTCGCTGCCCGAAGGCACGCAGGCCGAACAGATTTTCATCTACGACCTGATGCTGCCGGAGGATTTCGCGCCGCGCAATCAGGACGGCGAAGTCGGCGAGCACCGGCTGGCACGCATCGACGAAGTCGCCCGCTGGATCGAAGACGGTGAGATGACGGTCGACGCCAGTCTGGCGACGCTCGACTGCATGTTGCGCCACGGCTGGATCGACGAAGAGGCGTGCGCAGGCATCGAGACGCTGTTCGCCGCGCCGTTCGTCACGCTTTGAGCCGTGAGGCACGAGTCAAAAACATAGGAGTTAGCAAGGTCATGTCGATCCAACACAGCTTCATTTTGAAACTGTCGTGCCCCGATCGGCCCGGCATCGTTCATTCGGTATCGGGATTCCTTTTCGAACGCGGCGCGAACATTCTCGACTCGGCGCAGTTCGGCGATAGCCATACGGGCGAATTTTTCATGCGCGTGCACTTTCAGCAAGTGGGCGGCGACCCGGGGCTCGAAGCGCTGCGCGAGGCGTTTGCGCTACTCGCCGGCGGGTTTTCTATGCGTTGGGAGATCCATGACGCCGCGCTCAAGCCGAAGGTCGTCATCATGGTGTCCAAGATCGGCCATTGCTTGAACGACTTACTGTTCCGTTATCGCACGGGGCAGTTACCGATCGAGATTCCCGCGATCATTTCGAACCACAAGGACTTCTATCAGCTTGCCGCGAGCTACGACATCCCGTTTCATCATTTCCCGCTGACGGAATCGACTGCGCGCGCCAAGGCCGCACAAGAAGCGCGTGTGCTGGAAGTCATCGATCAGCACGAGGCCGATCTCATCGTGCTCGCGCGCTACATGCAGATTTTGTCGCCGAATCTATGCGAGCACTTTGCGGGCCGCGCGATCAACATCCACCACTCGTTCTTGCCGAGCTTCAAAGGGGCGAAGCCTTACTATCAGGCATTCGATCGAGGCGTGAAGCTGATCGGCGCGACGGCGCATTACGTCACAACCGATCTCGACGAAGGCCCGATCATCGAGCAGGAAGTCGAGCGTGTCGATCACAGCATGACCCCCGATCAACTGACGGCGATCGGCCGGGACGTCGAATGCGTGACGCTCGCGCGTGCGGTGAAGTGGCATGTCGAGCATCGGATCGTGCTGAACGGGACGAAAACGGTCGTCTTCCGTTAACTGCTACGTGTCGAGGGCCGAGGCGATTACCTATACGCTTCGAAAGGCTAAACGAGCCGCAGATAAACGAGCTCGCGCTTGATATAAGCATAGAAAATCGGAGCGGCGACGAGCCCCGGCACGCCGGCCGCCCCTTCCATGATGAGCATGGCGAGCAAGAGCTCCCATGCGCGCGCCTCGATCTGCCCGCCGACGATCCTCGCGTTCAAGAAATATTCGAGCTTGTGAATCAGCACGAGAAAGATGAGCGAGGAGATAGCCGTCGGCAGACTGACCGCCAGCGAGACGGCAACGATCAGCGTATTCGAGATCAGATTGCCGACGACGGGCAGCAAGCCGGCGATGAACGTGACGAGCACGAGCGTCTTTGATAACGGCAGCCGTTGGTGAAAGACCGGCAACGCGACGAGCAGGTAAAGCGCGGTAAACACCGCATTGATCGTCGAGATTTTCACCTGGGCGAAGACAATGCGCCTGAACGCATCGGCAAAGCGCGCTGCGCGTGAGGCGAGCGCCGTCGACAGCGGCAGACGCTGCATATTCCGCCCGCTCGTAACGGCAATCATCGCGCCGATGATCATGCCGAACAGCACGTGTCCGAAACCGCGCGCGACATTCTTTCCGCCTTGCTGCAACTGGCCCATGTGCGCTTGCACGAGCATGCCGGCCTTGTGCTTCATCTGGGAGACGTCGCCCGGAAGCATGGCCGAGAGCCATTCGGGCGAGCGCATGCGCGCTTGATCGACGATCTGCATCACCTGATTTAGCAGGTTCTGAATATTCGGCACCGTATGCTCGAAGTGTTCGACGATGCCGATCGCGAGGCCGGTCAAGCCGCCAACGACGATGCCCGCGATGACGACGACGGCCACCCAGCGTGCACGCCGGCTCGACATATGACGCTCGATGCTGGGCGCGAGCGTATGGACGAGCTGGTAGACGAGCATGCCGGCGAGTAGCGCGCCGAGCAGCTTGTAATGCAGCACGGCCCACATGCCGACGAACGCCAGCACATAGCTGCCGATCTCCACGGCCGATAGCCTCGGCAAGCTCAAGTCGCTCGTGAGCCGCACGGGACGTACGCCGACCTCCCTGATGCGGGTGTCTTCGGGAGCGTCGTTGCGCTTAGCCATGATGTACTGGGTCTCCAACCGTATCGGGCGGCCCGGCGTCGAACGGCGCGCCGAGCCGCAATCGCTCGGCGCCGTTAGCGGCGCTCGAGCAGTGGCGCGAGATACCGTCCGGTAAAGCTCGCTTTCGACTTCGCGATCTGTTCGGGCGGGCCTTGAGCGATGATCTGCCCGCCGCCGGCGCCGCCTTCCGGACCGAGGTCGATGACCCAATCCGCCGTTTTGATCACATCGAGATTATGCTCGATGATGACGACGGTGTTGCCATGATCTCGCAATCGGTGAATGACTTCCAACAGCAGCGCGATATCGTGAAAGTGCAGGCCTGTCGTGGGCTCGTCGAGAATGTAGAGCGTGCGGCCCGTATCGCGCTTGGATAACTCGAGCGAGAGTTTGACGCGCTGGGCCTCGCCGCCCGAGAGCGTCGTGGCCGATTGCCCGAGCCGGATGTAGCCGAGGCCCACGTCGAGCAGTGTCTTGAGCTTGCGTGCAATGACGGGCACCGCGCCGAAGAACTCGTGCGCTTGCTCGACCGTCATGTCGAGCACTTCGCTGATGTTTTTGCCCTTGTAGTGCACGTCGAGCGTTTCGCGGTTGTAGCGCTTGCCGTGGCAGACGTCGCACGGAACATAGACATCCGGCAGAAAGTGCATCTCGACCTTGAGCACGCCGTCGCCTTGGCAGGCTTCGCAGCGCCCGCCCTTCACGTTGAACGAGAAACGGCCCGGATCGTAGCCGCGTTCCTTGGAGGACGGCACGCCCGCGAAGAGTTCGCGGATCGGCGTAAAAAGGCCCGTGTACGTGGCGGGATTGGACCGCGGCGTGCGGCCGATCGGCGATTGATCGACGTTGATGACCTTGTCGAAATGCTCGAGTCCTTCGATCTGCTCATAGGGAGCGGGCTCGGCCGACGAGCCGTACAAGTGCTGCGCGACGGCGTGATAGAGCGTGTCGTTGATGAGCGTTGACTTGCCCGAGCCCGAGACGCCCGTCACGCACGTGAGCAGCCCGACGGGCAGATCGAGCGTGACGTGCTTGAGGTTGTTGCCGTGCGCCTCGACGATGCGCAGGTACCGCTCGTCGGGGTCCTTGCGCTCGTCGGGAAACTCGATGCGGCGCTTGCCTGCCAAGTACTGGCCCGTCAGCGAAGCCGGATCTTTCTGTACGGCGCTGGGCGTGCCTTCGGCGATGATCATGCCGCCGTGCACGCCGGCGCCGGGCCCCATGTCGACGACGTAGTCGGCCATGCGGATCATGTCTTCGTCGTGCTCGACGACGATGACGGAATTGCCGAGGTCGCGCAGATGCTTGAGCGTGGCGATGAGGCGATCGTTATCGCGCTGATGTAGGCCGATCGACGGCTCGTCGAGCACGTACATGACGCCGGTGAGGCCCGAGCCGATCTGCGAGGCGAGGCGGATGCGTTGTGCTTCGCCGCCCGAGAGCGTATCGGCGCTGCGCTCGAGCGACAAATAATCGAGCCCGACGTTGTTGAGGAACATGAGCCGCGCGACGATTTCCTTGACAACTTTCTCGCCGATCTCGCGCTTGGCGCCTTCGAGCCTGAGCGTTTGAAAGTAGCCGAGCGTATCGCGCAGCGGCAAGCCGCTCACCTCGTAGATCGCGCGCGCGTCACCGTCCATGCCGAGCCGAACGAAGCGGGCTTCACGGCGCAGACGCGTGCCGTCGCACGACGGGCATGCCTGGTTGTTCTGGTATTTTGCGAGTTCTTCCCGCACAGCAGCCGAATCGGTCTCGCGGTACCGGCGCTCGAGGTTGGGAATGATGCCTTCGAACACATGCTCGCGGACCGTCGTGCGGCCACGCTCGTTCATATACGAGAACGGAATCTGCTCCTTGCCCGAACCGAACAGGATCAGTTTGCGGACTTTTTCCGTCAGATCCTCGAATGGCGTATCGATGTCGAACTCGTAATAGGCCGCAAGGCTTTGCAGCATCTGGAAGTAAAACTGATTGCGGCGGTCCCAGCCTTTGACGGCCCCGGCAGCGAGCGAGAGCGACGGATGCGCGACGACGCGCTTCGGATCGAAGAACGTAATCTGGCCGAGCCCGTCGCAATCCGGGCAAGCGCCCATCGGATTGTTGAACGAGAACAGGCGCGGCTCGAGTTCGGGCAGCGAGTACGAACAGACCGGACAGGCGAATTTCGAACTGAACAGATGCGCTTTGTCGGTGTCCATTTCGAGCGCGATCGCGCGGCCATCGGCAAGGCGCAGGGCCGTTTCGAACGATTCCGCCAACCGCTGCTTCATGTCGGCGCGTACCTTCAGCCGATCGACCACGACGTCGATCGAGTGCTTGTCGTTCTTTTTCAGCTTCGGCAGCGACTCGATATCGTAGATCTGTGCCTTGCCTTCGTTCGCGGTACCGCCGCCCGAGCGAATCCGAAATCGGATGAAGCCTTGCGCCTGCATCTGCTCGAAGAGTTCCGCGTGCTCGCCTTTACGGTTTGCTACGACGGGCGCGAGGATCATCAGTTTCGTTTCCTCGGGCAGCGCGAGCGCGGCGTCGACCATCTGCGAGACGCTTTGCGCTTCGAGCGCGATTTCATGGTCGGGACAGTACGGCGTGCCCACGCGTGCATAGAGCAGACGCAAATAGTCGTGGATCTCGGTGACGGTGCCGACCGTCGAGCGCGGATTGTGCGATGTGGCCTTTTGCTCGATCGAAATGGCGGGCGAGAGGCCCTCGATCAGATCGACATCGGGCTTCTCCATGAGTTGTAGGAACTGGCGCGCGTAGGCCGACAGGCTTTCCACATAGCGGCGCTGACCTTCGGCATAAAGCGTGTCGAACGCGAGCGATGATTTGCCCGACCCGGACAAGCCGGTGATCACGATGAGCTGGTGGCGCGGCAGATCGAGATTGACGTTCTTCAGGTTGTGGGTGCGCGCCCCACGGATACGAATCTGTTCCATGAACCTGGCAAGGAGGAGGAGCCAAACCTGCTACTATAACGACTTTTCCAGACTGCCGTTACGGCGTCCTTACAGCGCCCGGGATACATGAGCCCTCGCGCTTGCTGCGTTCGCTGCCATCCCGAGTGCGCTTGCTGCAACGTTTTGCGCTGCCGGCGCCTCCAAGGAGGGACGGCAGGCGGCGTGAACGACGCCGCTGCGGCCTCCCAAAGCTTGCCCTCGATGTCGAATCCGTCCGCCACATCCTCGCGTATGAGCGCGCCCGAGTTGCGCGCTACCGTGTCGCTCGCCGGCATTTTCGCGCTGCGTATGCTCGGTCTGTTCATGATCATGCCGGTCTTCTCGGTCTACGCGAAGACGATCCCGGGCGGCGAGAACGTGCTGCTCGTCGGCATCGCGCTCGGCGCCTACGGGGTGACGCAGTCGCTGCTCTATATCTTTTATGGCTGGGCCTCCGACAAGCTCGGTCGCAAGCCCGTTATCGTGACCGGTTTGCTGATCTTCGCGCTCGGCAGCTTCGTGGCCGCGTTCGCGCACGACATGGCGTGGATCATCGTCGGGCGCGTGATTCAGGGGATGGGGGCCGTATCGTCGGCTGTCATTGCATTCATCGCCGATCTAACGGCCGACGAGCATCGCACCAAGGCGATGGCGATGGTCGGCGGCAGCATCGGTATTTCGTTTGCCATCGCGATCGTCGGCGCGCCGATTCTTTACCAGTGGGTGGGGATGAACGGTCTGTTCGCGCTCGTGGGCGTGTTGTCGTTGATCGCGGTCGGCGTCGTGCTGTGGATCGTGCCGGATGCGCCTAAGCCTGTGCATGTGCGTGCGCCGTTCGCCGAAGTGCTGCGCAACGTCGAGTTGCTGCGTTTGAATTTCGGCGTGCTGGTGCTGCACGCCACGCAGACGGCGCTGTTTCTCGTGGTGCCGCGCGTGCTCGTGGCGGGCGGGTTGCCCGTCGCCTCGCACTGGGAAGTGTATTTGCCCGTGATGGGGCTTTCCTTCGTCATGATGGTGCCTGCGATCATCGCGGCCGAGAAGCGGGGCAAGATGAAGCCTGTGCTCTGCGGCGCCATCGCGCTTATCCTGATCGGCCAATTGTTACTTGGCACGGCACCGCATACCATTTTGTCCGTGGCTGCGATTTTGTTCGTGTACTTCCTGGGCTTCAATATTCTCGAGGCGTCGCAGCCATCGCTCGTGTCGAAGCTCGCACCGGGTACGCGAAAGGGCGCCGCCGCCGGCGTGTACAACACCACGCAGTCGATCGGTCTCGCGCTGGGCGGCATCGTGGGTGGCTGGCTGATGAAGTCGGTCGGCCAGAATGCCGTGTTTTTTGCGTGCTCGGGGCTCGTATTGGCCTGGCTTATAATCGCCGCCAATATGAAGCCGGTGCGCAAGGCTTGACGCGAATCGAGGCGGCGGGCCTCGCGCGTCGCGCGCTCGGTGCTCGGCGCTCGATGTGCGGGCGCTGCCGCGCAATGGATTAACTGGAGATACTCATGGCATCCGTAAACAAGGTCATCCTCGTCGGCAATCTAGGCGCCGATCCTGAAATTCGTTACCTGCCGAGCGGGGACGCCATCGCCAACATTCGGCTTGCCACGACGGATCGCTACAAAGATAAGGCGTCGGGCGAAATGAAGGAAGCGACGGAGTGGCACCGCGTTGCGTTCTTCGGCCGGCTGGCCGAGATCGTCGGCGAATATCTGAAGAAAGGCTCGTCGGTGTATATCGAGGGGCGGCTGCGTACGCGCAAGTGGCAAGGGCAGGACGGGCAGGAACGTTATTCGACGGAAATCGTCGCGGATCAAATGCAAATGCTGGGCAGCCGTGGCGGTGCGGGCGGCGGTGGCATGGGCGGTGGCGATGACGGCGGCTACAGTCGCGAGCCGGCCGAACAGCGCGGTGGCGGTCGTGCGGCAGGCGGTGGCGGGGCGCGCAGTGGCGGTGGCGGCGGCGCTAGCCGGCCAAGCCAGCCGAGCCAGCCCGCCGGCGGCGGTGGGATCGATGATATGGATGACGATATTCCATTCTAATTCTGACTTCCCGTGAGTCAAGTAGGTAAAGATAGCCCCGCCGTTTGGCGGGGTTTTTTTATCTATATGCGTATTGGGCATTAGACGGACAGTGAATCGCCATCGACACGATCACGGCGATCATTCGTGGATTCGATTGCCCAGATGATGAAATGGCTAAAATGCGCTGAGCTGGGACAATTTTCTTTCGCATTGAAAGATTTTATGGTGATCCCGCATTACCTTTGGTTACAAAGCCACCATTGACTACGATCATTCGTATGATGATGCTTCGTTGCCGTAAGCGAGGTGATGTCAGGTCGAAGAACTGCAGTTGGGCACGATTGAACGACTCGAGCGTGCGTTGGCGCTGTTTCTGGTGGTGGCCTGGCGGGTGGCGCATTTGATGCGGATGGGCCGAACCTGTCCTGATCTGGATGCGCATCTGTTCTTCGATCCCGATGAAATTCGCGCTGCTTACCTGCTCACGAAGACCCGTCGCGCAACGCAACCCAAGCTGAACGAGGTGTTGCGCTTGATCGCTCGTCGAGGTGGATTCCTCGCACGCAAACGCGACGGCGAACCCGGCGCGCAAACCATTTGGAAGGGACTCATACACGTGCGCATCGCTGCAGAAACACTGCGATTGCTACGCGACCAAGGCGACGACGGCACTTATGTATAACGAGGTGATCTCAAGGACGCACTCCTCGCGTTCGATGCCGGAAAGCGCGACGGAGCGAACCGAGTCAGGCTGGACCAACTACTGGCGCGCATTCGAACCGATCTCCACGAGATCCACCTCCTTACACACGCCCATCAATCAGGAGCACAGTGAATTGATCTTAACGTCACGCATGTTTTTCAAATCAAGCTCGATTACGCTCGTCATGTTGGCTACCGCCATGATGTTGGTGGCCGGCTGTCACCGCAAACCCGACGATTCGGCCGTTGAGCCGTTCGCATCCGCTGCACCCGCGCCGGTTGACGTATCGGCGTCTGCTCCTGTTGCCGCTTCGTCGGCTCCCGTTAGCACGGACGCTGCGAGCGTCTGCTCAGACGACCGACGTGGCGAGTCTGAGCGCGGGCGCTTTCGCGGTGGGCCAAAATGGCGACGACTGGTTTCGCCTCGTCGATGGCGTGCCCGATTCGCCCGGGACTCAGATCAACGGAAACCATTACGAACTTGAGCTTGCGCTGCCAGGCGAGGCGCAGATCGACTCGTTTGCTTTCGTCAGTAGTCCGCAGCTCAAGGTCACGCCCCATCACGTTAAGGTCGAAGTCGCTGCGAACGTGAATGGCCCATGGAGGACGGCCTATGATGCCGACTTCCCCGGCGCGGATACCGTCGGTCCCGGCGTTGTACTGCGTGGGGCATTGCCGCAGCCAGCGAAAGCGAGCTACTTGCGGCTGACGCTTTCGTCCACGCCGGATGAGGCGCCATACGGTATCGGGCTTAGCCGCTTTTCCGCTTACGGGACGCCTGGCGCCCCGGCCTCGGTACGGCAGGTGGCCGGTCTTTACCACTTTCCGTTGAATTTCGGTTCGAGCGGCTACGTGCTGCTCGACCAGCATGGCGCGAGTGTCGAGGGTTGCTACTTCGAGTCGCAGGGCAGCGATCCGGTTCGCGTCGCGCAGGTGCTGGGAACGATTGTCGGCGGGATCGATGCCGGCGGCTATCTCAGACTCACGCGCAACGAGCAGCAATCGAAGGCAAGCACTCCGGGCATCATGGCGTTTAGCCCGGATGGCAAGCGGGTGTTTTCCGCGCTCTTCAAGGCGGACGCACACACGTTTTCCAGTGTGGAAGAAGGCGCGGGCGAGCTGATTGGGCACACGCGCCTCACCTGCGATGCGTCTGGCCAGCCGCACGATGCGCTCGCCTCGCAGCTCGAGCAGACCGGTCACGTGCAGCTTTATGGCGTCAACTTCGACCTAGACCGGAGCATGCTGCGCGATGATGCGAAGCCCGTGCTCGATCGCATGGCCGCGCTGCTGAAACAGCATGCCGACTGGAAAATCGAAGTAGCGGGACATACGGATTCGAGCGGCGGCGATGCACACAACATGGCGCTGTCCCAGGCACGGGCCGAGGCGGTTGCGCTGTACCTGAAGAATGCCGGCGCGACCAATCCGTTGAGGGCGAAGGGCTACGGCTCGATGGAGCCGCTCGTGCCGAACACGACCGATGTGCTACGCGCGCAGAACCGGCGCGTCGAGCTCGTCAAGCAATGATGCACAAGCGCGCCGTCGTTGCTGCTGTGGGGATCGGGCTGGCCTTCGGTCTGTCATGGCGTGCCGCGCGTTCTTGCTAGGTATGCGGCGTTCAGGGCCCGATTCGGCTGGGTCGGCGATGCGCCCGCTGCTGCCCGGACGCCGGCGTCACCTATGTTACTGACGGAATATCGGTAGGCTCGACGGCCTCGCAGGCGAGGTCTTCGCGATGCGCCCTTTGACATGAAGATGATGAACGGAGAACTCACTATGAATGAACACGACTGTCTTGGTGTGCGAACGAGGAAACGACGCAGCGGCGTGGCAGGGCGCATCGCCTTGACGACGCTCCTTGCGGCCGCTTGCGCATTGGGCGGCACTCGAGCGTATGCGGCTGCCGCCTGCGATGCGCCCTGGATGCATCTGGGTGGTGGATTCACGACTGTGTTCGAGCCCGGCCAGCGCTCGGCGACCCATACCATCACGCAGTTTTCGAAACGCGACGGTAGCAACTGTAACGGCCAAGTGCGCACCGTGACGAAGATGTCGATGGGCGGCCAGCCGATGCAAAGCGAAGCGGTTGTCCGCTTCGAGATCGTCGATGGCAAGATGGCCCAGGCTACGGAGAAGCACGCAGGCTCGCTGCAAGGCAGCCGCGGCGGCGCGACCGTCAATAGCGCGATGTCCGCGCAAACTACCGGCGTCTTGAGCTACGTAGGGGAAGTCTCCGGCGAAGGACAGCGTATTGCCGGCGTGCGCACGGAAGGCAGCATGTCGGGTATGGCAGCGAACATGGGCCAAGCGGTCGGCTCCATGAGCGTGCCGAAGTTCGTCACGAAGACAAGCGATAAGGTGGTCGGCAAACAAGAGCAGTTGAGGACCGTGGCTGGGACAATCGATTGTTGGCCGGTTGCCTAAGAGCGCAGCACGCAAGCAGACAATGCGCAACTGATGGGGCACATGGCCAACCTCGAGATGAAGTCGCATGTGGTCGATCATTTTTGTCCGTCGACCGGCCTCGTGATGCGTCAGGACATGACCGTCAATGGCAGGACGATGTCGATGACCGTCAGTGCGCTGAGATGAAATCTTGAGCCTGAGCGCGTTTGTCAGCCGAACGTGACCGATAAGCAATAAGCAGTCGACCCGAAGCCAACCCGAAGCCAACCCGAAGCCGACTGCGCACCATCGGGCTTATGCAACACCGCAATCGCTAACGGGCTTTTCTCTCTGATCGAGCGCGATCCTGGATGAGCAGGATGACGGCCGGCCGCGATCCGCAGATATACGAATGTCGCCCGAGATCGGACGTATCGGCACCCCGGTAGCGAGTGACTGCGCGGAGGCGATTACAAGCGCCGCGTACGGCTACCGCTCCGCGGCGGTGGAGTCCTCAGGAAATATCAGCCGGTAGTTTTTTAGATCCTCTTTGAAGGCATTGCAGTGCGCGAGCTCCTGCTGTACATCGTGCAGTGGCTGGTCGTAGTCGAAACGTGAAGTCCAGTCGAGAATACGCGTCATCGCCCGTATGTACGGACCGGCGTCGCGGTCGTTGGTCAACCGCTTCAGCGGTAGTAGATAGTCCTCACGATATACGGTCGGAATGATGATTCGGCAAACTCCGGCGTCTGTTAGCACGCAGTTCATCGCAAGCCGCGCCGTGCGACCGTTGCCGTCTTGAAAGGGATGTACTTCCGACACGACGAACATGGTCATAAGCGCTCGAGCTACCGGGTCGGTGAGCGCATCGATGCGCGCAAAGCCTTCTGCCAGGGTTGCCGGAACCTGCTCAGGCAGGACAAAGAGCGTGTTCCCCGCCATATTGCGTTTCTCTTTCCACTGCCCGGGGCTCTTGTCTAGACGCGCCTGCATCACTAGCGCATTTACGTTCTTGAGCCAGACAAGAAAGTCATCGGCCGTTGTCGCCGGCCGGCCACGCCAGGGCGCTGTGGCGGCAGCCTGGAACGTGCCAAGAACGTCGTGGGAATCAGCGGAACGATTCGGAATGATGGCACCGTGAAAGACAATCTCTTCAGCCTCATCAACCTCGAACGTTGTACCTTCGATGAAATTCGAGAAGTACGCTTCGAAGAAGGCAAAGTTTTCGAGCGATCGTCCGGATGCAGCCGGGCTTGCTGGACCTGAAAACACCTCGCCCACCAGTGCAGCATGCAAGACATCGAATAGCTCCAGCCGGTCCGCGTCATACGGTTTGCCAGCCGCGCGAGCAAGCGCCAGCTTGCTGCGCAGCTTCTTTTGTTCGTGCGTGCCGAGCAGTGCGCCGATAATGCCGTCCAAGCGCTTTCCTGCCGCCTGCATCCCGAGCTTATCGGCAACCGCCTTTGCCTGGTCGCGCAGGTCGTTGAGTTTGAAGTCGCCCCGAATGGTGAGGATTTTATCGAGACGGAATTCGATATCTTCCTGCGGCAGCACCCGCCCAGCTGAGCCTCGCGCTGTCGCCATGTTTTCGAGCAAGCCACGTGCTTCGCTCGGCAGATAGAGGCTTCGGTACGGCACATCGGGCGCAGGCGGTTCAAGCAAAGGGCCTGCACCGATGTGCACTTCGATAATCATCCCGGGCATTTCAATGGTGCGGCGACGCTGCCCGCGACGCACGTGAATCGCACCCTCGACCGGCCGCTGCTCGAGTGCGGACCGAAAAGCGAGCACGGCACCTGGGAGCAGATGGCTGACGATAGCCGCCCAGTTCCGGAGGACCACCGCTTCGAGCGGGCTGTCGATATTGCGCGTGTAGACGCCCGGATAAATGCGCCGGAGATTTCCTGCATCCAGTTGTCGGCGCAACGCACGCGCCTCTGCCCCGTCTTCTCTTGAAAAGACGACTTCTGCGGTGTCGCTGTCCGAATTCTGCATGAATCGCGTCCTTTCGGGAGGTCGAATGTCCGAAAAGTGTAGATATCCTATCTGGTTCTGTCCGAAAAATGTAGAAATCGATGTTGATCCGTCCCCAATCGATGTCCGCAAACCGTAGATTTACGAGATCGTTGTGAACGGTTTGTCCGAAAACTGTTGAATAGTCGCGTCAATTTGTCCGGAATGTGTCGAATTCGCCACGATGGATGACCGTTTGAGCACTCGCGCGTCCGATAGAGGGCTGCTCGCTCAATCCTCTTTCTTACCGATCTCCTGCGCCGTCGTGGCGGAAGCGGCTGCACCTGTCGCCGAAGCCGCGGCGGGCATTGATGCTGGATCCGGCGCCTCTTCGTCCTTGATTTCGTAGCGGGGATTGGCCACCCAGCGACGCAAATCTTTGCTGATGGTCACGGAGGTGCGATCGAGAATCGAGCACGTGCCTTTGAATGCACCCCAGACGCCGCCAACAGACCAGCGCCTGAACTTCGTATGGCGAGCGACCTTGCCGTTGTCGATGAGGTCGGCTGACAGCGAGATGGCTTTGGGCCCCGTCCATGCGCCGCCGCCTACGCCCATGACATAAGTGATTTGCAGTCTCAGGACTTGGGCATCGCCGGGAGCACTATTCGCGGCGATCGTCCCGTCGCCGGTCCGATTAAGCCGAGCAAGCGCTTCGCCGACGCGACGCGTCAGCATATCGTCGATGTGGCACTCGTCCTTGACGCGGTCGACGACGCCGGCACCCGAAGCGTAGGTGACCGGCGTTTCCAGCAATACCTGCCTGCGCTCGCCCGCAAAACCGGACGAGGAAGCCAGGCACAAGGCAATAAGAACAAGACGTTTCATAGAATTATTGGACCCCTCGTGTAGTTGGTCGTCATTGTCAAAGCGATACCTTCAATGGCCGTCCACATCGGCGGCCGGCATTCACTGGTTTGGTACTGCGGCGCCATTATCGATGGATCTTCGACGCGCTGGGTTCGATACTGGTGCGACGCTAACCGCGCCGTCGCGAGGGCCTTCGGACGTTACTCGCGATCAAGCACCTGCTGATTCCGCCTCGGGCCAGAGCCTGGGAAAAAGCCAGCGAAAAAGCGATAGCGGAATGGCTAGTTTTACTGGGCCCCGAGGACTGGGCGAGTTGAGTATGCCAATCTTGAAAAGATCCGCCAACACTCTGTCAGCGGTGCGCGCAGCGAGGCCCGTCATGGCCTTGAAGCGCGAACGCTCCATGGAGTCGGCGGTTGCAAGGTAAGTGAGTGGAATTGCCGCTTCTGCACGCAAGAACCGGGTGGCCTGGTCTTGGCTGTGAGGGCTGTGAGCTGCAAGCATTTGCGCCAGACGAACCTCAAATGCCTGAAGATCGAGCATGCCGGCCATGAACTGGATCTGGTCGAGGCAGGTCCGCAGGAAGTATCCGATGAACTCGACCAGGCCGCGCTCAGTAAGATTGCCGCGGCCATCCAGATCGCCCTGGCGCGGCTGATCGGCCGAAACCAGGCGCTCGTAATATTCCGGTTGCGAACGAGCCAGTCCGCGCATGGGCGACCAAAGGCCGTGGGTTAGGCGCAGCGCCGTGAGGCCGATGTGTGTATGCAGACGCGCCGTGCGGCCGTTGCCATCGAGGAAGGGGTGGATCCATGCGAGGCGGTGATGCGCTGCCGCCAGTGCGATAACGGCGGTTTCGCCGCCGCGGGCATGCCGGTAGCCTTGATGCCACGCCTCCATAAATGCAGGAATGCTTGTGGGATCTGGAGGAACATGACGCCCAACGCGGTCGCCGCGCATACGCCATTCGCCGGGTATCACCTGGGCGGCCTCTCTGTTCTCGCCTTCCTGGGCAAGATCTCCGGGCAAGAGCTGGGCGTGCAGGTGTCGGTGGATCTCACGCACCGTCTCCGGCGTAAAAAACATCGTTGAATCGAACGAATTCCATGCCGCCTCGCTCCAGCGTTCCGTATCGATGTGCGCGATCGCAATTCGCTGACGGCGGGCTTCGTCCGGGCTACCGGAAAAGTCCTGCCGCATGGCGCGCTCGATAAGCAGCGGTTCCGTCTGCTGACCCTCGATCTTATTTGTGTAATAGGCGTTCATCGGCCGAAGGGCCTCACGCAATAGCACACGTAGCCGCGGCATACCGTGGGCAGCTAACTGGCCTGCAGCTGCGATGACATCGGCCGCCTGTAGCCGCAGCGCCTCGAGCCTGTGCTCTCCGGGCAACATCGGAAGCATCTGATGCGGGCTGTCGTAAGTGCACGGATGGGCCGTGTCCGTCATATCGAAGTCGTGCGGCGAAGGGTGGCGAATTGCGTGGCGGCTATTTCTGTCTTGATAGTGGCGGCGATATTACGCTTTTTTGATTGAAAATCAAAGTGATACGTAATTATGCTTGATCCTGTGGCGACTGTGGTGGCGGCTATCCTGACGGCTAGCCGCGTTCGTGCCGGACGAGGACTATGCGTGTGCCGACCGAGCGGGCATCGCCCTCGGCAAAGGTTTGTGCCTGCCTGTTCGCTGGCGTCCTCGGCGCTCGAACAACCCATCACCGTTGCGCTCACCGGTGCCGACATACCGCACATGCTGGGTTATCGAATTTGCCCGTCTTCGTCAGCGGGCCACTAGCGCACAGTGATCGATCGTGCGCGCGTCGTACTTTGCGACGACGTCGAAACCGGCATCGCTCAACCACCGGACATGGTCGTGCGCCGGATACGCCATGCCGTGACCGCTCGCAACGGTGACAAAATAAAGCGACGATTTAACCGACTGCAAGCCGCCCGCTTCGTCCGGATCGCACATGAGCGACCACACGAATAAAGAGCCGCCGCGCTCGAGGTAGGCGCGCGTCTTCTTGTAGAGGAATTGGATCTTCTCGGGCGAAAAAATCTCGAGCACGTGCGAGAAAATCACGCCGTCGCAGCCGGGCGGCCAATCGTCCCCGAACATATCGACCGCTTCGCACGTCACTCGACCGGCCAGCCCATGCGCCGCGATATTCGCGCGTGCTTTCTCAATGACGGAAGGCAAGTCGATCAGCGTTACCTTCAACGACGGATAGCGTTCGCAAAGACGAATCGCATTGGTGCCGTCGCCGCCCCCGACATCGAGCAGCATCGACACTTCGCCGAATTCCTTGATCGCCATCATGCGCGGCGAGAGCCGCGTATAAGCGCCCATGCCTTCATGAAACAGGCTCTCGAGCGCAGGGTCCGTCGCCAGGCGCCCATAGAGCGTCGGTGCATCGCCGGCGAATTCGTCCAGTCCGGCGTTGCGTTCTTCGCGCAAGGCACGCGTGAAATGCAGGCAAGCGCGGTGCTGAATCTTATCGTTCAAGTGCACGAACGGGACCATCGATTGCCTTGATTCGCGCAGCAGGCAGCGGCGCGCGAGCGGTGTGTTCTCGATCGCGCCCGTTTCACTCACGCGCACGAGCTTGAGCTGCTTTAGTCCCAGCAACAGCACGCGGCAGCCGTGCTCGCCGATTTCCAATTGCCGAGGCAGCGAAGCGACGGTGGCGCCCCGCTCGATCGCATCGAATACGCCTAGATCGCATGCGCTCGATAGCACCTGCGTCTTGATGTACCCATTCATCATTTCACAAAGCGATTGCCATTCTTCCCACGATAACTCATCGGCCGATTCCATTCCCTCTCCCATTCGATCGTTTTAAACCGTTGCGACTGCGTCGTCGGCGAGCTGCGCCTTGCGTTGCGCGAGACGCGCCCTAATGTGCTCGGCCTCGTCGGCCGGCAGGCGGTGCGTGTTCCACCGCAAATAGCAATCGAGTTCGTGAACGCGCATGCCCAGCGACGTTGATTCGCTGTCGATGAACAGAATGTCGTGCAAGGCCATCGCGCGAATCACGAAGAGCGGTACGTCGGCCCGCATCGGGCGAAACGTCGCGGAATGCGCGCCGCGCACGATACTGGACGGATGGAATTCGCCGAGCATCAATCCGCATTCCATGTAGAACGGCTTAAGAATCGCGTGTGTGCAATCGATGAACTTGTAATAGCCATCGTCGCGCAAGCCCAGAGGAAAGATCGCGAGCGAGAGCAGGTCGGACGCCTCGTGCCGCGCTTTCGCCAGTTGATCGAACAAGCGCGGCATTCGCATCAACGTGTCGATGTACGAATCGAACGACATACCAGCAGCATCGAACGCGCAGAAGAGCAACGCGCGCTCTTCATGAGACGGCTTGGCGAAAGGGCACACCGCGCCCTTGCGCCCGAGGTCCGGATGCCCTTGCATGATGAACCGCTGGATCCACGCGAGACCGGCCACGTAGACGGCTCGCAATTGCGGATCGGCCACAGCCCCGATATCGGTCGATGTACTCAGCGATCGCGCGATGTCGTTCAATGCGCTCGGCACGGGTTCGGCGACGGGCGTTGTTATTGTGGGTTCGGTCATGCTGCGCTTCCCAATTTGAAATCGTTGCGGACTATGGGTCGATCGAGTTCGGCCATGTTCTTGAAGAGACGCCCCCACTCGTAGTCGTATCGATCGGGATGAAACGGGAACACGCCGGCGCCCGGCGTGAACGTCAATTCGCCGAAGAACACCTTGCCGTCGGGTACATAGAGATCGACGCGCACATAGCCGAGCCCGTCGGCGAGCCGGGTGGCAATCCGAACGATTTCGTCCCAATGAGGGGGAGGCGGAGGCGGTACCTTGCTCGGCGGATAGTGGCCGATGCCGAGATCGACGCGATTCCACCGTACGTCGAACACATCGCCGTGCGGTGTGCCGAAGCGGTCCGATACGATGCCGGCGTAGATGATCGGGCCGTTGGCGTCATAGCCGAACATGTTTATCTTTAGATCCGACGGGATGCGTCCGGCCTCGTCCAGCAATAATTGCTCGAAGTACAGTTGCGGGCGAATCGGCCGATAATGCCGCTCGCGCGAGGCCCGGTAGAAATCCTCGGACAGCCACTTTCGTGCGAGGCTGTTGAGTTCTTCGAACGACGTTTGCCGCTTGTCCTCGACGATCTTGACGTAGGCGCAGCCGTGATTCGTCTTCATGACGAACGCGTCCGGCAGAGAATCGAATACCGCTTGGGTGAAGACCTCAGGCACGGCGATGAGCGGAATCAGATGCGCTTCGCCGATGCGCTCTTTGACGAACTCGCGCACCGCGAGCTTGTCGGCCAACATACTCCAATGCGGCGCCGGATACAGGCAGCGATGCAGCATGTACTCGTTGAACGTCTCGGGCGCGGATAGGCTCGGAAAGCGCCCGATATGGCGCCGATGCGAGAGCCAGAGAAAAAGGGCGTCGGGCATTAGACGCTTAGCGCCGCGCCACGTGCTTCGCAGCGCCGTGTCGAACCACGCACGCGCGGCCGAACGCTCATTGTTTTGCTTGCCGATCATCATGGCGCTCGCCGGCCCGACGCACGCAGCGTCCGCCGATAAGACGCGCCGTGGCAGGAACATGGCTGCTCCGTTGCGGCCGGCTCGCTCGGTCGAGTCCGCCCGCTGCGGATCGGATTCGGCTACGTTCGACATGGTCCATCCCTTCGCTTTGAAGTGCACTTTTTTGGTGACTGTGTTGCACCGCAAATAGAACCATTGCGGCCAAGGGGGAGCAATAAGCCGAGCCGGAAGTCGGGAACGTTTGGCGTTTTATGACGGGGTTATTCGATCAATCGTTGTACGGCAATCTCTGCTTACAGAATTAGTCATTTGTATAACCTTCGAACTCATAAGCGGGTCGTTATGTCGTTCTCGTCGGCAAATGTCCGGTACCTGCCGCACCTGCATTTAATCGACTGATGAATCCATTGCGGCGGCGTAGCGGCTCTTTTGGGGCCGGTATAATGCGGCGGTCTCTGGCCCCCCGTCGCTGCTTATGTCCCGATTTTTTTGTGCCGTGTTCGTCTCTCTTGGTCTCGTTGCGCCCGCTGTAGCGCAGGAGTTCGAGGCATCGCGCGCGTTCGTCGATGCGGTCGCTTCCGCTGCATCCGTCGATGCGCAGGCGCCGGCCCAGGGCAGGCCGGGCGTCGACGACGGCGCCGCCCCGGGCCAAGTGCACCGCATCCGCGACATGCTTACGCGCAAGTTCGGGCTTGCGCGCGAGAAAGCCGAAGAAATTTCCTCGGCTGTGATGTCGTCCGCATCGAAGTATTCGCTGCCGCCTGCGTTGGTGCTGGCGATCATCTCGATCGAATCGCGCTTCCAGGCCCACGCCCATGGCGCACACGGGGCAACCGGTCTCATGCAGGTCGTGCCGGCTGCGCATCGGCGTCTCGTCAAAAACCTCGACTTGACAGAACCCGCCGCGAACATCGAGGCCGGTTCCGCGATCCTGCGCGGTTACCTCGAGTCGGCGCGCGGCGATGTAGGCGCCGCTCTCAAAAGCTACGGCGGCTCCACCGCGTACGCACGAAAAGTCAGCCTGCGCGCCAAGGATTTTCAGACGGACGATGGGGCGAGCGAGGCCGGCGTGGCTCCGACGCAATTGCGGCAGTGATTGCTCGAATGACGCCCATGCATGCGGATTCGGGCGCTTGCACGTTGCGTCAGCGCAGCCCCGCCCAAGTGGATTCTCCAATCCGCGGATGTTGCATGCTCTGCTAGAATCTCAGCGGTCGTGCAGGATATGCGGGACTTCAAAATAATTAGCGAATTCGCACAGCCGGGCCAGTTTCGAACGTTGGGAAAAGAACATGAATTGGCTCCGCCCATTTATCGTCGTCACGGTTGCGCTCGGCACAGCGGCTTATGCCGATGCTACGCAGTGGACCGCACTAAAAAGCGCTCGCGATCTGGCCTACGCTGTGGACACGGACAGCGTAGCGACCGATCCCGACGGCTACATCGAATACACCGCAAAGACCACCTGGAAGGCGCCGGCCATGATGCCTGGCGCGACCGCTCCGGTTGCGGTATCGGTTACTCGGTATCAGGTCAATTGCGCGGGCAAGCAATGGCGCGCGCTCAACACGTATTATCTGAGCGCAGACGGCTCGCCGGCCGGCGTACTGCGATCGGCCGATTCGCCTTGGGTCGCCGTGAGCCCGGGCACCGTCGTCGATACGATGTTCCGTAAGATCTGCTGACGCGCGAGTTCCACCGCCGCGCAGCGATGAAGGACATGCATGCGCAACTTGTTCTAGTATGTGAGTCCGCGCATAAGCGGGTTGCGAAACTCGTGGCACGGGCGACCTCAATAAACGGGAGAGCACGATGTATCTCATGCGAAAGCTGAATGTCGCGGTTCTGTTGTGGGCGGTAGCTAGTGGCGCCGCGTTTGCGGAAACGGTGATGCTGAAAGCGGATCTCGAACCTTCGAGCGAAGTGCCGCCCAACACATCGAAGGCGCACGGCAATTTGAAAGCGACGTTCGACACGTCGTCGAACGCGCTCAAGTGGACGATTACCTACGCGGATCTGACCGGTCCCGCGATCATGGCGCACTTCCACGGCCCCGCGCCCGTGGGTCAGAACGCACAGCCCGTCGTCACGATTCCGAAGGACAAGCTCGCGAGCCCGATCGAGGGCGAACAGGTGCTCACCGCGGCGCAGGCGGCCGAGTTGATGAACGGCAAGTGGTACTTCAACGTTCACACCGCGCAGAACAAGACCGGTGAGATTCGTGGTCAGGTCATGCCGGCCAATTGATCCGGACTCGACGCCTGGTTTCACGCCGGGCGCGCTCCGCATCCCTAACCGCCGCGAGCGGCACGCACGTACTATGACAATCGGTAGTCACGTGGGTGTGCCGCGATGAGCTGGCAAAGCGCTGTCGCCTGCTGGTTGCTCAAGAGGCAGTTCCGTCCCGAAACGCTCAAGCCGCATGTGAGCGTCGAGCGCGCTCGCGTGCACGCCGCTTCCCGCATTCGGTTGACGAAGGTGCCGGCCGGTTGGCGTCTGACCGAGCGCAATCGCGCGACCGATCGGCCGCTGCGCGGCGAATGGCTCGAGCGCAAGGCCGATCTCGCGGACGGCGCCGCCGTTCGCACGGTGCTGTATTGCCACGGCGGCGGTTATTACTTTTGCTCCCCTGAGTCGCATCGCGCGCTCGTATTCCGCCTAGCTGCGCGCACGGGTGCGCGCACGTTTTCGCTCGATTACCGGCTTGCGCCCGAACACCCGTTTCCGGCCGCGCTCGACGATGCGCTGGCGGCTTATCGGCGCCTGCTCGCCGACGGCACGCCGCCCGATTCGATTGTGATCGCCGGCGATTCGGCGGGCGGCGGCCTCGCACTCGCGACGCTCGTCGCGTTGCGCGACGCGGGCGATCCGCTGCCGGCAGGGGGCGTGCTGTTTTCGCCGTGGACAGATCTTGCGGCCACGGGCGGCACGATCGAATCGAACGACGGGCTCGATCCGATGTTCTGCGGCGCCGCGATCGGCCGCGCGGCGAAGTTCTATATCGGCGACGCGAACCCACGCGATCCCCACATGTCTCCGCTCTATGCCGATTTCTCCGGCTTGCCACCGCTGTTGATTCAGGCGAGCAGCACCGAAGTCTTGCTCGACGACGCGCGCCGCGTTGCGCAGCGAGCACGCGCGGCCGGTGTATCCGTCGAGTTGGAGATATGGCCGAAGATGCCGCACGTGTGGCAGTTGTGGACGCCGTTCATGCCGGAGGCGAAGCAAGCGCTAGAACGTGCCGCGCAGTTCGTGTGTCGCCACGCGCGTGAGCGCGCTGCTCACGTCGAGCTGAATTCGATGGCGCGATAGGCGTCTTGCACGAGCGCCTCGCCGTAACGCCGCTCGAGGCGGCGTACAGCGAAATGTCCGTGTGCGGTCTGCTGGAAGTGATCGATGAAGACCGTGTTGACGACGGCCCCGAGCACCGCGCCGATGGCCGGGATCGATTTCGCCGCGACTTGCTCGCTCACTTGCACCGAGAAGCGCGCGGCAATTGCGTTTGTGAGCCGAACGAGCGCGGGCGCGCCGTGCGCCGCGACGCCTTTACTCGCCAATTCCGACGATGCCTTGGAGACCGCCTGCGCAAGCGCGCCGCGTGCGACGAAGTAGCCGAAGTCGGCATCTTCGTCCTGCACGCTGCTGCGGCCCATGCCGAAGACGGCGAGGCATTGCAGCCGCGCTTGCGCGGTGCGCAGATCTTCGCCTTCACTGCGGGCGATGTCGCAAATCGAGCGGAACATTAGTGTCGTAGTGATGGGCAATTCGGCCGGAAGCGCGAGTAGGCCGAAGGCGCCGCCGGCGGCGCCTGTCGCGGCGACGGCCACTTTATGAAGCCAGTCGCGCGGTTTTGCGTTCGCCGCGCGGCCCGCCGCCGGCGCGCCATTTTCCCCGGCGAGGGCAGGCGCCCCCAGGGTCGCGACCGCCGCTTGCAAGCTCTTCTCGAGCGCACGGCGCGTCGCGTCGGCGATCGTGTCGTGCGCGCCAGCCGGCAGGCGCGCCATGAGCCGCTCGATCGGCGCGCCAATCGAGCCGGCCAGCTTCATCGCGAGCGGTTGGCTTTCGAGGGCCCGCTTGGCCTGGGCGAGCGCCGTTAGATCTTCCTGCGTGAGCCGCGGCTCGGCAATCGGGATCGGTTCCATGTTGGCAATAGACGAAGAAGAATGAAGTTGCGTACCGATCGAATGAGGCCGCGGCCGCGCAGCCGCCGGCAAACCAGCCGTCGCCATGCTATCATCCGCCATTAATTGACTCATCAACGATTGAGTTCGCAAAAAATGGCCGTTCACACCGCCGCTCAGCACTCGCGTGGGCAGCTTCTGCCGTTCCGGGAATCGCTGCTAGCGATGCTCGGCATCTCCTTTGTCACGATGCTCGTCGCGTTCGATCAAACGGTCGTGGGCACCGCACTGCCCACGATCGTCGCCGAACTGCGCGGTTTCGAACTCTATGCCTGGGTCGCAACGTCGTACTTGCTGACCTCGGTCATCACCGTACCTATTTTTGGGCGGCTCGGCGATTATTTCGGCCGCAAGCCGTTCGTCATCGCATCGATTGTGCTGTTTACGGGGGCGTCCGTACTTTGCGGCGCCGCCAACAGCATGCCGTTCCTGGTCCTCGCGCGGGCCTTGCAGGGTATCGGCGGCGGAATGCTCGTCGGGACCGCGTTCGCCTGCATTCCCGATTTGTTCCCGGACTCCATCGTGCGCCTGCGCTGGCAGGTCCTCATGAGTTCGGCGTTCGGTATCGCCAATGCGATCGGGCCGTCGCTCGGCGGCTTTCTCACGCAGTATTACGGCTGGCGTTCGACCTTCTATGTGAATCTGCCGGTCGGTCTGCTCTCGCTCGTGTTCGTCTGGCGCTATCTGCCGCATTTGCGGCATATCGAGGCGCGCGGCAAGATTCGCCTCGATTGGCCGGGCTCGCTGCTGATCGCCGCCGCGCTCGGCGCGCTGCAACTGTTCGTCGAATCGCTGTCGCAGCACGGCCTCTCCGCGGGCGTCGCGGCGCTGGCCGTCGTTTCGGTCGTCGCGGCCGTCGCGCTATGGAAGTGGGAAGCACGCGCCGAGCAGCCGATTCTACCGCTCGATATGTTCGCCAATCGCAGCCTTGCCGCGCTATTCACACTGTCTGTGCTCGGCGGGTTTTCGATGTTCTCGCTGATCTTCTACGCGCCGCTGCTGTTGCAGGGCGGCTTCGGGCTTTCGCCTAAAGATGCGGGCGTCGTTGTCACGCCGCTCGTGGTCTTTATTACGATCGGCAGCATCGTCAACGGCCGCATCGTCACGCGCATTCGGCGTCCCAACGCCATGCTCTATGTCGGCTGTGCCCTGCTCGCCTGCGCGTGCGCCGGCACGGCGCTCGCCACGCGTACTACGCCGCACGTGCTGCTCATGGGGCTCATGGTGCTCGGCGGTGTCGGGCTCGGTTTCGTACTGCCGAACTTGACCGTCTTCGCACAGGAAACGGCAGGGCGCGAGCATCTGGGCATCGCGACGGCGCTCCTGCAATCGCTGCGAATGATCGGCGGCATGTTCGGGGCCGCCGTTACCGGGACGTTGATCACGCACCTGTATGCCAGCGGTGTGCGTAGCGCGCTGACGGCCGGCCATGCAACCGACTGGTGGCAGACGATGCGCGACCCGCAAATTCTCGTGAATCGGCAAGCACAGCAGACGCTGCTTAATGAGTTGGCACGCGCCGGACACGACGGCGCCGCCCTGCTCGAACAAGCGCGCGAGGCGCTCGTCGGGGCGATCCATGCGGGCATTGCCGTGGCGGCCGTCGTTGCCGTCGTCGCACTCTGGCGGTGCCGGCGGGTGCCGCACGTGAGCATCAGGCGCAGGGCCGAGCCCGTGCCTGCGGCCGAATAGACGAAAAGGGAAGGTTGCATTATGGAAGATTACGTCGCCATCGTTCAGCAGTTCGGCCGCACCTACCGCGCGTTTATGTCTGCATTCGAAGTGCGGGTGGGACACGCGATGCCACGCTGGCGCATCTTGCGCATGCTGACGGAGCCGGACGGCGAGTGGTCGCAAAAGCGGCTCGTCGAGCGGCTGCGCATCGATCCGGGCGCCCTCACTCGGCAACTGAAGGCGCTTGAGGCGTTAGGCTGGATCGAGCGCAGCGTCGACACGCGCGACAATCGCATCACGAACGTGAAATTGACTGAAGAAGGGCGCCGCATGGTCGATGCGAGCCTGCCGCAACGCAATGCGTTCCTGCGCGAAACGATGGGTGCGTTGCCCGACGATGCACTGATGGCCCTATCCGATGCGCTGACCAAGCTGGAGGTGCGCATCGGCGAGATTGGGGGCGCCGGTGTATCGTCCGCAGCGATGTATGCAGCCGAGACTGGTGATACGGCGGAGGCGACGGGTACGGCGGAAGGCAGCGAGCTTTTATCGCCCGCGCCGACACGTTGACACGCCGGCGCGCCGCCTGTCGCCCGTCCCGGGGCGAGCGGCAGCGACGGCGATGCCGATGGCGGCGACGAATCGCATCGGCTCAAAAAAACGTTTCGACCACTTCCTTGACGCTGTAGTTCGAGTCGACGACCAGCAACTGACGCCACTTGTCGAACGTCAAGCACGGGTGCGAGATGTCGAACGCGACCATATCCCCGACCTTGATATCCGCGCCCGGCACGATTCGCAGATAGGCGTGCTGATCCATCATTCCCGTCACTTCCCAGCCTTCGGCCGCCGCGATCTCGCGCGGCGCGCTCGCACCGGGCCGATAATGGCGCGCGGGAACGGGCATGCCCGCATCGAACGCGGCATCGCGCTTGCCGAGCCCGATGATCGCGCGCTCGGGCTCGGGAATCGACTGCACGTAGGCCCACAACTGCAGCGCCGGCAGCAGGGCTTCCCCCATCTTCTTGGCGACGGGATTGCGCGCGAGGATATCCGTTTGCGCCTTCTTGTAGATGCCGACGTCGTGCGTCAGGTAGCAGCCGGGCCGCAGTACAACGTCGACTGCGCCTGCCTTGGACTCGGCGGCGAACTCGTCGGCCACGACGTCGTACCAGGCCGAGCCGGCACCGGAGAGAACGGCCGGCGTACGGCCGAAGCGGCCGGCAGCGGCGAGCGTGCGCGTTGTCTGTGCGGCGCGGCGCAAGAATGCCCGGACGGCCTGCTCGTCGCCGAGCACCCCTTCGTACACCTCAATCCCCGCGAGGATTAACGTGCCGTCATGGCGGGAAATGGCGGCCAGCACCGCTTCGAGCTGCGCGTCGTCGCGCACGCCCGTGCGCCCGCCGGGCACCCCGAGTTCGATAAGTACCTGCAGCCGGCGTCTTGCCGCCGCAAAAAACGTCCCCAGCTGGTCCACGCCGTCCACGGAATCGACGAGGCAGAAGAACTCGAAGTCGGGGTCCGACAAGAGCTCGGCGATGATCGCCATGTTGTGCTTGCCGACGAGCTGATTGGCCATCAGCACGCGCTCGATGCCGCAGTGATAGGCCGCGCGCGTCTGATGTGCGGTTGCGAGCGTGATGCCCCACGCCCCCGTTTCGATCTGCCGGCGAAAGAGTTGCGGGGCCATCGTCGTCTTGCCGTGCGGCGCGAGCTTGACGCCGTACTCGGCAACGAAGTTCTGCATCCACCGCAGGTTGTGCTCGATTCGGTCGGCATAGAGCACGGCGGCCGGCAGGCTGACGTCTTCTGCGAGCAGGTTCCACTCGAGATTTGCCGCGGAATCGAGCGGCACGCTGGCGCTAGGCACCCTGCCGAGCCCTTTGCCGAACGGGTCGATGGAGGCGGCCGAATAGCTCGTCATCGTGAATGTCATCGGGATCGTCCTCGTGAAATCGTGCGTCGCCACGAAAGCCGACGTTCGGGCTCCCATGGTACAGAAAGTACGAGTAGGATTCTTCGCATCGTCGGCACGGCGGCTCCCCGCAGCGGCTGCCCGCACCAGCACGCCCACTTGCCTTTCCACGAGCCCTCATACCTGCACTCGCATTCGGAGACGCCTCATGCATTCTCATCCCGAAGCCGCCGATACGCTGATCTACGGCGCCATGCTCTACGACGGCACCGGCAAGCCGCCTGTCGTGCGCGACATCGCCATTCGCGGCGATAAGATTGCGGCCGTCGGCAATCTATCGAATTGGATTGCGGAGGAGATCGTCGAAGCGGACGGCCGTGCGCTGGCGCCGGGCTTCATCGACGTCCATACGCACGACGATACCCATGTCATTCGCGAGCCGCAGATGTTGCCCAAGCTCTCGCAAGGCGTAACGACGGTTATCGTGGGCAACTGCGGCATCAGCGCGTCCCCGGTGACGCTGCGTACGGAACCGCCCGACCCCATGAACCTGCTCGGCGAGCGGGATGCATTCCGCTATCCGACGTTCGGTGCATACGTCGACGCCGTCAACGCAGCTCGCCCAGCCGTCAACGTGGCGGCGCTCGTCGGCCATACCGCGCTGCGCAGCAATCACATGGACCGGCTCGATCGCCCCGCCACGTCGAGCGAGATCGACGCGATGCGCGCGCAGCTCGCCGACGCGCTCGAGCATGGCGCCCTGGGATTGAGCTCGGGGCTTGCCTATGCGTCGGCCTTTAGCGCGCCGACCGAGGAGGTGATGGCGCTCGCCGAACCGCTGGCCCAAGCCGGCGCGCTCTACACGACACACATGCGCAGCGAGTTCGACGCGATTCTCGATGCGTTCGAGGAAGCGTGCCGCATCGGTCGGCATGCACGTGTGCCCGTTATCGTGTCGCACTTGAAATGCGCCGGGCCGCGTAACTGGGGGCGCAGCATCGAGGTGCTCGCTTCGCTCGAGCGCGCGCGGACGCAGCAGCGAATCGGCTGCGACTGCTATCCCTACGACCGCAGTTCGACGACGCTCGATCTGAAGCAGGTCACGGGCGACATCGAGATCACGGTGACCTGGTCGACCCCGCATCCCGAGGCCTCGGGCAAGCTGCTTTCGGCGATCGCGGGGGAGTGGGGCGTGACGCAGCAGGAGGCCGCTGCACGCTTGCAGCCGGCCGGCGCCGTCTATCACAACATGTCGGAAGCGGACGTGCGCCGCATTCTGGCTCATCCGGCCACGATGGTGGGCTCGGATGGCCTGCCGAACGATCCGCTCCCGCATCCCCGCCTATGGGGCACGTTCCCGCGCGTGCTTGGGCACTACGCCCGCGACGTGCAATTGATGCCGCTCGAGGAGGCCGTGCGCAAGATGACGGGGCTGTCGGCGCGGCGCTTTGGTCTCGATCGGCGCGGCGAGATTCATGTGGGGTACCACGCCGATCTCGTGCTGTTTGATCCCGCCAGCGTGCGCGATGCCGCGACGTTCGACAACCCGCGCCAAGTGGCCGACGGCATCGATGCGGTCTGGGTGAACGGCACGCTTTCGTATCGCGACCGTACGGCGTTGGGGGACCGAGGGGGCCGCTTCTTGCCGCGCGGCGCGGCGGCGGCGGGGGGCGCGCGCCCCACCGCAGAGGAATCGTTCTAGCCGCCGCGGCCGGCTGCGCGCAATCGTAGTGCAGTCGTAGTGCAATACGCAGGGGAATTGCACCAACCCTGTACGCGCCGCACCGGGTAGGGCCTTCGTTTGGTCTTCGCCCGCGCCCACGCATCGGTCAGCGCATCATGGCGCGGATATTGCTCTGACTTTATGCAAGGCCAACGGCGGCCTTGATACCTGGCAATCTCATCACACCCTCCGCTCTCGAGAGCGGAGCGGGGCAACGGCGTCCCGAAGCGACCCGTGCGCGGATCGACCGATCGATCCGCGCAAGGGTCGCTTCGGGATTTTTTTTGTTCGGTCGACAGAGTACGCCGTTGCACGCGAGGCGCCGAGCGTGCGGTTCGACCCATCGGCGATATCTGAATCTCACGGTCTTACACATGACACGACAGACACATTCAAGTCACGCTTCGGTCTCCGCGCAAGTGGTCGGCGAGCTCATCAACCTCGCCGGCCGGCAGCGGATGCTGTCGCAGCGGATCGTTTTGCACGTGTTGCTGGCTGCGCGCGGGGATGGCCTCGCGCTGGCGGTGGCAAAGCAATGTGTGACTGCGTTCGCGCTTGCTCACGCCGATCTGGTCGACGGCAACAAGCAACTGCCCGGCGTGTTCTCCGACGCGCTAAGACAGCTCTATTTCGGGTCCGCGCGTGCGGACGACCACGTCCGGCAGTTCATCGCGCGGGCGACCGAGGCGATCGCGAGCGTCGAATCCGGCAGCGCGGCAGCGCACGAGCAGGTCGATGCGCTCGTTGCGCGGGCCACCCCGCTGCTCGATCTGCTGCAGAAGATTACGCTCGCGTACCAAAGCGAGATGCAGGGGATCGAAGCGGCAGCGCTGCGGCGCCAAACCGGCATTGCCGAGCAACTGGGCAGCATTTCCATGCAGGCCAACATCGTCGCGCTCAACGCTCGGATCGCAGCTGCACGCGCGGGCTCGTACGGACGAGAATTCGCGGTGATCACGATGGTTCTCTCCGACATCATCAAAGAGATGGATCAGCTGATGCTCGGTGTGATCGACCCTCGCCGCGCTGCCGATGCCGTGCCCGGACGCAGCAGTGCACGGCAAGGTCAACCGGGGATAGCCGGCATGGCGGTTTGACGGAGCAGGCGGACAACGCGCCCGCTTACTGCCGTGCCGTGCGCGCGTTATCGGGCATCGGCAGGTTGTAGTTGGTGCGGAACGGATTGATGTCGAGCCCTCCGCGGCGCGTGTAGCGGGCGTAGACGGCCAGCTTCACCGGACGGCACTCGCGCGAGATGTCGATGAAGATGCGCTCGACGCACTGCTCGTGAAAGCCCGTGTGCGACCGATACGAGATGATGTAGCGCAACAAGCCCGCGTGATCGATCTGCGGGCCCACGTAATGAATCTGCACGCTGCCCCAATCGGGCTGGCCCGTCACGGGACAATTCGATTTGAGCAGGTTCGAGTACAGGGTCTCTTCGACGGGCGCCTCGTCGAACGCGGCCTTGAGCAGCGTCGGATCCGGCTCGTACACATCGGTGTCGAGATCGAGCCGATCGAGCGACAGCCCTTCGAACTCGTCGAACTCGAGTTTGGCGAAATCTGCCGGTGCGGTGAGGCGCACGGAGACGGTCGCGCCGCAGGCCGCCGATACGTCGCGCTTGAGCATGTCGCGCAGCGCATCGATCGAATCGATGCGCGTTTGTGCAAACGAGCCCAGATAGAGCTTGAACGACTTCGATTCGACGATGTTCGGCGATTCGGCCGGCACCAAGAACGTTGCGATGGCGATCTGCGGCTTGCCGCGGGTATTGATCCAGGACAGCTCGTAGGCGTTCCAGATATCGGTGCCGAAGAACGGCAGCACGGCCTCGATCCCGATCGCTGCGCGCGCGTGGCTGCGGGCGATCGGAAACAGCAACGTCGGATCGTATTGCTCGGTGTAGGTCGTGCCTTTGCCGAGCGGAGAATGTTCGGGAGTCATCGGGTTTGATTCAACGGGGCGTCACGCAAGAAAGAGCCGATAAACGGGATTGCTGCTTTCATCCCAATAGGGGTAGCCGAGCGTCGACAAGAAGCCGGCGAATGCGGCGTTGTCCGCTTGCGGCACTTGAACGCCGACGAGAATCGAGCTGCAGTCCGCGCCCTGGTTGCGGTAGTGAAAGAGGCTGATATTCCAATCGGGCGCCATCGACGACAAGAACTTGATCAATGCGCCGGGACGCTCGGGAAATTCGAAGCGGAACAAGCGCTCGTCGCGCGCGAGCGGCGAGCGTCCGCCGACCATGTAGCGGATATGCTGCTTCGAGAGTTCGTCGCCGGTGAGATCGACCGTCGGAAAACCGTGTTCTTCGAACGTGCGCGCGATCGCCGCCGATTCGCCGCGGCTCTTGATTTGCACGCCCACGAAGATGTGCGCCGCGCTTGCATCGGCGATCCGGTAGTTGAATTCGGTGACGCTGCGCTCTTCCCCGACAAGTTCGCAGAAGCGTTTGAAGCTGCCGCGCTCCTCTGGAATCGTCACGGCGAAGACCGCTTCGCGCGCTTCGCCCACTTCGGCCCGCTCGGCGACGAAACGCATGCGGTCGAAGTTCATGTTCGCGCCCGACGTGACCGCGACGAGCGTTTGCCCCGTCAAGCCGGTGCGTTCCGCGTATTGCTTTGCACCGGCAACGGCGAGCGCGCCGGCCGGCTCGAGTACGCTGCGCGTGTCTTGGAAGACGTCCTTGATCGCGGCGCAAAGCGCGTCGGTGTTGACCGTGAGAATCTCGTCCAGATACTGCCGGCAGAGCCGGAACGTCTCTTCGCCGACGAGCTTGACGGCCGTGCCGTCGGAAAACAGGCCCACCTCGGATAGCGTCACGCGCTCGCCCGCATTGACCGACCGGGCCATTGCGCAGGAGTCTTCGGTTTGCACGCCGATGACTCTAATGTCGGGCCGCACCGCTTTCACGTACGCGCCGATACCGGCCGCGAGCCCGCCGCCGCCGATGGGGACGAAGATCGCGTGAATGGGCGCCTGATGCTGACTCAAGATTTCCATGGCAACCGTGCCTTGGCCGGCAATCACGTACGGATCGTCGAACGGATGCACAAACGTGAGACCCCGCGCTTTTTGCAGTTCGAGCGCGTGGGCATAGGCGTCGCTGTACGATTCGCCTATCTGCACGACCTCGACCGTCGGCCCCCCATGCGCGCGCACGGCGTCGACTTTCACCTGCGGCGTGGTGACGGGCACGACGATGACGGCCTTGACGCCGAGGCGCGCGGCCGAGTAGGCCACTCCTTGAGCATGATTGCCTGCCGAGGCCGTAATGACGCCGCGCGCGAGGGCGTCGGCGTCGATGTGAATCATCTTGTTGTAGGCGCCGCGCAGCTTGAATGAGAACACGGGCTGATTGTCTTCGCGCTTCAAGAAGACGCGATTGGACAGGCGGGTCGACAAGTTGTGCGCCGGTTCGAGCTCCGTTTCGCGGGCCACGTCATAGACGCGGGCGGTCAGGATTTTCTTTAGGTAATCGTGGGAAGACGAGGACATGTGGATTGCGCGTGCGGCGCTCGGCGTGAATGGCGGGATGCGAAAACGTCAATGATAGCGCCAACGGCGGCTGGTTTTCGCCCCTGACCCAAGCGCAGGGAAGCATTCGAAGGCGAATCGGCGATTAACCGGACGGACGGTTGGCGAAGCGCCGGCAGCGCGCAAACCCGGGCTCGCCCGTGCGGGTTGCGCTTGAACGCTTGGCCCAATCGTGGGCCCACGCGTATCGGGATCATGCGGTAGAATTCTCTTTTAAAACCAGGACCGGATAATGCGCTGGCAGCCACGGACCGCCCCACCAACCCCAGCCCCGCGGGAAGCGCGTCCCGCGGCGCAGCGGCATGCCCGTCACGCACGATCGTGCGGCTAGCGCCCTTCTGATTGGAGCGTGCTGCGCTCGCGCCTACCCGCGGCGCGGCCACTCGCTCCCGACGCCGAATTTCCAGAAATTATTGCGCGTGACGCGCATTGCCGGCTGCAATCGTCGATCGACGCTGTGCCCGGCCCATCGATCCGTCCGACCATGAACGCACCTCAAGTCTTTGACCCGCATGGCGCCGCGGCCGCGGTTCCCGCCGATGCCGAACCGCGCTTGCGCGAAATTCCGTACAACTACACGTCGTTTTCCGATCGGGAGATCGTCATCCGGCTGCTCGGCGACGAAGCGTGGAAAGTGCTCGACGAGTTGCGCGCCGAACGCCGCACGGGCCGCTCCGCCCGGATGCTGTACGAAGTGCTCGGCGATATTTGGGTCGTGCGCCGCAATCCCTATCTGCAAGACGATCTGCTCGATAACCCCAAGCGCCGCGTATTGCTGATCGAGGCGCTGAACCATCGCTTGAACGAGATCGAGAAGCGCCGCCGCGCCGACCTCGTCGAGCATGGCGACGAAGCGGGGCTCGATCGTTCGGCACGCGTGGAGATGCTCGTCGTGGCCGCGCGCCGCGCCGTCGACGCGTTCGCCGGCGAGTTCGGGGCGATGGCCGACCTGCGGCGCCGCGCGACCAAAGTGCTCGGCCGCTGCACGCAGAAAGACAACATTCGCTTCGATGGCCTCTCGCGTGTTTCGCACGTCACCGATGCGACCGATTGGCGCGTTGAATACCCGTTCGTCGTACTTACGCCCGACACGGAAGCCGAGATCGCGCGCCTCGTGAAGGCGTGCTTCGAGCTCGGGCTGACGGTGATTCCGCGCGGAGGCGGCACGGGCTACACGGGCGGAGCAGTGCCGCTCACGCCTTTCTCGGCGATCGTCAACACCGAAAAGCTGGAGCAGCTCGGTGCCGTCGAACTGACCGAGCTGCCCGGCGTGCCGGGCAAGACGCCGACGATCTTTTCGGGCGCCGGCGTCGTCACGCGCCGCGTCACCGAGGCGGCCGAGGCGGCCGGCTACGTGTTCGCGGTGGACCCAACGTCGCTCGACGCCTCTTGTATCGGCGGTAACGTCGCAATGAACGCGGGCGGCAAGAAGGCCGTGCTCTGGGGCACCGCGCTCGACAATCTCGCTTGGTGGCGAATGGTCGATCCGCAAGGCAACTGGCTCGAAGTCACGCGGCTCGAGCACAACCGGGGCAAGATCCACGACGTCGAGCTCGTGCGCTTCGAACTGAAATGGTTCGACGGCGAGGCGGCGCCCGGCGAGCGCCTGCTGCGCACCGAGATCCTCTCGATCGAAGGCCGGCGCTTTCGCAAGGAGGGGCTCGGCAAGGACGTAACCGACAAATTCCTCGCTGGCCTGCCCGGTGTGCAGAAGGAGGGGTGCGACGGCCTCATTACGTCGGCGCGCTGGGTACTGCACAAGATGCCGGCGCATACGCGCACCGTCTGCCTCGAATTTTTCGGCCAAGCACGCGACGCGATTCCGAGCATCGTCGAAATCAAGGACTACCTGTTCGAGACTTCGAAGCGGGGCGGCGCGATCCTCGCGGGCCTGGAACATCTCGACGAGCGTTATCTGCGCGCTGTCGGCTATGCGACGAAATCGAAGCGCAACGCGTTTCCGAAGATGGTGCTGATCGGCGATATCGTTGGTGACAATGCCGACGCCGTGGCCGCGGCCACCTCGGAGGTCGTGCGCATGGCGAACGGCAAGAGCGGCGAGGGGTTTGTGGCCGTGAGCGTCGAAGCGCGCAAGCGCTTCTGGCTCGACCGCAGCCGCACCGCGGCGATCGCCAAGCATACGAACGCGTTCAAGATCAACGAAGACGTTGTGATCCCGTTGAACCGCATGGGCGAGTACACGGACGGCATCGAGCGCATCAACATCGAGCTGTCGATCAAGAACAAGCTACAGCTCGTCGATGCGCTCGAAGGGTTTTTCAAGGCCGGCAATCTGCCGCTCGGCAAGAGCGACGACGCCAATGAAATCCCGAGCGCGGAGCTGCTCGAAGACCGCGTGCAGCAAGCCCTCGAACTGCTGCGGCGCGTGCGCACTCGCTGGACGTTCCTGCGCGACAAGCTCGACCTGCCGCTGCGCGAGGCGCAGCACTATCTCGTGCAGCTCGGCTACGAGGCGCTTGCGGAGAAGTTCGCCGACCGCGTGGACGATCAGCCCGGCGTGACCGTCTTTCATGTGACGCAAGACCGGACGATTCGGGTTTCGTGGAAGCAGGAGATCCGCGCCGAACTGCGCCAGATTTTCAACGGCGGCGAGTTCAAGCCGATCCTCGACGAAGCGCAGGCGATCCACAAGCGCGTGCTGCGCGGCCGTGTGTTCGTCGCGCTGCATATGCACGCGGGCGACGGCAACGTTCACACGAACATCCCCGTCAACTCCGACAACTACGAGATGCTGCAGGACGCGCATAAAGCCGTCGACCGCATCATGAAGCTTGCGCGTTCGCTCGACGGCGTGATTTCGGGCGAGCATGGCATCGGCATCACCAAGCTGCAATTCCTGACGGAAGCCGAGATCGCGGATTTCCGCGCCTACAAGGAGCGCATCGACCCGCACGGCCGGTTCAACAAGGGCAAGCTGTTGCCGGGCGCGGACCTGCGCAACGCGTACACGCCGAGCTTCGGCCTCATGGGCTACGAATCGCTGATCATGCAGCAGTCCGATATCGGTGCGATCGCCGATTCGGTGAAGGACTGTCTGCGCTGCGGCAAGTGCAAACCCGTGTGCGCGACGCATGTGCCGCGCGCGAACCTGCTCTACAGCCCGCGCAACAAGATCCTCGCGACGTCGCTGTTGATCGAAGCGTTCTTGTACGAAGAACAGACGCGCCGCGGCGTGTCGATCAAGCATTGGGACGAGTTCAACGATGTGGCCGATCATTGCACGGTCTGCCACAAATGCGTGACGCCGTGCCCGGTCAAGATCGACTTCGGCGACGTATCGATGAACATGCGCAATCTACTGCGCAAGATGGGTAAGAAGAAGTTCAATCCGGGCTCGGCCGCGGGCATGTTCTTCCTCAATGCGACCAACCCGCAGACGATCAACCTCGCGCGCACGGCGATGATGGGCGTCGGCTACAAGGTGCAGCGTCTGGGCAACGATTTGCTCAAGAAGTTCACGCGCAAGCAGACGGCGCATCCGCCGGCGACGACGGGCAAGCCGCCGGTCGTCGAGCAGGTGATCCACTTCGTGAACAAAAAGATGCCGGGCAACCTGCCGAAGAAGACGGCGCGCGCGCTGCTCGATATCGAGGACAACAAGATCGTACCGATCATCCGCAATCCGAAGACGACGAACGCCGATTCGGAGGCGGTGTTCTACTTCCCGGGCTGTGGGTCCGAGCGGCTGTTCTCGCAGGTGGGGCTCGCCACGCAGGCCATGCTGTGGGAGGCAGGGGTGCAGACCGTGCTGCCGCCGGGGTACCTATGCTGCGGCTATCCGCAGCGCGGGGCAGGGCAGTATGACAAGGCCGAGAAAACGGTGACCGACAACCGTGTGTTGTTCCACCGGGTGGCCAACACGCTGAACTACCTCGACATCAAGACCGTTGTCGTATCGTGCGGGACCTGCTACGACCAGTTGGCCGGCTATGAATTCGACAAGATCTTCCCGGGTTGCCGCATCATCGACATCCACGAATTTCTGCTCGAGAAGGGGATCAAGCTCGATGGCGTGACGGGGATGCGTTACATGTACCACGACCCTTGCCACACGCCGATCAAGACGATGGATCCGGTCAAGCTCGTCAACGAGTTGATGGGCTCGAGCCACGACGGCTACCAGATCGAAAAGAACGAACGCTGTTGCGGCGAAGCCGGCACGTTCGCCGTGGCCCGGCCCGATATTGCGACGCAGGTTCGCTTCCGCAAGGAGGAAGAAGTCCGCAAGGGGGCCGCGAAGCTGCGCGAGATTCCGATCGGTGCGCCGGGTCCGGACGGCGCGTTGGGCACGCAGGCGGGCAACGGCGCGGCCGACGTCAAGATCCTGACGAGCTGTCCGTCGTGCCTGCAAGGGCTCTCGCGCTACAACGAGGACGCCAATATCGAAGCCGATTACATCGTCGTCGAGATGGCGCGTCACGTGTTGGGCGAGAACTGGATGGCGGAGTACGTCGAGCGCGCCAATAATGGCGGGATCGAGCGCGTACTGGTGTAATAGCGCTCGCGAACTGCTGGCGCAGCAGCGCTTACCTACGGGTGTCGACGCCAAGGGGCAATGATGGATTGCGTATTTTGCCGTGAGGAAGGCGGGGTCGTGCTCTGGCACGACGATGCGTTGCGTGTCGTTTTGGCTGACGAACACGACTATCCGGGCTTCTGTCGCGTGGTCTGGAACGCGCACGTGGCCGAGTTCTCCGACTTGACGCTTGCCGAGCGCCACTGCGTTATGTGCGCCGTCTACGCGACCGAGCGCGCGGTACGGCGTGTGCTGGCGCCGGTCAAGGTGAACCTTGCAAGCCTTGGCAACCAAGTACCTCACGTGCATTGGCACGTGATCCCGCGCTTTACGAACGACGCCCATTTTCCGCAGCCGATCTGGGCGCCGCGACAGCGGTCCGTCTCGGAGGCGCTACTGTCGCAGCGGCACGCGCAAGCCACGCTTATCGCCGATGCGCTACGGCAGGAAATGGCGCAGGCGCCCGAATGACGGCGCGCTTTGTGGGCCTGCCGCGACGCCTGCCGCGGGACGGCCGCTGGATTCGAACGAGAGGTGAAAGATGAGCGGACTGACTTCGGACACGCCGGTGCCCACCAACATCGTCGTTCATGCCAAATCGCGCGCGCTCGAGTTGCAATATGCAGACGGGCGCACCTACCGGATTCCGTTCGAATTGATGCGCGTTTATTCTCCGTCCGCCGAAGTGCGCGGCCATGGGCCGGGACAAGAAACGCTGCAAACGGGCAAGCGCGACGTGACGATCGTCTCGATCGACGGCGTCGGCAACTACGCGCTGCAGCCGACCTTCTCCGACGGCCATTCCACGGGCCTCTATTCTTGGGATTTGCTGTACGAACTTGCGACGCATCAGGACGACCTGTGGCGGGCTTACTTCGACAAGCTTGCCGCGGCCGGCATCGAGCGCGATGCGCCGATGGCCGAGCGGGCCGCGCCGCGCGGCCATTGTCACTGATACGATCGCACACCTATTTGAGCAAACGCGGAGGATAAACGCGATGAGCAAGACCCACTTCGGCTTCGAAACCGTCGACGAACAGGAAAAAGCGAAGAAGGTAGCCGGCGTATTCCATTCGGTTGCGACGAATTACGACCTGATGAACGACGTAATGTCGGGCGGGCTGCACCGCGTTTGGAAGCAGTTCACGATAGCGCGGGCGAACGTGCGGCCCGGCTTTAAGGTGCTCGATATCGCCGGCGGCACGGGCGACTTGTCGAAGGCGTTCGCGAAACAGGCTGGCCCGACGGGCGAAGTCTGGCTGACCGACATTAACGAATCGATGCTGCGGGTGGGACGGGACCGCTTGCTCGACCGCGGCATCGTGGCGCCGGCGCTCCTGTGCGATGCCGAGAAGATCCCCTTTCCCGACAACTACTTCGACGTGGCGACGGTTGCCTTCGGATTACGCAATATGACGCGCAAGGAAGTGGCGCTTTCTGAGATGCGGCGTGTGCTCAAGCCCGGCGGCCGCTTGCTCGTGCTCGAGTTCTCCAAGGTTTGGCAGCCCTTGAAGAAGGCCTACGACGTCTACTCATTCAAGGTCTTGCCGTGGCTCGGCGACAAATTCGCCAAAGATGCCGACAGTTACCGCTATCTTGCGGAGTCGATCCGGATGCACCCGGATCAGGACACGTTGAAAACGATGATGGAACAGGCGGGTCTAGACAGCGTGAAATATTACAATTTGTCAGCTGGCGTGGTAGCCTTGCACGTGGGGGTGAAGTATTAGCGCCCCTAACCTATTGTTTTTATAAGGAATACCGCAATGGCCGATTCGCTTCCTCATTCTTCCAAAAAGCTATCAATGCATTTGACGAAGCGAATCCGGCTCTTCGCCGTGGCCACAATGCTCGCAGCCGGCACGCTGGCGGCGCTCGATGCCGAGGCGAAGCGCATGGGCGGGGGGCGCAGTATGGGACGCCCGTCCCAAACGATGCAGCGCGACGCCGCGCCCACGACGCAGCAACCGGCGCGCTCCGCGCAACCGGGCCAGCCTGCGCCCGCCGCCGGTGCGCAGGCCCAGCGCGCACAAGCCGCTCAGCCTGCTGCGGCTGCGACGTCGCGATCGCGCTGGCTCGGGCCGATCGCCGGTCTTGCGGCCGGGCTCGGCATCGCGGCGCTCCTGTCGCACTTCGGTCTTGGCGCCGCGTTCGCGAGTGCGATGGCGAACGTCATCATCATCGCTTTGCTGGCCATGGTCGGTATCTGGATCGTGCGCAAGCTGCTCTCGCTGCGCCGCCGGCAAAATACGCCCGTGCTCGCGGGGGCAGGCGGCGCGCTGCCGATGGGGCGCGATGCCTTCTCGGGGCCGCAGGTATCGACAGGAACGTCGGCTTGGGGTTCGACCGGTTCGGTGTTCCCTTCGGCACGGGACGCGGGGCAGGCTGCCTTTGCCCGTCCGGCCGATTTCGATGAAGCCGCGTTTTTGCATCATGCAAAAGCCAACTTTGTGCGTCTCCAGGCCGCGTGGGACACCGGCAATTTGGCCGACATTCGGACTTTCTCGACGCCGGAGATGTTTGCCGAACTCGAGCGCGAGCATGGCGCGCGCGGCGGCGAGCATGACCGAACGGACGTGGTGCAACTCGATGCCGAACTTGTCGATCTTGCCGAAGACGGCTTCGAGTACCGTGCGAGCGTGCGCTACAGCGGTTTGATTCGCGAGGTGGAAGGCGCCGCGGCCCAGCCGTTCGCCGAACATTGGCAATTGTCCAAGCCGAAGCGCGGCGGCGACGGCTGGCTCCTCGCGGGCATTGAACAGTCCGTGCTGCACGACGCCTGACGAGCGCACGCTAGGGCGTCCGACGCTTGGACGGCCGATGCAGATCGCCCGGGGCTTGCCCTCGAACGGACGCTACAATAGAGGCCCGCGCAGGCTGCCAGCTTGCGCGGGTTTTTCATTCGAGGCCATGATCTTCGCCGCTAAGCCCTTTGCTGCCACCGTCAATCACTTGCTCGCTCGCGAAGCATGGGCGCGCGAGCGTCTCGCGCCGTATGCGGGCAAGACGGCCCGTCTCGCGTTTTCCTCGGTTGTCTTGACCTTCGCCGTCGAATCGGACGGGTACTTAAGCGCCGTCGACGAAATGGACGTACCGGGCGCGGACGTTTTCCTCGCCCTCGGCCCCGATGCGCTGCCTGCCTATCTCCAAGGCGGCCAGGCCGCGGTCATGAAACACGTCAAGATTGAAGGCGACGCCGAGTTCGCCACGCAGCTCGCGAAACTGGCCGAGCATTTGCGCTGGGAGCCCGAGGAGGATCTGGCGAAGCTGATCGGGGACGCGCCGGCCCATCGCGCGGCCGAGATCGTGCGGACGGCCGGCGGGCATGCGCTGCACGCGGGCCGCAGCTTGCGCGATTCGATTGCAGAATATCTGCTCGATGAAAACCCGCAACTCGTGCGCCGTGGTGCGCTCGATGCCTTCAACGCCGAACTCGCGCGCACCCGCGACGCGCTCGCGCGCGTCGAAAAGCGCATCGAGCGGCTCGACCAGCAAACGCTCGCCCGCCAGGCAGGCGCCTTGCGCCGCATGCTGTAATCCGCGGGCCCGCCATGCGTTTACTGCGTTTCATCAAGATCCTCTACACCGTCGTGCGTTTCGGCCTCGACGAAATGATGTTGAGCCGCATCAGCGACCGGCGAGTCCGGTTCCTTTTGCGCATCGGCACGATCGGCCGCCGGTTCAAGTCGCCGCCGGCGGTACGGTTGCGGCTCGCGCTGGAAAGCCTGGGTCCGATCTTCGTCAAGTTCGGGCAAGTGCTTTCGACACGCCGGGATTTGCTCTCGGTGGAAGTCGCCGTCGAACTGGCCAAGCTGCAAGACCAGGTGCCGCCGTTTGATTCGGCGGTCGCCACAGCCATCATCGAAAAATCGCTCGGTGCGCGCGTGGACGTCCTGTTCGACGACTTCGAGCGCGTGCCCGTGGCGAGCGCATCGATCGCGCAAGTGCACTTCGCGAAGGTGAAGTCGGGCCAGCACGCGGGCAAGCACGTCGCGATCAAGGTGCTCAGGCCAAACATGCTGCCCGTGATCGATTCCGACCTGGCGCTGCTGCGCGACTTGGCCATCTGGGCGGAACGGCTCTGGGCCGACGGCAAGCGGCTCAAGCCGCGCGAAGTCGTAGGTGAATTCGACAAGTATCTGCACGACGAACTCGATCTCATGCGCGAGGCCGCGAACGGCAGCCAGCTTCGGCGCAACTTCGCGGGGCTTGATCTGTTGCTCGTGCCTGAAATGTATTGGGAGTTCTGCACCCCGAACGTGCTCGTCATGGAGCGCATGGTCGGCGTGCCGATCAGCCAGATGGAGGCGCTGCGGGCCGCGGGCGTCGATATTCCGAAGCTGGCGCGCGAGGGCGTCGAGATTTTCTTTACGCAGGTGTTCCGCGACGGCTTCTTCCACGCCGACATGCACCCAGGCAATATTCAGGTCAGCCTTGATCCGGCCCACTTCGGCCGATATATCGCGCTCGATTTCGGGATCATCGGCGCGTTGTCGGATTTCGACAAAAACTACCTGGCGCAGAACTTTCTGGCGTTCTTCAAGCGCGACTACCACCGCGTGGCGACGCTGCACTTGGAATCGGGCTGGGTGCCGCCGTCCACCCGTGTCGAAGAACTGGAAAGCGCCATTCGTGCGGTTTGCGAGCCGTATTTCGACCGTGCGCTCAAAGACATTTCGCTGGGACAGGTGCTATTGCGGCTTTTTTCTACCTCGCGCCGGTTCAATGTCGAAATTCAGCCGCAACTGGTCTTGCTGCAAAAGACGATGCTTAACGTCGAAGGGCTCGGACGCTCGCTCGATCCCGAACTCGATCTATGGAAAACGGCCAAGCCATACCTCGAGCGGTGGATGAATGAGCAGATCGGCTGGCGCGGCTGGTACGAGCGGCTCAAGGTCGAGGCGCCGCAGTGGAGCAAGACGCTGCCGCAACTGCCGCGTCTCGTGCATCACATTCTTTCCGAGCGCCACGACGGCGGGGCGCGCGGCACGCATGATGCCGCAATCAAGCTGCTGCTGCTCGAGCAAAGACGCACGAATCGGCTGCTGCAGGCGCTGCTGGTGTTCGGCGTGGCCGTGGGCGCCGGGGCCGTGCTCGCTCGGGCGTGGCTTGCGTTTGCTTATGGAGCATGACATGCATAAGCCTTCCTCACCCGAACAGCCGGCTGCGGCCGCCCCCGCCCCCGCCGCCGGCGAATCGCCTGTCTTCTCCACGCGCGACCCGAACACGGCTGCGTTTTGGGACGAACGCTTTCGACAAGGCTTCATGCCGTGGGACCAGACAGGCGTTCCCGCGGCGTTTGCCGCGTTCGCCGCTCGCACGACGCCTCGGCCCGTGCTGATTCCAGGTTGCGGCAGTGCCTATGAGGCCGGTTGGCTGGCGCACCGTGGCTGGACGGTGCGCGCAATCGATTTTTCCGCCGATGCAGTAGCCGCGGCTCGCAGCCAGCTCGGACCACAGGCTGCGCTCGTCGAGCAAGCCGATTTCTTCACCTATCGGGCGCCGTTCGTTCCCGTCTGGATCTACGAACGCGCGTTTCTTTGCGCGTTGCCGCCGGCCCGTCGCACCGACTATGCGGCCCGCATGGCCGAGCTGCTCGCACCGGGCGGCCTGCTGGCCGGTTTTTTCTATTTCGGCGATTCCCCCAAGGGGCCGCCGTTCGGGATGTCGCGCGCCGAACTCGAGGCTTTACTGAGTGCATCGTTCGAGCTCGTGGAGGATCTGCCGGTTACCGATTCGCTTCCGATATTTGCGGGGCGCGAGCGCTGGATGGCTTGGCGCCGGCGTTGATCGGACGTCGCCTCGGGCGGCGCTCGCAGCGCCGCTAGCCGCCAGTCGTGCGGCGGGGTTGATTTTTGGCGGTGCCGCCCCCATCTCGCGAACTGCACAGTACCGTAGACCGTACGTCCCGTGAGTCGGGAGACGGCCAATTGCGGCTATAATTCAACGCTTTGCAAGCGCTCAACCGTTTTTATCCGGAAATAGTCGGGAAGAGAATCATGCCGATCTACGCCTATCGTTGCGAATCGTGCGGCTTCGAGAAAGATGTGCTCCAAAAGATGAGCGACGCACTGCTGACTCAGTGCCCGCAGTGCGAGAAGGACGCGTTCCGCAAGCAAGTGACGGCCGCCGGCTTTCAGTTGAAAGGCTCGGGCTGGTACGTCACTGATTTTCGCAGCGGCTCGAACGGCGCTAAGCCATCCGCGCCGAGCGATGGAGCGGCGACGCAGCCGGAAGCAAAGTCTGAAGCCAAAGCCGAGACCAAGTCGGACGCTGCCGCTGCGCAGCCGGCCGCGGCGAGCACGCCGGCGGCCTCGACCGACGTTTGAGCGCGCATCGATAGTACGCGCCGCCGCCTGCAGTCTTGCGCCGGCCGCGACACACGCCGGGCTGCCGCATAGGTCGGCCGCGGTACGCGGCGGTTCGAACCGCCGCGCCGATTATTTGTTCAAGCGGTTCCCTGGCGGTAGACATGAAGAAAACGACACTGAAATCCGTGTTCTTGACCGGCTTGCTGGTCCTCGTGCCCTTGGCGATCACGCTATGGGTGCTTGGACTCATCATCGGCACGATGGACCAAACGCTGTTGCTCCTGCCGTCGTCCTGGCAGCCCGAGAAGCTGTTCGGCTTTCGTCTGCCCGGCGTCGGCGCGCTGCTGACGCTCGCGTTCATCTTCGTCGTTGGCCTCTTCACGCAGAACTTCGTCGGGCAAAAGCTCGTCACCTGGTGGGATGCGATCGTGCGGCATATCCCGATCGTCGGGCCGCTCTATACGAGCGTGAAGCAAGTATCCGACACGTTGCTGTCGAGCAGCGGTAACGCGTTTCGCAAGGCGCTTTTGATCGAATACCCGCGCCGCGGCTCGTACACGATCGCATTCTTGACGGGCATCCCGGGCGGCGACGTCGTTAACCACCTGAAGGAAGATCATGTGAGCGTCTACGTGCCGACCACGCCGAACCCCACGTCAGGTTTTTTCCTGATGGTGCCTAAAGCCGAGGTCATCGAACTCGACATGACCGTCGATGCCGCGCTCAAGTACATTGTCTCGATGGGCGTGGTCGCCCCGCAAGCGCCGGCGGGCGTGTCGGCGCGCCGCCCGGTCGAGCCGCCCCTTTAACGCCGCGGCGCGGCGGATCCGAGCCGCGCGCAGCCCTTTATGCCAAATGAATGACGAATACCATGTCGATGAGATCTGAATACTGCGGTCTGGTGACCGAACACCTGTTGGGCCAAACCGTATCGCTGTGCGGATGGGTGCATCGCCGGCGCGACCATGGCGGCGTGATTTTCATCGACTTGCGTGACCGCGAAGGGCTGGTCCAAGTGGTGTGCGATCCCGACCGCGCCGAGATGTTCAAGGTGGCGGAGGGCGTGCGTAACGAATTTTGCGTGCGCGTCGCGGGCGTCGTGCGCAATCGTCCCGAAGGGACCGTGAACGCCGGCTTGAAGAGCGGCAAGATCGAAGTGCTGTGCCACGAGCTGACGGTGCTTAACGCATCCATCACGCCGCCGTTCCAACTCGACGACGATAACCTTTCCGAAACGACGCGTCTCACGCATCGCGTGCTCGACCTGCGCCGCCCGCAGATGCAAAACAACCTGCGTCTGCGCTATCGCGTTGCGATGGAAGTGCGCAAGTACCTCGATGCGCAAGGCTTCCTCGACATCGAAACGCCGATGCTCACGAAGAGCACGCCCGAAGGCGCGCGCGACTATCTCGTCCCGTCGCGCGTCAATGCGGGGCAATTCTTTGCGCTCCCGCAATCGCCGCAGCTCTTCAAGCAGTTGTTGATGGTGGCGAATTTCGATCGCTACTACCAGATCGTCAAGTGCTTCCGCGACGAAGATCTGCGTGCAGATCGCCAGCCCGAATTCACGCAGATCGATTGCGAGACCTCGTTCCTCAGCGAACAGGAAATCCGCGATCTATTCGAGAAGATGATCCGGCACGTCTTCAAGGAGACGATGGATGTCGCGCTCGACGATCCGTTCCCTGTCATGCAGTACTCGGAGGCAATGGCGCGTTTCGGTTCCGATAAGCCCGACCTGCGCGTGAAGCTCGAATTCACCGAACTCACCGACGCCATGCGGGACGTCGACTTCAAGGTCTTTAGCACACCGGCCAACACGAAGGACGGCCGCGTGGCGGCGTTACGCGTGCCCAAGGGCGGCGAGCTCACGCGCGGCGACATCGACGGCTACACGGAATTCGTGCGCATCTATGGTGCGAAGGGGTTGGCTTGGATCAAGGTGAACGAAGTCGCGAAGGGGCGTGACGGCCTGCAAAGCCCGATTGTGAAAAACCTGCACGATGCGGCGATCGCGGCGATCCTCGCGCGCACCGGCGCGCAAGACGGCGACATCGTTTTCTTCGCGGCCGATCGCGCGAAGGTCGTCAACGACAGCCTTGGCGCGCTGCGCTTGAAGATCGGTCATTCCGATTTCGGCAAGGCGAGCGGCCTCGTCGACGCCGGTTGGAAGCCGCTCTGGGTCGTCGACTTTCCGATGTTCGAGTACGACGAGGAAGAAGCCCGCTACGTGGCGGCGCATCACCCGTTCACGAGCCCGAAGGATGAACACCTGGAGTATCTCGAGACCGATCCGGGACGTTGCCTCGCAAAGGCCTACGACATGGTGCTGAACGGCTGGGAAATCGGCGGCGGTTCGGTGCGGATCCATCGCGAGGAAGTGCAAAGCAAGGTGTTCCGTGCGCTGAAGCTGGGGGCCGAGGAAGCCCGCGCGAAGTTCGGCTTCCTGCTCGATGCGCTTCAATACGGCGCGCCGCCGCATGGCGGGATTGCGTTCGGTCTGGACCGCATCGTGACGATGATGGCCGGTGCCGATTCGATTCGCGATGTGATCGCATTTCCGAAGACGCAGCGTGCACAGTGTCTGCTGACGCAAGCGCCGAGCGCCGTGGATGAGCGGCAGTTGCGCGAGCTCCATATTCGGTTGCGGCAGCCGGAGCAGCCGAAGGCGTAAGCCGCAGGCGCCGGGGAGGCCGTTAGGCGGCTTCCCTTCTGATTTTTTGCACCGTTCGTGTAAGCGGCTCATCTAGCATGAAAGATGGCCTCTTTTTGCCGGACGGCCGGCGGGAGGCGGATGCGATGAGCGCTGTGAAAACGCGGGCATGTGGTCCGATCATGCGTGGAGCTTTCCGGCTCGGGTGTAGAGCCGTTATGCTGGTGGCGGTCGGAGTGCCGGTTGACGCGATGAGCACTGAGCCCATCGAGGTAAACGGCGAGACCTCTAACGTCGGGCGCGGGCAGGAGGCGGTTTCTTCGCGGTCCGGGAAAGCGGTCAAGCGCAGTTTCGAGCGCGAGTTGGGAAGCGTCGAAAGCGGTCCGGCGTCCCGCGACACCTGCAAGGCGATGGAAGCGGCGATCTTGTCGGACCAGCGCCGCTGGGAGCGAATAGCGCCGAGCCGGCCATTCGGAGGCGGGGGAGGTTACCCGCCAAAGTCGGGATCGGCTGGGCGCGCCTCCGGTTATGAGCCTTTCGGCTCGATTGGCGGCGTTCCCCCTGACCGCACCAATGGGTCGGCCTACCGTTCGTACGTTCAGCGATGCCCATAGGGCAACAGGCGTAACTGTCAGCTATGGAAAAGCCGCCAAAGATTCCCGAATCGGTGCTCGTCGTCATCTACACGCCGGATCTCGATGTGCTCATCATCGAACGCGCGGATCGCCCCGGCTTTTGGCAGTCGGTGACGGGCTCAAAAGACCGCATCGACGAGCCGCTGCGGGAAACCGCGATTAGGGAAGTGGCCGAAGAAACGGGCATCGTCGTCGGCGCTCCGCCGGTGCCGGGCGATGCGCTCGTCGATTGGGGCGAGCTTATCGAATACGACATCTATCCCGTCTGGCGGCATCGCTACGCCGAAGGCGTCACGCGCAACGTCGAGCATTGGTTCGGGCTCGAGGTGCCGCGCCGGCTCGAAGTCACACTCGCTCCCCGCGAGCACACGGCGTATCTCTGGCTGCCGTACGAGCAAGCCGCAGCGCGCTGCTTTTCCTCGTCCAACCGCGATGCCATCTTGCAATTGCCGCGCCGCCTGGGTGCGAGCGCGCCCGCGGCGGGTTCGTCGCAGCAGAGGGCCGAAGGCGCATGAGCCAACGCGGCGCGCGTCGTCTTGCGCGCATCGGCCGGGCGCTCGTATCGCGGCGTCGCGCATCCAGGCTTCACTTCACGGCTGACAACGAGGTACGGCTTTTCAGCAGCGGGGCCGACTACTTCCGGGCATTGATCGCGCACGTCGAGGCCGCGCGTGTGAGCGTCGCATTAGAAACCTATATCTTCCGTGACGACGAGACCGGGCGCAGCGTGTCCGATGCGCTCGTGCGCGCCGCGCAACGCGGCGTACGCGTGCGCGTGATTACCGACGGTCTCGGAACCGGCCGGCTCGCGCTGTTCGATGAATGGACCGCGGCCGGCGTCGAGCAGCGCATCTACAACGCCGGATGGTTTGGCTTCGGTCTGTTCGGCCGCTTCGGCTTGTCGCGCACGCATCGCAAGCTCGCACTCGTTGACGAGCGCGTCGCGTTTTGCGGCGGCATCAACGTCGTCGACGATTTCGCGGCGATGAGCGGACCGCTCGCCCGCCCTGCGTGGGACTTCGCGATCGAACTGACGGGGCCGGTCGTCGCGCACGTGAGCGCGGCATTGGACGCACAGTGGCGGCGCCTCACACTCGGCCATCGGCCCTACGCAGAATCGATGTCGCGCGCGCTCGTGCCGCTAGCCCGGGCGGCCAAGGCGATCTCTTCGGCTGGCGGCTCGCGGCGGGCGGCTCTGACGCAGGCACCCGACCGGGCGCTCAAAGCGCCGAGCGTCGCGTTCGTCGCACGCGATAACTTCGTAAATCGGCGCGCTATCGAGAAGGCTTATCTCGTCGCGATTGGCCGCGCGCGGCAAGAAATCCTATTGGCGAATCCGTATTTCATGCCCGGACGCAAACTGCGCGTCGCCTTGGTGCGCGCCGCGCACCGCGGTGTGGACGTGCGTCTCGTGATCGGCCGCAAGGAATTCGCCGCGCTCGACCGCGCCGTGCCCTATCTTTACAGAACGTTCTTGAACGCAGGCGTGCGAATCGCCGAATACGAGAAAACGATGCTGCACGGCAAAGTGGCCGTCGTCGATTCCGATTGGGCCACGGTGGGTTCGTCGAACCTCGATGCACTGAGCCTCGTGCTGAACAACGAGGCCAACGTCGTGCTCATCGAACACCCGGAGATCGGCGAGCTCCGCGGCGCGATGCTGGCGGCGTTCGACGAGGCACGCCCGATCGATGCCGCTCGCTATGCGGCGCGGCCTCTGCCGGAGCGTCTGACGAACTGGTTTGCCTACGCCGTATACCGCGCCGTGATGAAGCTGTTGACGGTGGGCGGATACGACTAAGACACTGCAATCCCGACGCCGCGCCACCCCTGCGCGGTTAGATTCCGGTTTCTAATAAAGTCCTTGTTTCAGGGGCGGTCGCGCATAATAATAGTACGGCCGTTCGATTTTTATGGCTGAGCGATAGGAACGGTATAGACAGGCTATGCGAAAAGGTGAACAAACGCGCGCCGCGATTTTAGAGGCAGCGCTCGATCTGGCGAGCCGTGACGGGCTCGAGGGCTTGACGATCGGCCTGCTCGCCGAGCGGATGCAGATGAGCAAGAGCGGTGTATTTGCGCATTTCGGCTCGCGCGAGGACTTGCAGGTCGAAGTCGTACGCGAATACCACCGGCGTTTCGAGCAGGAGGTGTTTTTCCCCAGCCTGCGCGAGCCGCGCGGTTTGCCGCGCCTGCGCGCGATGCTGGGCCGCTGGATGGAGAAACGCATTCAGGAAGTGACGACGGGATGCATCTACATCAGCGGCGCCGTCGAGTACGATGACCGGGGCGACAACCCCGTGCGCGAGGAACTCGTCTTAAGCGTCACGACGTGGCGGGCCGCGTTGCTGCGGGCAATTTCGCAAGCCGTTGAAGAAGGACACCTGCGCTCGGAGACCGATCCGAAGCTGATGCTGTTCGAACTGTATAGCTTCACGCTCGGTCTGCATCACGACGCGCGCTTCCTGCATCAGCACGATGCCGAGCGCCTCACGTGGGCCGCGCTGGAAAAGACGATCGTTTCGTACCAGAGCGAAAGCCGTCAGTCGCCGTAAAGGTCGTGTTCGGCGCATCGACCTGGCGGGGCGGCTCGATCTCACTCTCTGCAAACCTTTGGAGGAAGTCATGGGTCAGTACGCCGCGCCGGTGCGCGACATGCAATTCGTGCTGCACGAACTGCTCAACGTCGAAGCCGAAGTCAAAGGCATGCCCAAGCATGCCGATCTCGATGCCGACACGATCAATCAAGTGCTCGAAGAAGCCGGCAAGTTCTGCGCCGAGGTGCTGTTCCCGCTCAACCAGAGCGGCGATCAAGAAGGCTGCACCTATGCGGGCGACGGGGTAGTGACGACGCCCAAGGGTTTCAAGGAGGCGTATCGCCAATACGTCGAAGCGGGTTGGCCCGCGCTCGGCAGCGATCCCGAGTACGGTGGCCAGGGGCTACCCGCTTTCGTCAACAATGCGCTCTACGAAATGCTGAACTCGGCGAATCAGGCTTGGACGATGTATCCGGGTCTCTCGCACGGCGCCTACGAATGCCTGCGCGCACACGGCACGCCCGAGCAGCAGAAGGTGTACCTGCCCAAGCTCGTGGCGGGCGAATGGACAGGCACGATGTGTCTGACCGAGCCCCATTGCGGCACCGATCTCGGCATCCTGCGCACGAAGGCCGAATCGAACGGCGACGGCTCCTACCTGATCACGGGGACGAAGATCTTCATCTCGAGCGGCGAGCACGATCTCGCCGAGAACATCGTTCATCTCGTCCTCGCGCGTCTGCCCGATGCGCCTCCGGGAACGAAGGGCATCTCGCTGTTCGTCGTGCCCAAGTTCGTGCCGAATGCGGCAGGCGAGCTCGGCGAGCGCAACGGCATCAAGTGCGGTTCGATCGAACACAAGATGGGCATTCACGCGAATGCCACCTGCGTGATGAACCTCGACAACGCGAAAGGCTGGCTCGTCGGCGAGCCGAACCGCGGCTTGCAGGCGATGTTCGTCATGATGAACGCCGCACGCCTGGGCGTCGGCATGCAAAGCCTCGGCCTCACGGAGGTCGCGTATCAAAACTCGCTCGTCTATGCGAAGGAGCGTCTGCAGATGCGTTCGCTGACGGGCCCGAAGGCGCCGGACAAGCCCGCCGATCCGATCATCGTTCATCCCGACGTGCGCCGTCTGCTGCTCACGCAAAAGGCCTACGCGGAAGGCGCTCGCGCGTTCTCGTACTGGTCGGCCTTGCAGATCGACAAGGAACTCTCGCATGGCGACGAAGCCGTGCGCAAGGAAGCGGCAGATCTCGTCGCGCTGCTCACGCCGATTTTGAAGGCGTTCCTCTCCGACAACGCGTTCGAATCCACGAACCATGCGATGCAGATTTTTGGCGGACACGGCTTCATCAAGGAATGGGGCATGGAGCAGTACGTGCGCGATGCCCGCATCAACATGATCTACGAAGGCACGAACGCGGTGCAGTCGCTCGATCTGCTGGGCCGTAAGGTACTCGGCGACATGGGCGCGAAGCTGCGCAAGTTCGGCAAGCTCGTGACGGATTTCGTCGAAGCGGAAGGCGTCAAGCCGGAGATGCAGGAGTTCGTCAACCCGCTCGCCGATATCGGCGACAAGGTGCAGAAGCTCACGATGGAAATCGGCATGAAGGCGATGCAGAACCAGGATGAAGTGGGCGCCGCGGCCGTGCCGTATCTGCGCACCGTCGGGCATCTGGTGTTCTCGTATTTCTGGGCGCGCATGGCCTGCATCGCACTCGAGCACGAAGCATCGGGCGATCCGTTCTACAAGTCCAAGCTGGCGACGGCGCGCTTCTATTTCGCGAAGCTCTTGCCCGAGACGGCCAAGACGATCCGCGAGGCACGCGCGGGTTCGAAGACGTTGATGGAAATCGACGAATCGCTGTTCTAAGCTAAACGCCGAAAGCGGGCGGCGCACACGATAGGGCACGCCGCCTAAACTCGATTGCTGCGGCTCGATTGCGACGATGTGCGGTACAGCTTCCGGCACGCGAATCGAGCCCGCAAAAATGCATGACTCCGAGGGAGGATAGACGTGAGCAATCTGATCATTCGCAAGGTGGCCGTGCTCGGCGCCGGCGTGATGGGCGCGCAGATCGCCGCGCACCTGATCAATGCCAAGGTGCCGGTGCTGCTGTTCGATCTTCCGGCCAAGGAAGGCCCGAAGAACGCGATCGCGCTGAAGGCGATCGAGAATCTGAAAAAACTATCGCCCGCGCCGTTCGGCGTGAAGGACGATGCCCGCTACCTCGAGCCCGCGAACTACGAGGACGACATCGCGGGGCTCGCCGAGTGCGATCTCGTGATTGAAGCGATCGCCGAGCGGATGGACTGGAAGCACGACTTGTACAAGAAGGTCGCACCGCACCTCGCACCGCATGCGATTTTCGCGACGAATACGTCGGGCTTGTCGATTACCCAGTTGTCCGAAGGATTTTCCGACGAGTTGAAGGCGCGTTTTTGCGGCGTGCATTTCTTTAATCCGCCGCGCTATATGCATCTCGTGGAGCTGATCCCGACCACGCATACGCAGCCGCACATCCTCGATGATCTGGAATCGTTCCTGACGAGCGTCGTCGGTAAGGGCGTCGTCCGGGCGAAGGATACGCCGAACTTCATCGCCAATCGCGTCGGCGTCTTCTCGATCCTCGCGGTGGCCACCGAAGCCGCGAAGTTCGGACTGCGCTTTGACGAAGTGGACGATCTGACGGGCTCGCGTTTGGGCCGCGCAAAGTCTGCGACGTTCCGCACGGCCGATGTCGTCGGTCTCGATACGATGGCGCACGTCATCAAGACGATGCAGGACAACCTCGCCGACGATCCGTTCTTCGCTGTCTACGAGACGCCGGCCGTGCTGGCTGCACTCGTCGCCAAAGGCGCGCTTGGCCAGAAGACCGGTGCCGGCTTCTACCGGAAGGAAGGCAAGACGATCAAGGTGCTCGACGCGAAGACGGGCGAGTACGTCGAAAGCGGCGCGAAGGCGGACGAGCTTGTCGGCCGCATCCTGAAGCGTCCGCCCGCCGAACGCCTGAAGCTGCTGCGCGAGTCGGAGCACCCGCAGGCGCAGTTCCTCTGGTCGATTTTCCGCGATGTGTTCCATTACATCGCGGTGCATCTGGAATCGATCGCCGAGAACGCGCGCGACGTCGACCTGGCGATCCGCTGGGGCTTCGGCTGGAACGAAGGCCCGTTCGAGGGCTGGCAGGCTGCCGGGTGGGCGCAGGTGGCCGAGTGGGTCCAGGAAGATATCGCAGCCGGCAAGGCGCTCGCGAACGCGCCGCTGCCGTCGTGGGTGTTCGAGGGCGCCGTTGCCGAGACGGGCGGCGTGCATACGAGCGAAGGCTCTTGGTCTCCCGCGGCGAGTCGGTTTGAGCCGCGCTCGACGCTGCCGGTCTACGAAAAGCAAGTATTCCGTGCGCCGCTCGTCGGCGAGACGGGGGCCGATCCGAAGACCTACGGCAAGACCCTGTTCGAGACCGATTCGGTTCGCGCTTGGGTCGATGACCGCGCCGGTGAGGACGACGTTGTCATCGTCTCGTTCAAGACGAAGATGAATACGATCGGCCCGAGCGTGCTCGATGGTCTCGCGCAAGCGATCGAACTGGCGGAGACGTCCTACAAGGGCCTTGTCGTGTGGCAGTCCACGTCGCTCAAGCTCGGCACGCCGGGCGGCCCGTTCTCGGCCGGCGCCAATCTCGAAGAAGCGATGCCCGCCTTCATGATGGGCGGCGCCAAAGGCATCGAGCCCTTCGTCAAAAAGTTCCAACAGACCATGCTGCGCGTCAAGTACGCGAGCGTCCCCGTCTTGACGGCGGTCTCGGGCATCGCGGTAGGCGGCGGCTGCGAGCTCATGCTCCACAGTGCGAAGCGCGTGGCGCACATCGAAAGCTATATCGGTCTCGTCGAAGTTGGCGTTGGCCTCGTGCCCGCGGGCGGCGGCTTGAAGGAAGCCGTGCTGCGCGCGGCCGATGCCGCGGCAGCCGTCGGCGCTTCGAACGGCGAGCTGCTTAAGTTCCTGTCGAAGTCGTTCGAGAACGCGGCGATGGCAAAGGTCTCGGGCTCGGCGCTCGAAGCGCGTGCTATGGGTTATCTGAAACCGTCGGACACGATCGTGTTCAACGTGTTCGAACTGCTCGATACGGCCAAGAAGGAAGCGCGCGCGCTCGCGGCCGCGGGTTATCGTCCGCCGCTGCCGGCCAAGCAGATTCCGGTTGCGGGCCGTTCGGCGATCTCGACGATCAAGGCGCAGCTCGTGAACATGCGCGACGGCAACTTCATCAGCGCCCACGATTTCCTGATCGCCTCGCGTATCGCCGAAGCGGTGTGCGGCGGTGATGTCGAAGCGGGCAGCCTCGTCGATGAAGAATGGCTGCTCACACTCGAGCGTCGGGCATTCATCGATCTGCTCGGCACGCAGAAGACGCAAGAGCGAATCATGGGCATGCTGCAGACCGGCAAGCCGGTGCGCAACTAAGGCGAAAAGGGCCCCCAAACCTGGCGCTGCGCGCCAGGCCCCCCGAGGGGGCAAATAAAACTTGGGACGGCCCGACGTTTTATAAAGGGCCCCCAAACCTGGCGCTGCGCGCCAGGCCCCCCGAGGGGGCGAATAAAACTTGGGACGGCCCGGCGTTTTATTTCAGGAGCTCCAAATGACCAAACAATTGCAGGACGCATACATCGTAGCCGCGAGCCGCACGCCGATCGGCAAGGCGCCGCGCGGCGCATTCAAAAACACGCGGCCGGACGAACTGCTCGTTCACGCGATCAGATCGGCCGTGGCGCAGGTGCCCGGACTCGATACAAAGGTCATCGAAGACGCAATCGTCGGCTGTGCGATTCCCGAGGCCGAGCAAGGACTGAACGTCGCGCGGATCGGCGCGCTGCTCGCCGGTTTGCCGCAATCTGTCGGGGGTGTCACGGTCAACCGCTTTTGCGCGTCGGGTGTGACGGCGTTGGCCATGGCGGCCGATCGGATTCGCGTCGGCGAGGCCGATGCGATGATCGCGGGCGGCTGCGAATCGATGAGCATGGTGCCGATGATGGGCAACACGCCGTCGATGTCGCCGCACATCTTCGATAGAGACGAAAATATCGGTATCGCCTACGGCATGGGCTTGACGGCCGAGCGCGTAGCCGAGCGCTGGAAGGTGAGCCGCGAGGATCAAGACCGCTTCTCGCTCGAATCGCATCAGAAGGCCATCGCTGGGCAGCGGGCCGGCGAGTTCAACGATGAGATCGCGCCATACGCGATCGTCGAGCGCGTACCCGATCTCGCGACGGGTGACGTGAGGACGAAGACGCGCGAGATGGCGCTCGACGAAGGCCCGCGCCCGGATACGACACTCGAAGGGCTCGCGAAGCTGCGTGCGGTGTTCGCTAACAAGGGGTCGGTCACGGCCGGCAACAGCTCGCAGACGTCGGATGGTGCCGGCGCGCTGATCGTCGTTTCGGAAAAGATCCTCAAGCAGTTCGGCTTGACGCCGCTCGCGCGGTTCGTGAGCCTCGCTGTGCGCGGCGTGCCGCCCGAAGTGATGGGTATCGGGCCGAAGGAAGCGATTCCGGCCGCGCTCAAGGCAGCGGGGCTTAAGCAGGACGACCTCGATTGGATCGAGCTCAATGAAGCGTTCGCCGCGCAATCGCTCGCGGTGATTCGCGAGCTCGGCCTGGATCCGGCGAAGGTCAATCCGATCGGTGGTGCGATTGCGCTCGGCCACCCGCTTGGGGCAACGGGCGCGATTCGCGCTGCGACGGTCGTCCACGGCCTGCGCCGCCGCAATTTGAGGTACGGCATGGTGACGATGTGCGTCGGCACCGGCATGGGCGCAGCCGGCATCATCGAGCGGCTCTAATCGACGCCGTGATCCGGCCATGACGGTTCGCGCGCTCCGGAGCGCTACCTGCTTCGGGGCCGCGAACCGTTTTCTTATGGAGAGAGACGATGGACATTGTGGTTGAGCACGGCACCGACGGTGTCATGACGATCGCGCTGAATCGGCCCGAGAAGAAGAATGCGATTACGGCGGCGATGTATCAGGCCATGGCCGATGCGTTGGCCGATGCGCAAGAAGATGCGGCAGTGCGTGCGATCCTGATTCGCGGCGGCGAGGGCGTCTTCAGCGCGGGTAACGATCTCGAAGACTTCATGAAATCGCCGCCGACCGGCGAAGATGCGCCCGTGCTGCAATTTCTGCGGCACCTCAGCCGTGCGGAAAAACCGATCGTCGCGGCGGTGGCCGGCGTGGCCGTCGGCATCGGGACGACCCTGCTGCTCCATTGCGATCTCGTGTATGCCGCCGACTCCGCGATGTTCTCGCTGCCGTTTTCGCAGTTGGGGCTCTGCCCCGAAGCCGCTTCTAGTCTGCTGCTGCCACGCATCGCCGGCTATGCGCTGGCCGCTGAAAAGTTGCTGCTCGGCGAAGCGTTCGATGCGAACGAAGCGCATCGCATGGGCATCGTCAATCGCTTGCTGCCGGCCGGCGAAGTCGATGCGTTCGCGCGCGCGCAAGTGGTCAAGCTGGCCGCGCTGCCGGCTTCGTCGCTGCGGGTGACGAAGAGCCTGATGAAACGTGCGCATGAGCCGGAGATTGCCGAGCGGATGAGGGAGGAGGTCCTTCACTTCGGCAAGATGCTGCTCGCCCCCGAAGCGCGCGAAGCCATGATGGCGTTCTTTCAGAAGCGAAAGCCGGATTTCCGGCAATTCGATTAGGCGTGCGCATGCGCTCTCAGATTTCGACGCCATGGTTGTTCGCGGGAGCGATGGGATGAACGGGCGTCTAGGCTGCTTGCCGTATTTGCCCACTCTCGCATCGCGGTCTATATTCACAGCGCGTGTCCGGTGATCTCACGCGGGTATGACGGTATGGCTCACTATGTGAACGCTAAACCGATTGACTTGAATCCCGATAGGAGGCTAAGCGGTGCAGGCAACCCTGACGCAAGCGCAAAGCGTTCGAGCACGGAAGAATTGGAAGCGGCTAAAGGAACGCTACTTCCAGCGTAGCGCTGGCGAGTTTGACGCCGGTTCATCGTCAGTCGAGACCGTGAATTCCAATAAGCGATTCGACGAACAGCAAAACTATGGGACAGGTAAGAACTTCGCCGATCAACTGACGGGCGGCTCCGTGGCGGAACAAGAATTGTGCGTGGCACTCGCCCGGGCAGACGTGAGCGGACCCACGAACGACGATCGATCTGTTCCGTTTTCAGTCGCGCGAGAGACCATGCAAAACTATCTGTCGGATTTGCGCGACGCCATTAATGACAAGGAGCAAGCGCGATCGGATATGACGGCCAACTTCGATAAGTTTGTCATGAAGGATTTGGTTGTTTTGGCGAATCGTAAAAGACCGGATTTGAATGCACATCTTGTAATAGGTTCCAAAGAGTTTGGGCGAAAAGTAAAGGATTTGACGGAGCAGGGGAACGAGTCATTTAGAATAATCGCGAGGGAGTCTGGGGGTAGTGTTCATTTTGTGGCCTTCGATGTGAATAATGAGGGGTGGCGGCCCTCCGTTATCGCAATGGAGCCCGTGGTGGTGGGGCCAAATCGCGAGAATGATCTTGCGCCACGATGCGGTGAGAGTCTCAAAGAGGCATTGCCCGATGCGGCATTTTTGATTATCGAGTGTGAAATCCAGCGGGCAACCGGCGCATGTGGGATGTTCAGTCTTTTCCTCGCTAAGACGATGTTTAAGGAGCAGGATGAACTAAAAGAAATCCATGGAGACAATGTTGTGGACCGGTTCGAGCCGTTGCAGGGAATGATTTCTGGCGATTGGCTCTCGCCGCGGTTCATGAAGCACGCTCAATCGCGGAAGAGGGTAAGTGAGTATTTTTCGAAAAATAGAGATAGGTATTACGAACGCGTGAACAAGCGGGGTGGCGCGGACAACGAAGGTGAAGTGTTGGCCGAACGATACGTGCGGCATTGGGGGAGCTGGTCGGTAGGTGCGGGAGGGCAAAGAGATTTCAGTAGGTCCATCGAGGTCAAGCGGGTGGCGGAATACCAGGCGTTGCTCGACGCGATCGATGACAAGAACCGACATCAAGAGTGATGTCTGAAAGCAGGTCTTGCATCCTCGCCCTGAACGGGCGCGAAAGCTAGGAGGCCGGCGAATGCCAAAGGCGGTCGCCGGTGCTACGAAGCGTCGTACTCGACATAGCTCGACTCTCTGCAAAAGCTGACGAGTCGAATACCGGCTTGCCGCGCAAGCGTAATCGCAAGCGAGGATGGCGCCGAGATCGTCGCCACCATCGGAATGCCCATTCGCGCCGCCTTGCGCACCAACTCGTAGCTCGCGCGGCTCGATAGGAATACGAAGCCGTTCGTCGGATCGAGTCGATCGCGCACAAGGCGGCCGATCAGCTTGTCGAGCGCATTGTGGCGCCCGACATCCTCGAACGCGAGCAAGATCGCGCCGTCGGCATCGCACCAGGCGGCGGCATGCAGGCCGCCCGTCATGCGCGTGAGCGCTTGGTGCGCCGGCAGTTCGCTCGCCGCGCGCGCGATCGCGCCGGGCGAGAGCCGCGCAAGAAAACCGGTATCCGGCACGCGCTCGGGAGAAAGATCGAGCAAGTCGATGCTCTCGATGCCGCATACGCCGCAGCCGGTGCGGCCGGCCAGCGCTCGCCGCCGCGCTTTCAGGGCGACGAACGCCTGCTGCGCGATCGTCAGTTCGACTTGGGCATAGGGCAGCGCCATGCCATCGCGATGGAACGTGACCTCGATATCGCGAATATCGCTGCCGCGCTCGACGATGCCCTCCGAAATCGCAAAGCCGACGGCGAATGCTTCGAGTTCGCGCGGCGTACACATCATGACAGCGTGCGAGATGCCGTTAAACACGAGCGCGACGGGCCATTCCTGGCCCACGTGGTCCAACGTCGTATCGATGACGCCGCCACGATGCCGGCGCACTTTTTGCTCCAGGACGCCGCTTTCCTCGGCGCTGTCCAACGGGTCGTTCAAGTTCGTTCCTCGTTTAGGTCGTGCGGTGCGAGTTGTGCTCGGCGCCCTCGGTGCGCTACGGGCCATCGCGCGCCGCGGCTCGCCCAAGTTTGCGCGCCGGCCGGCGTTTCATGCGTAAGGTTCTAAAATACCCGAAGCGGGCGGCGTCTGCCCGCACGACCCGGCGCAAGCGCGCAAAGGACACCGTCATGGGACTGCATGAAACACCGCTGCTGTTCGATTTCGAGCATGTATCGTCGGAGAATCTCACCTACATGCCGATGTCGGTCCGCTTCAATCTCGATCGGTTCGGCCTTCGCATCTCGCTCGCGCAATGGCAACTGCTGCCGCTCGCCGACCGCGCGTTGCTCGCATGTTTTCCCGTCGATGAGGACGCCGCTATCGAGCCGAACTTCGATCATGCGTTGTTCGAGATGATGCGCACGCACGCGAATATCGAGCCCGAATGGTTCACGCCCGAGGCCGAACCAGCCTGGCGCAACGCAGCGGTGGTCCCGGATGCGCTGCAGCAGCATAGCCGGCTCGCCGGCTTGGCGGCGCCGAGCGCCGAACGCTGGGCGCAGCTCGACCCGTTCAAGCGCTATGTCCTGACGAAACTGACCCGCAAAAGCGAGCCGAGCCACGATTTTCTGCCGGCGATGCTCGAATTCGGGCTGGCCGGCTGACCCGGCCGGCCGATTTTTCCGGCGGCCACCCTCAAGCCGCCCCGAACGCTGCCGTTATCCAGAGGTTGGCGCGTAAAGGCGCGCGCCGGTCCAAGGTCGAAGGACCGGGCGAGCGCCTCGTGTTTGGAGACTAGCAAGCCGCGCCGCACCTCCCTTAAGGGGCCTCAAGCGGGGGACTTCCCCGAGCCACGGCGCGCGATACGACCGGCGTACGGAATCCATGAATTCCTTTTTATCGAAACGGCTGCTGATCAAAGTCGCGGTCGCCGCAGTTGTGATCGGCGCAAACGCGTTCGTCGCGTATGGGCAGATTCGCAGCGAGCGAGCAACTGACTCGCGCACGATGCGCTCCATGAGCGCCAAGCGCGAGCTCGACGACTATCGCGAGACGCTCGGCTCCGGACTGGCGGCGCTCGGCTGGTTCGAGCAAACCGGAGTGCCGATCGACGAGACGTTTGCTCGGGACCGCGAGGCCACCCTCGCGCGCGAGAAAGCGCAGCTGCGCTCGGCGCTGGGCGGCGACGCGGCGATGCGCGGCGATCTCGAAGCGTTGCTCGCGCTGGCCGAGGATGCGGAGCGCGACATGCGCACGGCGCTCGCGCGGGCGACGCAGCGGCCGGCCGATTCGAGCCCGGCCTCGCCCGATACGGCGCAGGCGCGCGCTTGGGTCGCGCCGGCTTACATGCGCGCGGGCGCGGCGCTCGATGTCGTCGATGCAGCACTCGCGCAGCTGCGCGAACGCCAGGACGAGGCGCTCGACTCGTCGCTGGCGGACTCCGCGCACGCCAGGCGACTCGCTACGCTGGTGCTGATCGTAACGATGGTGGCCGGCTGCGGGATGCTTATCTATACATTTGGCGTCCGCGAAAGCGCGGCACGCACGAAGATTCGCGTGGCGCGGGCGATGCGCCGCAGCGATGAGCGCTTTCGCGAGCTGTTCGACGCCCATCCCGTGCCGATGTGGATCTACGATCGCGAGACACTCGGCTTTCTAGCCGTGAATGCTGCCGCGGTCGAACAATATGGGTACAGCGAGGCCGAATTTCTCGGCATGACGATTCGCGATTTGTGCTCACCCGGCGAGGCCGCCCGGCTCGAATCGTATCTCGTGCGCGAGCACGCCGCGCCGCGCCGCGGCCGCGTGGCGGCAGGGGTTTGGCGGCAGCGGCGCCGCGACGGCACGAAATTGAGCGCAGACATTACGAACCACGCCTTGACGTTCATGGGCCGCCCGGCAATGTACGTGCTGGCCGACGACGTGACCGAGCAGATCAACGCCGAAGCCGAGGCGCAGCGCTCGAACCAGATGCTCGAGACTGTCATCGACAACATTCCGCAGCGCATCTTCTGGAAGGACCGCGATTCGCGCTACCTGGGGTGCAACATGGCGTTCGCGCGCGATGCGGGCCTCGCCTATACAGAGCAGGTGATCGGCAAGACCGACGCGGACATGCCGTGGGCCGCGTTGGCCGACGCGCTGAGCCAGGCGGACGAGGAAGTCATCGCCACAGGCGTGCCGAAGATGAACCACGAGTTCCAGGTGCTGATCGACGGCGTACATCGGGCCGGTATCACGAACAAAATTCCGTTGACGAACGGCGAGGGCGCCGTCATCGGTGTGCTGGGCTCGTACACCGACACGACCGACCGGAAGCGGAGCGATCTTGCGCTGCGCCTGCAAAGCCGCGCGCTCGATGCGAGCGTCAATGCGATTCTGATTACTGCGGCGGCCGAGAACGGCCATGTGATCGAATACGCGAATCCGGCGTTCAAACGCATCACCGGCTACGATCCCGCGGAAGTCGTCGGCCACGATTGCCGCTTCCTGCAACGCGACGATCGCGATCAGGAAGGCCTCGTCTCCATTCGCGAAGGCCTTGCCGCCAATCGAGAAGTGAGTGCCGTGCTGCGCAACTATCGCAAGGACGGCGCGCTGTTCTGGAATCAGCTGTTCATTGCGCCCGTGCCCGATCCGGACGGCAACACGACGCACCACATCGGCGTCATCAACGACGTCACCGATTTAATCCGCTACCAAGAGCAGCTCGAATATCAGGCGAATTACGACGGCCTGACGCGGCTGCCGAACCGCAACCTGCTGCGCGAGCGGCTCGAGCATGCGATCGCCCGCGGCAAACCGCTTGCCGTCGTTTTCATCGATTTGGATGGCTTCAAGAACGTCAACGACAGCCTCGGCCACAGCGTCGGCGACCGGCTGCTGGGCGTGGTCGGCGAGCGGCTCGCCCGCAGCGCGCGGCCAAGCGACACGGTCGCGCGTCACGGCGGCGACGAATTCGTGATCGTGCTGACCGATGCCGTCGACGAGAAGACGCTCATCGGCTGGATGGAGCGCGTGCGCGCGACGATTTCCGAGCCGGTATGGCTCGACGGGACCGAGCTCTACGTCGGCTGCAGCATGGGGGCGAGCCTCTTCCCGCAAGACGGCGAGGACGTCGAGACGCTGCTCAAGAAGGCCGATCTGGCGATGTATCGCGCGAAGGACATGGGGCGCAACACATTCCAGTTCTACCAGCCGGAGATGAACACGAGCGTCGGCGCACGACTGAGTCTCGAGCGCCGGTTGCGGCGTGCGCTGCGCGACGGCGAGTTTCTGCTGCATTATCAGCCGCAGGTGGATATCGGAACAGGACGGATCGTCGGCATGGAGGCGCTCGTGCGCTGGCACGATCCCGAAGTGGGGCTCGTTCCGCCGTCCGCGTTCATCCCCGTGGCGGAGGAAAGCGGCTTGATCGGTCCGCTGTCGGAATGGGTGCTGCGGGAGGCCTGCAGGCAGAATAAGGCGTGGCAAGACGAGGGGTTGCCGCCGGCGCGCGTGTCGGTCAACTTGTCGGCACGGCAGTTTCAGCAGCGCGATATCGCCAAGCTCGTGATGACGATTCTCGAGGAAACGGGCCTAGCACCGCAGTATCTCGAGCTCGAACTGACCGAGAGCACGATCATGCGCAACGCGGAAGAGGCCGTGACGATGCTGAGCGAACTGCACGCGCTCGGTATCGGCCTTGCGATCGACGATTTCGGCACCGGCTATTCGAGCTTGAGCTATCTGAAGCGCTTTCCCGTGGACCGCCTCAAGATCGACCGCTCGTTCGTGTCGGACATCGGCGCATCGAGCGACGACGAGACGATCACGTCGGCGATCATTGCCCTCGCGCATTCGCTACAGCTGCAGGTCATCGCAGAGGGCGTGGAGACGGCCGCGCAGCTCGACTTCTTGAGAGAGCGCGCCTGCAACGAAATGCAAGGCTACTTCTTTTCGCGGCCGGTGCCGCACGATGCGATCCCGGCATTGCTGCAGCGCCCACAGGCGCACCGCGCGAGCGAAGCCGGCACCGTGCCGGCATGATAGTGCGCCCGCCCGCCCGGACACGGGCGCGGCCTTTCGGCAAGAGACAGCGCCCACGCCACGGCGGGGCGCGCTATTGCTTAATTGGTTATTGCTTATTGCTCCAGTTCGGGCAGCGCGCGCGGGCGCCGGTCTTTGTCGGTCGCCACGTAGGTGAGCGTCGCCTCGGTGACTTTGACGACCTCCTCCGTCAGACTCATGCGCTGTGCGAACACTTCGACGGAAATCGTGACCGAGGTCCTGCCCGTCTTCACGATATCCGCGTAAAAGCTGAGCAGATCGCCGACGAACACCGGTTGCTTGAAAACGAACGAATTGACGGCGACGGTTGCCACGCGCCCGTTGGCCCGCCGGCTCGCCGGAATGGAGCCGGCGATATCGACTTGCGCCATGATCCAGCCGCCGAATACGTCGCCGTGGACGTTGGCGTCTGACGGCTGCGGCACGACGCGCAGTGCACAGCTTTTTTGCGGGAGTAGCGAAGTGGAAAGAGTCATCGGGGTACCTGTTCTGCAACAATGGGCCGAGCCTGCGACAATGCGGTAGCAAATAGCCGAGCACCGGGAATTGTACGGGCAAACGCAAGCGGTAGGCGCGCACGCTCTACGCGCCGCACGCTAGCGCAAGCGCCGCACCGGCGCTGCTCGATCCGCCGCTCACGCGGCCTCGCCCCCAATCAGAACCCATGCGTCGCTATAGCGCTCCATCCGAACCCGCGCCCGTTGCCGCCGCCGGCAGCTCGCGCCGGGATTGGCAGACGATTCGTTCGCTGCTGCCCTATCTCGCCGCCTACAAGTGGCGCGTCGCACTTGCGTTGTCGTGCCTCATCGGCGCGAAGGTTGCCAATCTCGGCGTGCCGATCGTGATGAAGCATATCGTCGACGGCCTTGTGTCGATGCGCCAACTGACGGCGCTCGGGCGATCGGAGCATGCGCCGGCGATCGTCCTCGCGGGCGGTATTGGCCTACTTGTCGTGGCCTACGCACTCGTGCGGCTGTCCACCTCACTGTTTACCGAACTGCGCGAGATACTCTTTTCGAAGGTCACGGAAAGCGCGGTTCGCCAGCTTGCCCTCAAGGTCTTCCGCCATCTGCATTCGCTCTCGCTGCGCTTTCACCTCGAGCGCCAAACGGGAGGCATGTCGCGCGATATCGAGCGTGGGACGCGCGGCATTTCACAGCTCATTTCGTACTCGCTTTACAGTATTTTGCCGACGCTCGTCGAAGTTGGGCTCGTACTCGGCTTCTTCGTCGTCAAGTACGAGGCTTATTACGCGATCGTTGCATTCGTCGCGCTTGTGACCTACATCGTCTTCACCGTCAAGGTGACCGAATGGCGGACGCACTTTCGCCGCACGATGAACGAGCTCGATTCGCGCGCCAATTCGCGCGCGATCGATTCACTGCTCAACTACGAGACAGTCAAATACTTCGGCAACGAAGAGTGGGAGGCACGACGCTACGACGAGAACCTGCAGCGTTATCGCGCTGCCGCGATCAAGTCGCAAAATTCGCTGTCGTTGCTCAATTTCGGCCAGCAAACGATCATCGGCACAGCGCTCGTCTTCATCCTGTGGCGCGCGACGCAGGGCGTCATGGCGGGGCGGCTCACGCTAGGCGATCTCGTGCTCATCAACACGTTCATGCTGCAGCTCTATATCCCGCTCAATTTTTTAGGCGTGGTCTATCGCGAGCTCAAGCAAAGCCTGACGGATATGGATCGGATGTTCACGCTGCTGGGCGCTGCGCGCGAGGTGCCCGATGTGCCCGGCGCGCAGCCGCTTGCCGTGCGCGGCGGCGAGGTGCGCTTCGAGCACGTGCGCTTCGGCTATGAGCGCTCGCGCGGCATTCTAGAGGACGTCGCGTTTTCGATCGCGGCGGGCACGACCACGGCCGTCGTCGGCCCGAGCGGTTCGGGCAAGTCGACGCTCGCACGGCTGCTGTTTCGCTTCTACGATCTCGATCGCGAAAACGGCGGGACAATTACGATCGACGGTCAGGACATTCGCGACGTGACGCAGGATTCGCTTCGCGCATCGATAGGCATCGTGCCGCAGGATACGGTGCTTTTCAACGATACGATCTACTACAACATCGCCTATGGGCAACCGACGGCGACGCGCGATGAAGTGATCGCGGCGGCGCGCGCAGCGCACATCCACGATTTCATCGAAAGCTTGCCGAAGGGTTACGAAACGCCCGTGGGCGAGCGCGGGCTCAAGCTGTCGGGCGGCGAGAAGCAGCGGGTCGCGATTGCCCGCACGCTGCTCAAGAATCCGCCGATCCTTGTTTTCGACGAAGCGACGTCGGCCCTCGACTCACGTTCGGAACGCGCGATTCAGAACGAACTCGATCACATCGCGCGTGGACGCACGACGCTGCTCATCGCACATCGGCTCTCGACCGTCGTGCATGCCGAGCAGATCATCGTGATGGACCACGGGCGTATCGTCGAGCGCGGCACGCATGCGCAACTGCTCGAGGCGGGCGGTGCGTTCGCGCAAATGTGGGCGCTGCAGCAGCGCGCCGCGCACCGCGGGCAAGCCGAGCCCGCCGCGCACGGCGAAGGCGCTTGAGCTTCTGATCGACGCACCGCGCTCCACCGGCCTACCTACTGCATAGACCCGCGTCGCGCCGGCTGCCGCACGATTAGCGCGAGTCGGTTGCGCTCGCCGCGCGCAGTGCGGCATCGAGTGCGCGCAACTGCTCGGGTGTGCCGACGTTTTCCCAGCGTCCCTCGTACAGTTCGCCGCTGGCGCGGCCGGCTGCGATCGTTTCGCGGTAGTACGGTGTCAGTGCGCGGCGCTCGCCGCGCGCAAGGGGACGGAACATGCGCGTATCGTAGACGCCGATGTTGCCGAACGTATAGCGCGCGGCGCCCTCCAGCGAGAGCTGCCCCATAGCGTCGAGCGCGAAATCGCCGCGCGGATGAAACGGCGGGTTCGGCACCATGACGAGATGCATACCCGGTTGCGCCGAGGCGGCCAGACGCGCTGCCGGCGCGTGCAGGCGCGCGTAATCGAATTCGCAGAAAACATCCCCGCTCACGGCGGCGAAGATCCGGGGAGCGCCGTGGGCTTCCAGCAGCGGCAATGCCTGCGCGATGCCGCCCGCCGTTTCGAGCGCCTGTGCTTCAGGCGAATAGAGCAGCCGCAGTCCGTACCGCGCACCGTCGCCGAGCGCTTGCTCGATCTGTTCGCCGAGCCATGCGTGATTGATGACGATCGTGGTGAAGCCCGACTGTGCGAGGCGCTCGATCTGCCACTCGATGAGCGGCTTGCCGCCCACCTCGAGCAAGGGTTTGGGCAGCGTATCGGTGAGCGGACGCATCCGCTCGCCTCGGCCCGCGGCGAAAATCATGGCTGTCGTGAGCACGTTTGTCATCGCGCGTTCAGAACGTGTAGCCGACTTGCTGCGCGCGACTGTCGAGCTCGTCGAGCAGGCGCGCGAACGGGGCGAGCGGACGATAGCGCCCGCTCACTTTGCGCGCGTAGCCGACGAATCGCGGCAAGTCGGCCAGATAGCGCGGCTTTCCATCGCGGTAATGCAGGCGCGCGAACAGGCCCAAGATCTTGATGTGCCGCTGCAGCCCGATCCATTCGATCTGTCGGTAAAACTCGCCGAAATCGGGGTTCACGGGCAGGCCCGCCTTTTTGGTGTGCTCCCAGTAATAAGCGAAGCAGTCGAGTTCGAATTCCTCGTCCCAACTGATGAACGCATCGCGCAGCAGCGAGGCGATGTCGTAGCTGATCGGGCCGTAGACGGCATCCTGAAAATCGAGCACGCCGGGGTTCGGTTCGCAAATCATGAGATTGCGCGGCATGAAATCGCGCAGCATGAAGACTTGCGGCTGTGCGCGTGCGCTGGCGATCAAGAGCGCGTAGGTACGGTCGAGCACGCCACGCATCTTTTCGTCGACTTCTCGGCCGAGATGGCGCGTCAGGTACCACTCGGGCATGAGTTCCATCTCGCGGCGCAGGAATGCTTCGTCGAAGGAAGGCAGTACGCCCTCGCGCGAACTCGATTGCCAGCGAATCAGCGCGCCGATCGCATCGCGCATCAGCGGTTTCGCGTGCGCGGTATCGTTCGGGTCCATCTCGGCGATATAGCTGCGCGTGCCTAGATCGGTGACGAGCATGAAGCCTTCTTCGAAGTCGCATTCGAGCACGCGCGGCACATGCACGCCCGCATCGGCCAACATCTGGGCGATCTGCGCGAACTCGCGGCACTTCTCGGGCGGGGGGGCATCGACGGCGATCAGCGATGCGCCGTGCTCGCCCGCGCTCGAGAGCCGGAAATAACGGCGAAAACTGGCGTCGCTCGACGCGGGCGCGAGCGTCGATGGGTCGAGGCCATAGCGGGGGGCAAAAGGGCTGAGCCAGTTGGCGAGCGCGGCGCGCCGAGTGTCGGCCCGAGCGTCGGCGGAAGAATCGGTCATCGTGAATGGGGGGGAGAAAACGTCTTGCCATATAATACCCGACGACTTTTTGTATTGCGCCCAGTTCCCGTGTCGGCTTTCGCACGGTCCCCTTCGATTGCTCGTCGCTCGCGCGAATGTGCGCGTAGCGCCAGCGTGCCGCGGTATGCCGCTCTTGCGGGCGGTGCGGGTGACGTGCGGCGGGCGCCGCGCCCGACGCCGAGCCGATTCGCCAAACGATAGATGCCGCCCAGACAGCCCCTTTCCACGAATTTTCCCAGTGACGCGCGGCCGCGCGTGAGACGGCTTCTTGCGGCGCTGATCGCCGTTCCCGGCTTGATGCCGTCCGTCTCGAACGCGCAGTTGACGGGCGCGGCCGCTCAGCCGCAGCCGATCGATGTGCCCTGGGGCCTGCGGCTTGCGCCGCAGTTGGAGGAGCACGCGCTCCGCCCGGGTAGCGCGCCCGCGACGTTCGTGCTGGGCGACGACACGAACGGTACGTCCGATCAAGACGTCGCGGCCAAGGGCGCGGCCGAGCTTCGCCGCAACACGGCTGTCGTCAAGGCTGACGCGTTCCACTACGACGAAGACACCGATATGGCCGATGCGTACGGCCACGTGCGCGTGATCAACAACGGCGTGCTGTTCGCGGGGCCTGAAGCCCACCTGAAGGTAGAAGCCAATCAGGGCTACATGCCGCTGCCGAAGTACCACTTCAATATGAACGGCGGTTCGGGCAGCGCTGAGCGCGTCGATTTGCTCGACAGCGAGCGCTCGGAGTTCACGAGCGCCACGTATACGGCCTGCCAGTGCGAGAAACCTTCTTGGTACATCCGCGGCTCGCGTTTCGACTTCGATACCGGAGCGGACGAGGGCGTCGCGCACAACGGGGTGCTCTTTTTTCAGGGCGTGCCGATCTTCGCGAGCCCGTGGATGTCGTTTCCGCTCTCGAGCGAACGCCGCAGCGGGCTATTGCCGCCGCAGTTCTCGATGGGGTCGACGAACGGCTTCGAATTCTCGCAGCCGTACTACTTCAACATCGCGCCGAACCGCGATTTGACGCTGACACCGCGCATTATCTCGAAGCGCGGCGTGCAGATGCAGGCGGCGTTTCGCTACTTGTCGCCGAGCTATTCCGGCTCGCTGGTCGGCGAATATCTGCCGAACGACGCGCTCAAGCACGAGAATCGATACGCGATCTACTGGCAGCACACGCAGAATCTCGGCCATGGATTTGGCGCGTATGTGTCGTACAACAAGGTATCGGATAGCACTTATCCCGAGGATCTTTCTACTGTCGGCAACCAGTTCGTCGTCGGCACGCAGCTCTTGTTCCAGCAGGAAGCCGGCATCACGTATAACAACGGGCCGTGGTCCGTGGTCGCACGCGAACAGCACTGGCAAACGCTGCAAGGCTCGTTGCCGCCTTACGGCCGTGAGCCGGAACTGAACGTCAAGTACACGAAGTACAACGTCGGCGGCTTCGATTTCGGCGCCGAGGCCGATTACACGCGCTTCAGAATCACGACGTCGGATTCGACCGATGGCGACCGGCTTGTGTTCAATCCGTACGTGTCGTACGGAATCGTCGGCCCCGGTTATTTCGTCGTGCCGAAGGCGCAACTTCACTTCGCGTCTTACGACCTGCGCAATATCTCGAGCACGGCGCCGGCCGGTCAGCCGAAGGGATTCACGGAATCGGTGCCGACGTTGAGCTTCGACACTGGCCTCATCTTTGATCGCTCGATTCGCTTGTTCGGCGAGGACTACATCCAGACGCTCGAGCCGCGGCTCTACTACGTCTACACGCCCTACCGCAATCAGATGTTCGCGCCGCTGTTCGATACGGCCGAATCCGATTTCGGTCTCGCGGAAATCTTTACGCCGAATACGTTCGTCGGCAACGATCGTATCGCCGATGCGAATCGGCTGACGGCCGGCTTGACGAGCCGCTTTATCGACGCCGCGACCGGCGACGAACGTGCGCGCTTCGTGATCGCGCAGCAGTACTACTTCACCGATCAGCGCGTGACGCTGACTCCAGGCACGACGCCTTCCGCCGCCAGCCATTCCGATTTGCTCGCGGGCGCCTCGCTCAAGCTCGGGGCCGGTTTCGCCTCCGAAACGGCATTCCAATATAATGCCGGCGATAACCAGCTCGTCAGGGCTAGCGTCGGCTTCGGGTTCAGCCCGAGTGACCGCAAGGTCATCAACGTGGGCTATCGTTACACGCGTGCGAATACGACGCTCGACAACACGCCGATCAATCAGGTGCTGCTGTCGGCCGAATGGCCGCTTACGCATCGGCTCTATGCGGTCGCGCGGGTCAACTATGATCTGAAGGGGCACCGTCTCGTCGACGGCCTGGTCGGCTTCCAGTACGATGCCGATTGCTGGGTCCTCGGTCTCGGCGCGCAGCGTTATGCGAACGGCCTCAATTCGTCGGGGCAGCATACGACCGACACACGCATGCTGGCGCAGTTGACGCTGAAGGGACTGTCGACCGTCGATAATGGGCTCGTGGCCTCGTTCCGCGCGGGGGTGGCGGGTTACCAGCCTCCGCCGCCGCCTGCGCCGCCGTTGGCACGATTCACCAATTACGAGTGACGGCAACGAGTGACGGCAACGAGTGACGGCAACGAGTAACGGCAACGAGCAACGCGCGTGGCGCCGCGGGCAACCATGCGCAAAAAAGGGGCCGTGACGAACGGCTCGAGACATTTGGAGCATCTGTGGCAATCGTGAATAAGCTTCGCTTGGCAACGCTGGCAGCGTCTCTGGCTGCCGCCATTCTTCTGCCGGCCGCGCCGGCCGCGGCGCAGGCCTTAGGGGGACAAAACGGCCAAACGGTCGACTCGGTCGCCGCCATCGTCAACAACGACGTCATCACCGTGCGTGAGCTCGACCAGCGAGTCGGTCTCATCGAGCGTCGGCTGCAGCAGCAGCACGCGCCCGTGCCGCCGCGCGATCAGTTGCGCACGCAGGTGCTCAACCAAATGGTGATCGAACGCGTGCAGCTGGAAAAGGCTAAGGAAGACGGCATCGTCGTCGACGATGCGGCCGTGCAGAAGACGCTGGAGCGTCTCGCAGCTTCGAACAACATGACACTCGACACCTATCGCGCGCGGCTCGCGGCCGAAGGCGTGCCCTGGTCGGTCTTCACGCACGACGCGCGCAACGAGCTCACGCTCTCGAAGCTGCGCGAGAAGGAGGTCGACAGCAAGATCGTCGTCTCGGACGCCGAAGTCGCGAACTACATCGCGAGCCAACGCGGGCCGGGCGCGCGTGCGCAGCAGGATCTGCGCATCGAGCACATCCTCGTGAAAGTGCCGGCTGGTGCGTCGCAGGCCGACGCCGACACGGCGCAGAAGAAGGCCGAGGCGATCCTGCAGCAGGCTAAGAGCGGCACGAAGTTCGAGTCGCTCGCCAAGGAAAACTCGCAGGCGGCCGATGCGAAAAACGGCGGCGATCTCGGCTTTCAAGCGCCGGGGAGTCTGCCGGCGCCGTTCGTCACGGCTGCATCGCAGTTGCGCCCGGGCGAGGTCAACCCCGACGTCATCCGCACCGGGGACGGTTTCGAGGTGATGCGGCTCGTCGACCGGCGCACGGGCATCGGCGGCTCCGCGGCCGATGCGCCGAAGCTCGTGCAAACGCACGTGCGCCACATCCTGCTGCGCGTCGGCGAGGGCCAGCCCGAGGGCACTGCTCGGCAAAAGCTGCTCGAGATCCGCCGGCAGGTCGAGACGGGCGGCGATTTCGCGAAGTTTGCGAGCACGTATTCGCAGGACGGCTCGGCATCGCAAGGCGGCGACCTCGGCTGGATCAGCCCGGGTGAGACCGTGCCCGAGTTCGAGCGCGCGATGAACAACCTCAAGGACGGCGAGATCAGCGAGCCCGTGCGCAGCGAGTACGGCTACCACCTGATCCAGGTCCTGGGTCGACGCGAAGCGGAAGGGTCGATTCAACAGCAAATGGACTTGGCGCGCCAGGCGATCGGCCAGCGCAAGGCCGAGCAGGCGTATTCGGACTGGCTGCGTCAACTGCGCGATTCCGCGTACGTGCAGTACAAGGTCGACGGTCCGGTCGCGCAGCAGTGAGCCGATAGACGACAGATGATGACGAGCCCCGCCGGCGTCGCTCCCTTGAACATCGCGATCACGACCGGTGAGCCGGCCGGCGTTGGGCCTGAGCTGACGGTGGTGGCGCTCGCGGGCGCCGCGGCGCATTGGCCCGGCACGAGATTCACGGTACTGGGCGATGCGGCGTTGATCGAATCGCGCGCGGGGGCAGTCGGCGTCGATTGGCCGGCGCTTCGGGGCGCGGGTTACGTCGATGTCGCGCATCGGCCGCTCGCGGCACCGGCGCAGGCGGGCCGGCTCGATGCCGCGAATGGCCTTTACGTGCTCGGGCTGCTCGACGATGCGATCGACGGCGCGATGAGCGGCACGTTCGATGCAATCGTCACGGCGCCGCTGCAAAAGAGCACGATCAACGATGCGGGGGTGCCGTTCACCGGGCATACCGAGTATTTGGCCGAGCGTACCGGCACGGCGCGTGTCGTCATGATGCTGGCCGGCACGGGCGCGCGAGCGTTGCGCGTTGCCCTGGCGACGACGCATCTCCCGCTCAAGGCCGTCCCGGGCGCAATCGACATCGACAGCCTCGTCGAGACGATCGCCATCATCGATCGCGATTTGCGTCGCGACTTCGGCTTGCCGGTGCCGCGTATCCTCGTGACCGGGCTCAACCCGCACGCGGGTGAAAACGGCTACCTTGGGCGCGAGGAGATCGACGTTATTTCCCCGGCGCTTGCGCTGGCCGCCCAGCGCGGCATCGACGCACGCGGCCCGTATCCGGCCGATACATTGTTTCAGCCGCGCTATCTCGATCAAGCCGACTGCGTGCTCGCGATGTTTCACGATCAAGGGTTGCCGGTGCTCAAGTACGCCACCTTCGGCGAAGGCGTGAACATTACGTTGGGCCTGCCGATCATCCGCACCTCCGTCGATCACGGCACCGCGCTCGATCTCGCCGGCACGGGACGCGCCGATGCAGGCAGTATGATCGCGGCCATCGATACGGCCGTCGTGATGGCGCGCAACCGCCGAGGCGGCTGACGAGCCCGCTTAACGAAGCCTGGGCGCTTGAAGCGCCGTTTCTCGATTCATTTCCGTCTTCTTTCAATTTCGATGTCTACCAGCAGACAGCATCAAGGCCACTTCGCGCGTAAGCGCTTCGGGCAAAACTTCCTCGTCGATCTCGGCATCATCGATTCGATTGTGACGATTATTGCGCCCGAGCGCGGGCAGCGGATGGTCGAGATCGGGCCCGGGCTTGGCGCGCTGACCGAACCGCTCGTCGAGCGCGTGGCCGCGCCCGGCATGCCGCTGCATGCCGTCGAACTCGATCGCGATCTGATCGCGCGGCTGAAGGACAAGTTCGGCGAGCGCCTCGCGCTGCATGCGGGTGACGCACTGGCATTCGATTTTGCATCGCTTGTAGAAACGCAGGACAAGCCGACGCTGCGCATCGTCGGCAATCTGCCTTACAACATTTCCAGCCCGCTGCTCTTCCACTTGGTGTCGTTCGCGCCGGCTGTCATTGATCAGCACTTCATGCTGCAGAACGAGGTGGTGGAGCGGATGGTGGCCGAGCCGGGCACGAAGGCGTTCGGCCGGCTTTCGGTGATGCTGCAGTACCGTTATGTGATCGACAAGTTGCTCGACGTACCGCCCGAATCTTTCCAGCCGCCACCGAAGGTCGATTCTGCGATCGTGCGGATGATTCCGTATGCGCCGCACGAACTCGCGAGTGTCGATATGCGGGTGTTCGGGGAACTGGTGACGGCCGCGTTCTCGCAGCGGCGCAAGATGCTGCGCAATACGCTATCGGCGTATCGCGATAAGGTGGATTTCGAGGGGCTCGGTTTCGACCTTGCGCGGCGGGCGGAGGATGTGCCGGTCGATGAATATGTGCGGGTGGCGCAGACGGTTAGCGGGTGTGGGGACTAGCGCGCCCAGCTTCAGCGCTTGCTTTGGCACTGCTCGGCGCGTTCACGGGCGCGACGCCCGAGCGCTGCGCAGAGACCTGCAGGACGCGCGTGCGGAATGCAAGGCATGCCATCTACTTAGGTGATTAGTAGAAAAACGGGTCAGCTTCCCATCGACGTTGACGCCAATCCCCGTTCAACCCAATTCGGCTTCCCGCAGAAATGACTTGCGATCTCCGTTTTGTTCAGCCCTAAGCATCAGCTCCGCACCCACGAGCTTGCCGGCTTGCCCCCGTCCGAGCACCGTCATGGGATCCTCGAAGCCATGGACGTAGCCCAAGGCAAACGCACCGCACTGGTAGCCCATCAGATGCAGTAACTCTTCCGGCAGTGTACGGGCGATCTCCAGCGGGCAAGACAGAAACTGATTTTCTTCCTGCCGAAGCCAACCGACTGCGTAAGTTAGGTTAACGGCCGATCGGACGCGTTCCGATCGGTTCGCGCCGCCGCCATGGTAGACCTTTCCGTCGTACACGAGCACCGAGCCTTTTTCCATTGCTGCGGGAAAGCTAGCCGCGATCTCGAATTCAGCGCTGTGGCCCGCTCGATGACTGCCAGGCACGACGCGCGTGGCGCCCATCTCTTCGGTGTAATCTGTCATGGCCCACAGCGTGTTGCATTGCGCGTGGTAATCGAGAGGGAAGTGGAACATGTCCCAGGCCACCTCGTCTTGGTGCAACGTCTGCGCCTTGGCACGAGGATGAATGGATACCACTTGGGTGCAATGGATTTGAAACGTCGTTGCATGCGCCAGAAAGCGCCGGGTAGTCTCCAGAATGGTCGGGTTAAGGATCAAGTCGCGCGCGCTCGGCGATCGGGCGATCAAGCCGCCGGTGCGTTTTGTTCGTTTGCCGAGAATTCCGTCTGGTCCGAAGGGCGTTGCCGCCATGTAAGGCTCGAGCTCGCCGGCAATGCGGTCCATGGCCGCCGCGGGCACTAGTTTGTCGATGATGGCGTAGCCGTGCTCGCGCAGACAGTTCTCCACGTCTGACGCAGAAGCACTGTTGGGGAGGTGAATCAGCGACATGGTGAGTTCCTTTGTGGTTTTCGATAGCATCCCGTTGCCGACGCCGCGAGACGAGTGCCCTCGGCCGTCATGCCTTCGCCGGCTTGGTCGAATCGATTCGCGCTGACTGGTAAAGGTCCATCGTTCGAGCACATATTGCTGATGGCGCGTAGCGCCGCTCCACATAAGCCCGCAGTTGTGCAGGATCAGCCTTCTTCGCATGGTGGCCGGCTAGCACCTCCTTGACCCGCGCGATTAGCGCGTACGTGTCCCCGGGGGGGACCAACAGTTCGGGAGTGATGCCCCGCAGAATGTCCTGAAGACCTCCGACCGCGAAGGCCACGACCGGTACGCCCGTCGCGAAGGCTTCGATACTGGCCCCCCCAAATTCCTCGTATATCGAGGGCATGACAATGAGACGGCAGGCCGCCATGGCCAGCGGCACCTCATGATTAGGGATGAAGCCCGTGACGGTCACGGAGCCCTGTAGGCCCGCGTCGTCGATGGCGCGCCGCAGGCGATCGCGTTGCGTTCCGTCCCCGACGATTAGCAACTCGCATTGTTCCTCGCGGAGGGCTTTGGCGAGCGGGATGAGATGCGGCCATCCCTTTTCTTTTGCGATTCGGCCGACAAAGCCAACCGTTCGCGTTCGTAGGCCATGGCGTTTACGAAACGCCGATACGGCGTCGGGCGGCGGCGGTGCGAACTGGGTGGTATCCACCGCGTCGGGAACGATCGCGACGAGCCGTGCACCTTCGGCGAGTACGGCGGCGGTACGCTCAGTCAGGGCCATGATTGCGAATGCCTTGGCAATGGTCCGCCGTTCCAACCACCGGGCAAGCCGATGTTGAAGCATGTCGAGCCACGAATTCGGAGCATAGACTGCAAGCCGGGAACAATGCACTGTCACGACCAGCGGGCGCTGCAACAGTCGAGGGGCCAGACAAGCGACCAGTAGCGCTGGAATCTGTCCGTCTAGGTGTGCATGGACGACATCGAAATCCTGCTTGCGTCCTCGAAAAAGCAGTGCGCCCAGTGTCGCTGCAGCCCAAGACTGCGTCAGCCCTACTAGCCCGCTCAACTCCGATCGGATCCGTGGCATTGGGACCATCATTCGCTCTACCGACAACAACGGATGCAGCTGCCGCAACTTCGGCAGCCCCGGGAAGCCGATGGTCATCACATGCTGATGGATGCCCGCCTCCGCGAGCCAGACCGCCTGTCGCCAAGTCTGTACCTGCATACCGCCTACGGAATCATATTCCGTAGGCCATGATTCGACGCCCGGATGATGAAAAAATGGCGTCAGCTTTAGAACTTTCATACGATCACGTCTTCGCCACGAAGTTTTGCGTGGAGGGCGCGCGTCAAAGAGTCGATGGAAATTGTTCGCTCAGTCGAGGTCAGCATGCCGGTATGTATGTCGAGAGTCGCTTCTAGTCGGCTGAAGATTTGTTCCCAGTCGCGAGTATTCAATTCAATTTCCTCAAGCGCTGCGATATCGTTCGGCTCGTCGCCGGTCACGTTGCTGACCGTATGGATGACCAACTGATGAATGAAGATAGGCGTCATGACTGTGGCCGTTTTGTCAATGATTCATTAGGTAGCAACGGTCTGCAGCGCTTACGAGGCACCCGCATCTCCGATTGCCTCGTGAGTGATTAGGCGAGCAATTCTCAGCGCATTGGCCTGGATCGTCAGCGTGGGATTCAATCCGCCGGGATACGGCATGTAGCCGCCGTCCGCGACATACACGTTACCCACTGAATGCAGCCTACCATCCTGATCTACTACTGACGTCCGAGGATCACTGCCCGCACGGCAGGTGCCATGAAGGTGGGTGCTGCCCACGGCAAAATTTGAGGCATCATGTTGAATATCCCGCCCACCGGCGCCCTTCAGCCAGTCGGCTGATCGTTCCACCATATAGGCTAACCGCGCTAAATCCCGCGGGTCCGCCGCATAGTCGATCATGATTTGCGGCAGGCCCCAGCGATCCTTGGTACTCGAAAGACGTACGCGATTTCCGAGAGACGGGTGGTCTGCAAGAATGGTTTCGACTCGCAGCACCAGCCCATCGACTTGCAAAGAACGCCAGTTGTCGTGTTTGGCTTCGTAGATCAGTCCACCGACACCATTCGGACAGCGTCCGTCCAGATAATGGTCGAGCACGCAGACCGTCGAGAAGGGGCCGCGATAGCCAACGGGGTGGGCATCGATTTGTCGCCTGTCCGCTTTGACAATGCCTTGCGAATACTCGCTTAGCTTCATACAGAGTCCTCGGCCGACAACATCATGGTCATTGCCAAGCCCAGTGGGCGCATAGGAGGTAACTGAACGCAGCAGTAAAGCCGCCGTCTGTATCGCATTACAGGCGAGTACGAACCGATGCCCGCGGATCGAGTGAATTTGGCCCGTCGCGGCATCCATACATTGCACCGCATTGGCGCGAGTGCGCTTGTCCTGGGTCAGCGCTACGGCTTTCGCGCCGGTTAGCAGGAGCAGATTGGGCGCATCGGCCAGCGGCCTAAGCATGGCGCTAACCACATCTCGTTTGGCGCCGCGCGTGCATTGCGCCGAGATGCAAAGCGAACAACAGTCGCACAGGGCGCGATCGACGGCTACGGGCGTGGGGCGGGGCGAAAGGTCCAGTTGGAGCGCGCCTCTCCACAGGTGTTCCGCAGGCATGCTCAAAGACTTGGGGGCTTGTCGGGATCCGGACGCGAAGGCCGCATGATCGATGGAAAGGCGTGATTCGATCTCCTCGTAAAAGGGAGTGAGTTCCTCAGCATCGATAGGCCATTTCACCGGCGTGCCGTCAACCCGAATGCGCTCGCTCGGGTCGAAATCGAACTGAGTGTAACGGAAGGATGCACCACCATAGAAAATGGTGCCGCCCCCGAGATTGCACGTGCTCCATGGCCATCCCTGCGAATCCCAGCCGTGCGCGTCATTGCCGGCCAACGCACGAATGGCGTCCGCATCCACCACAGCGTTTTCCGCATCTGCTTTGAGCCTTGCGCCTTCTTCCACCACTAGCGTGCGAAGCCCAGCGCGAACAAACGTCTCTGCTACAACGGCACCCGCAGCACCGCTGCCGATGACGATCACATCAAAAGGATCCTCCCGCGAGACATCGGATCGAAGCCCGTGCATATGCGACGCGCCGAGAGGACGGGTTTCAACGAATGGTGCAAGCGAAAATGTCATTTGATGGATTGCCCTTTAGCGTCGTTGTAAGGCGGAGAACGGGCGCGAAACGTCGCTCGTCGCACTCGCGAGACGGTTGATCCGTTGCTAGAAGAACCGCGACGCGCGGTTGCCGGCGTGCTGGTTAGCAGCGCCAGCTGACTGCCACCTCAGCGTCTGTTAGATGCCTCCAGTTCAGGCTCACTTAGTGCCCAACGAATACCCACCGTCGACCCAACCGACCCGTCTTTGCCGTTCGCAATCGACTTGTCGCTTAGCTCGCGCAGCAGCAACTTCCCGATGTCGTTGTGAAAATACTAATGTAATTTATTGAAAATTTATACGTAACTTAGTCTGAAAATGCGAGGTGGATGCGCGGTTACCGTTATGCATGCCTGACTATGCGTCGGTGCGTCGATGCGTCGGAAAACGGTCATTTTGAATCGGCGGAAATCGTCTAAAAGATGCTGTTCGGTGCTCAACTATGTTCGCCCATCGGGCCACCCGACTGAAGCGACAGTCGCGCAGTGCTGCCGGCCTCATGGCTAACGAGAGTTGACCACAGTTTCTGGCTTGTAGTCGGAACGCTGTTTAGGAAATAAGACGGTGGCATTTTCTTGCCACTCTTCTCTATGCACTAGTGGCATTGAAAACTGAAAGCGTCCTATGCGTAAATTGGAACTTCAATTCGAGAATGAGTGTTGTCCCGTATGGATCGGCGTTCAATGTCTGGACGAGATCATATTCAGGTTATGCGAACTCAAGGCATCCAGCTATCACTTGATTACTGACAGGACGGTCGTTGCGTTGCATTCGGCTGCACTGTTCGATCGGCTCGCTGCTGAAGTGCCGGCCAGGCTCTGGGTAGTGGAGGAAGGCGAAAGAGCAAAATCCATCCGAATGGTCGAGTATCTGGCCACCAAAATGGTGCGCGCGGGCATCGACCGAAGTAGTGTGATCGTCGCAGTTGGTGGTGGAGTTATTGGGAATCTCGCCGGGTTGACAGCCGCTTTGCTGTTTCGCGGCATTCACCTTGTGCATGTGCCAACGACGTTGATTGCTGCGGCTGACTCGGTTGCCTCTCTCAAACAGGCGGTGAATTTGCCGCAGGGGAAAAACCTGCTGGGCTGTTTTCACACGCCGACGGCGATACTGATAGATCTGAACTTCCTACAGACGTTGCCCACCATGCAGATGCGGTCGGGCATGTACGAGATTATCAAGAACGCATTGACGGTGGCGCCGGAGAACATTCGGCTACTTGAAAATGGATTGAGTCCGAGCGCGAGCTATTCACATCCGGAGTTGATGTTCTTCGTCCAAGCCGGCCTGCTTGCCAAACAGAAGATCATGATCGTCGATAAATGGGAACGCAACCGAGCCCTTGCGTTTGAGTATGGCCACACGGTCGGCCACGCCATTGAGCTAGCGGCGAATGGGCGTGTGCCGCATGGTGAAGCGGTCGGCCTCGGCATGATTGTGGCAGCGGAAGTGGCCGGTCGACTCGGGCAGTTGAGCGAGGGCGACGTGCAGCTTCACCATCGGTTGCTTAAGCGCAACGGGCTGACGGTTCGATTGCCCCCTGGCGTCACCCTAGCAGCGGTGATGGCGCTGCTACGCACGGACAACAAGCGCGGATACCTATCAGCCCGCCCCGATCAGGTGGCCATGGTTTTGTTAGCGGGGCTGGGCGCTCCGGGCGGGCCGGCCGATAGGCCCTTGACTTTAGTCGATGCCTCGCTGGTTCAGTCTTGCATTGAAGCCTCCCTTGTCCGAGGCTGCGCATTTAAGAAAAGCCAGCTGTGACAGTTGAGATCCTGTTGTCGACGTTCTTTTCCGCTGCAGATCTAATGTCCCGCTGCATCGTGAGTGAGCTGCACTCCGCTGCACGGGGCAGTAATTGCAAGGCGAAGAAAGCCGGCGTCGATATCGAAGATTCCAGGAATTCAGTTGATCGCATCGTGCATAGCCACAACCGCATCGGGGATTCAACCATAGATCCGTACATACATCTGTGAACGGTCAATCATGAGCGACGTCGCTACTCCTCACCTTGCACATAACGGCGCTGCGGGAACGCTGTACGTTTACGTCCGACAAGTGCTCGGACGCCTACGAGCCGCGGCCGGCCAGAAAACGCTTGACCGCTACTTGGTAGCCTGCGCCGCCGTTCAGTTTTGGGCGGACCTATACGATAGCCGCGAATCGAACGGGGTCGCTTTGATCACGACGACGGGCCAGATGAAGGAAGAACTCCGCCGCGCGGAACGTGAGGCTGACCACGCGGCGCAGGCACTGCTTGGGCAAGTGACGGTGCCCGCGATGACGGACGACCCCGCGCTCGCGTGTGTCTCGTTCTGTAAGCACTCGAGCCCAGCGTCTCTGAGTAAGGTGCTCCACCTACCAATGCCGGAGTGCTGCGGTTACGACCTCGCGGACCTTGAATTGGTTGCTGGCGATGGCAAGCGGCTGATCGAGCGAGTGGGCATTGACCGTCCTATGTTGATCGTCGGGATCCGTACCGGCGGTACTTATCTCGCGCCGCTCTGGAAGGCCGTGCTGTCTCGGCTGGGTGTCGAACATGCGCACTGGCACACGGTACGCCTACGGAGCGAGACGCAGGCGTTCGATACCTTGACGACGCTTCGTGCTTTGACCGAGCGCCAACCTGCGCCGGTCGTGGTGGTGGTGGACGACCAGCCCGATACGGGGGCCACGATGGAGCGCGTTGCAGCACTGTTGCGCACGCCCGGCATCGATCTATGGTTCGCCACCGTTGGAAAGCTTTGGCGCGGTCCTGCGGGATCCCCGCCGCCTTCATACACGCCCGGGCCGCTGGTATGTAATCGTCACCATCCAAGGCTTTGGGAGTGCCTGCTAGCCAGTGAGCATGCAAAATTCATCGAGCGCTTGCGGGGCACGCCTGGGCTGCCGGCAATCCCCGACCATGCGCAATTGCAATTCCGATGTCCGGAAGGCGAGGTTCGTTACGGGCTGAGCCGTGTTTGGTTGCCGTGGAATGACCCACGGGTCTTAAACGGACGGCGGCCATTAATTAACCCGCGCAAGACGCCGGTAACGGTCTGCGGGTCGGACGGTCGGGCGTTGTTGCACTTACGTTTCGTTGGCGAAGGCGTGTTCGGCCGAGCGGAGTCCCAGCGTGTGCAAGAGATGGGCGGCATGCGTCCGGCTTGGTTTATCGATGGCTACGCGGTAACTGCCGACATCGGGCCCGCGCGGCCATTTCGCGAGCGGTTTCACGTCGGGAACCCTTCAGCGCAGGCGAATCTGTTGGCGCAGGCGGCGAACTGGCTGAACGTTCTTGCGCAGCAAGTCATTGCTCAGGTGCACAACAACGCCTTGTTGATGCGACTCGGCCCCCGCTGGGCAGCGGTCGCAGCCGCTATGCGAAAGCACTGCGGCTCGTTGTCGGAAGTGCCGACGCAATTGGACGCGCTCCTGGCGCGCCCGGTGCCGTGGCTAGGGCTGACGGGCAGGGCCATTCGTTCGTCATTGCGTTACGCCTGTGGCGACTGGCATTGGCAGATCGACGAGCAAGGACGGCTTCACCGCTTCCAGTTAGAGGCGAACTGGGGCGACGTGAGCTTCCCTGAGCTTGAACTGGCGGCCTTCGTCTTGGAAAACCGTATTGCGTTCGCTGATGCTCGCCGTCTTGCTTCACTTTGCGGCCTTGCGTATTCGAGCGTACAGCAGAGCTTGCCGCTGGCCGGGCTGATGATCGCCGAGGCTCGGGTGCGAAGTGTGAGGATACTTAGCGACCGTGGTCGCGTTTCTTTATCCCAAGACTTTGCCGACTTGCTAAGAACGACGTCGGCGTTGGCCGGATTCGAAACATCTTTGGAAAAATGAAATGGACAGGCCGCACCACGTTGTCACTCATATCTGCACCCCACGGCCTAAGTTGCGCGCCGTCACTTCTAGCGGCGCCAAGGTGACGCTCTCGGATGGAAAGCAATACATCGACCTAATGAATGGGAAGGGCTGCGTCACGCTCGGGCACCACCATCCTGTGGTGAATGCGGCGATGGCGAATCACCTCCAAAGTCAGTTCGCGTCAGCGACTTGCTGGAGCGAGCAACATGAGGAGTTGGCAAACAGGATCATTAGGGACGTCGGTTTGGACAATGCGCATCTGGCGTTTTTTAGCACGGGCAGCGAGGCGTGCCGAGCCGCCGTCCAGGTCGCGCGACTGTTTAGCGGTCGCCATTTGATTGCCAGCGCCGGCTATCACGGCTGGGGCGACTATTGGATCGGTGCCGAACGCCTGCTGGCAGCCAATGCCAACGGCATCGTTGACTTCTACTTCGTCCCGGAACTGCTTGAACAGGTGCTCGAACGGCACCGAGGGCAGATGGCTCTCGTGATTCTTTCGCCCGACTATGTCCACCTACAACCGGACACGCTGCGTCGGTTGGCGGAGATCGCCGATCGCGAGGGCGTGCTGCTGTGCTGCGACGATGTCAAACAAGGCTACCGGTCGGTGCGAGCCTCGCGATTTCCCAAGATTGTTGGTTTCCATGCAGATCTGTACATCTTCGCCAAGGGGCTGGCGAATGGCCAGCGACTGTCATGCTTGATTGGCCGATCCGACGCGATGGCTGCGGCGAAAGCCTTCACCTATACCGCGTATTTCGACGCAATCCCGATCGTGGCTGCGCTCGCCACGCTCGATTACATGGCAAACGAGGATGGCTATCAACGGCTGGTCCAGTGTGGCACTACCCTGGCAGCCGAAATGCGAAATGCAGTGCGGAGGAGCGAACTGCCGATAGAAATTTACGGTGACGGCCCGATGCTCCAGATCGTTGCCGCAACTAACGCAATGGACGAAGTCTTGTATTCGAACTGCGCTGCAGCAGGCTTGCTACTTTATGAAGGCGATAATCAGGCGGTCTCGCTGGCAACTGCTGATGTACTAGATGAATTGCTCCAGCGCTTTGAGATTGCTCTGACTGCTACTTCACGTGAGTTGGGGCCGTTCGGGACTACGTCGGTGAGCCGACGCCGGCGCTTCCAGGCAGCCTTCAGCATGATGGACGGCGCTGCCGACATCGTTCCCCCTGAGCAGGCAATCCAGTGGATCAGGGAGGAGCGATGCTCACCGCAACCCTGAATTCGATGGTAGATAGGAGGATCCTATTGCTGTCGCCACATGCAGATGATGTTGCATATTCGATAGGTGGCATCGTGGCCCGCCTTTCCAAGCACGCGGACATGTCCCTGATGACAGTATTTGGGCGCAGCGGGTGGGCGTTCGAGCCGAGGCTGCGCCAAGAGTCCGTGGACGCCGTATCAGCACAGCGGGAGCAGGAGGACCGCGCATACTGTGAGCGGCGCCAGCTCGATTACTCGATTCTTCGCTGCCCGGATAGCTTCGTAATGGGCTATGACGAGGCGAAGGAAGTAAGCGTCGCTCCTCGCGAGGATCCGAGGACTGCGGACATCGTGAAGTTGATTGGCGACTCCGTGGCTCGCTTGGTTCCTGACGTCGTTATCGCACCTTGTGGCGTCGGCGGGCATATTGATCATCAAATCGTGCGGGCCGCCACGGAGGCACTTCATCGAGTCGATATCCTCTACTACGAGGACATCCCATACAGCGCGACCCTCCAACTGACCGAGCTTGAAAAGGAACTGGCCGTTCAAGGCTTGACACCTGCGATGACGGTCGATATCGAGATCGTCTTGAGGACCAAATGTGAGGACATGTGGGGCTACCGTTCTCAGACTAGCGCACCGACCGTTGCGGAAATGCTGCTGCACGCCAGTCGTGTCGGCGCGGGCATCGCGCGCTACGCGGAACGAGTGTGGCACCTGGCGAATTGAATGTTCGTCCCGCATCGTACGGGCCGCGCTGGGCGCTTGAGCGCGGGTCCAATCGGTTTCGGTGACCTAGTTGCATCATTCCGATCCGCGATTTGGGCCCAGTCGGATAGCTGCTGCGCAGACATACGGTGGCCTAGACCGGTCTTTATCAAACACATGATATGGAGGTACGCCTAGTGGAAACGCTGGCAATTCACGGAGGGGCTGCAGTCGTTAACAGGCATTGGCCTAATTGGCCGCAGAGCACCGAGAACACACGGCACAACATCGATGCCGTGCTAGACAGCCACCGATGGTCAATCAGTGGCCCATATCGCGGCCAGGCATCGTGGGAAGAACGTTTTGGGCAGGCGTTCGCGGCGTATACCGGTGCCAGCTTCTGTGTACCGTCTGCGACCGGCACTGCCGCACTGACCATAGCGCTGGAGGCCTGCGAGGTGGGGGCGCACGACGAAGTGATCGTCCCCGGTGTGAGCTGGGTCGCCTCCGCGTCAGCCGTACTGGGAGTCAACGCTGTGCCCATACTGACCGACGTCGAGCCAGACACAGGTTGCTTGAGTCCGGAGGCGCTGGAACAAGCCATTACGCCGCGAACGCGAGCTATTACGGTGGTCCATCTTGGGTCAGCGGTCGCTAACCTTGATCGCATCGTGGCGATCGCTCGTGCGCGGTCGATCCCGTTGATAGAAGATTGCGCTCAGGCGCATGGGGCTCGCTATGGAGGGCTGCATGTCGGGCGCTTCGGTGCGGCGGGTACTTTCTCCATGCAGCACAGTAAATTGCTGACGAGCGGCGAGGGCGGAGCAGTGATCACGGATGACATTAGCTTGATGCGCCGCCTGGCGCATCTGCGGGCCGACGGTCGCACAATCTCCGCACAGGCGCTCGAAATGGACGAAATGGCGCTGATCGAGACCGCAGAAATCATGGGCAGCAACCACTGCCTCTCGGAGTTCCACGCTGCGATCCTAACCGCGCAACTGGAGTCGCTGGACGAGCAACTGGCGCTGCGTCGTCGCAATGCCGCAGTTCTGGATAGCTCGCTCACTTCCCTTGGTTTTTCGCCGCAGGCGACCGCCGTTGGTACCACCGCGCGCACCTATTACAGCTATGTAGTCCGCCTACCGCAGCCAATTCTCGCTATAGCGGGCGTCGAACGATTCACTGCGGCGCTGGCTGCGGAGATCCGACTGCCCTGTAAAACGATGTATAGCGCGCTCAACCAGAATCGTTTGTACAGGCCCTCCTCGCGCAAGCGGTTCGCACTAGGTAACGGTTTTGCCGATGCTATCGATCCATGTCGCTACCACTTGCCCGCAGCCGAAGCGTTCGCTCGATCTTGCATAGCTCTCCCTCATCGCATGCTGTTGTCCGATGCCGGCGCGATGTTACATGTGGCTTCGGCATTTGCAAAAGTGGCCCGCTTGATCGATCGCCTACGTATCTGAACGGCGAGCATGCGTGTTCATTGCTTCCCCCCGGCATCGTCTACGACTTCTGCGGGCCGTCGGCCCGCGCCGCAAAATTGCGGACTGTCTGAGAGGCTAATACCTTGTTCAGATTTTTCGAAAAACGACTTCATCCGTTTCCTGCGGCCGAACCATCCTTGCCGCCGCACGGTTTCTTCGCTTTCCTATGGGCTTGCGCGCAGGGCGTGCGCGGCAAGATCGCCGCGATGGCCATACTCGCGATTCTTATGTCGGCCTTCGAGGCATTGCTGTTTGCAATGCTCGGGCGCGTCATCGATTGGCTCACCACTCAGGTGCCGTCTCGGTTCTGGACTGATCGCGGTGGCTCGCTGCTTTGGCTGGCGGCGTTTCTTGCAAGCAGCGTCGCAGTGCTTAGCCTGCAGACCGTCGTGAAGCACCAGATGCTAGCGGTGAATTTGCCGATGCGGCTACGCTGGAACTTCCATCGGCTGATGCTGGACCAAAGCATGTCCTTCTATCAGGACGAGTTCGCGGGCCGTATAACGACAAAAGTGATGCAAACAGCGCTCGCCGTGCGCGAAACTATTTTTGTGCTGGTCGACGTGCTGATTGCCATCGGTGTGTACATCGCAACCATGATCATTTTGATTGGCGCGCTGGACCCGCAATTGATATGGCCGTTCCTGACGTGGCTCGGCTTCTACATCGCCTCGCTGCTTTATTTCGTGCCGCGCTTGGGCAAGGTCGGTAGGGCGCAAGCCGATGCTCGCGCATTGATGACTGGCCGCGTGAGCGACGCCTACGCCAACATCGTCACCGTCAAATTGTTCTCACATGCGCAGCGCGAGGCTAGGTTCGCGCGCGAGGCGATGCACGAGTTTATGCATGCGGGCCACGGTGAGATGCGTCTCGTGAGTGCGTTCGACATCGTAAGCCACGTGCTGAGTATGGGGTTGACGGCCGGCATGGCGGGTATGGCGCTATGGCTGTGGTCACGCGGCGCGGTGGGGGTGGGGGCTGTGGCCGCGGCAACCGCGATGGCACTTCGGCTGCAAGGAATGTCGCACTGGATCATGTGGGAGATGACGAGCCTGTTCGAGAACGCCGGTACGGTCCAGGATGGAATGAAGACTCTATCGCGGCCGCGCGCCGTGGTCGACTCCTCAAACGCGACCGTGCTCGAGGTGCCGCGCGGCGAAGTGTCCTTCACGCAAGTGAGGTTTCACTATGGCCACGCCGGTCGCCGCGTGATCGACGGCCTGAATCTGACAGTCGGCTCGGGCGAAAAGATTGGCTTGGTCGGCCGCTCGGGCGCGGGGAAGTCGACACTGGTGAACCTGCTACTACGCTTTTACGACGTGGAGAGCGGCCGCATTTTGATCGATGGGCAGGACATCGCAAATGTTACACAGGACTCGCTGCGCACCCACATTGGTGTGGTCACACAGGACATCTCGCTGATGCACCGCTCTGTGGCCGACAACGTGGCGTACGGCCGCCCCGATGCTACGCACGAGCAGATCAAGGCCGCAGCTTTGCGTGCCGAAGCGCACGACTTCATCGAAAACTTGCGCGATGCAAGCGGTCGGTGCGGCTACGAGGCGCACGTGGGCGAGCGGGGCGTGAAGCTCTCGGGCGGGCAGCGCCAGCGTATCGCGATAGCGCGTGTGATGCTAAAAGACGCGCCGATCTTGGTGCTCGACGAGGCGACCAGTGCGCTCGACTCCGAAGTCGAAGCCGTGATTCAGCAAAGCCTCTACCGGCTGATGGAAGGCAAGACGGTGATCGCAATTGCACATCGGCTATCCACGATCGCAGCGATGGACCGGCTGATCGTGCTCGACGAAGGCTGCATAGTCGAACAAGGTGACCACAAGACGCTGCTAGCGCACGGCGGTCACTATGCGCGGTTATGGGCTCACCAGAACTGCGGGTTTCTGAAGGACGCGCCGGACGAGGCGAGCAAGTCAATTGACCGGGCTATTCAGAGCCCAATCGTCGATTTTACGAGCGGTGCAGACGGGATCGATCACGCAGATAGGTGCGCATTTCGCGGCGCAACCGCGCGCCCTAGTCGCCAATCGGCGTCGCCAACGGAAGACCTGAGAGAAGCAGGCGAGTAGCTGTAGGAATCAATATACCGTTGACTTTACGGTCTCGACGAGCGTAGCAACCGACGTCCGCGTTCGCGCCATTCCGGCGTTGTCCTCGCGAGCGGCCCGCCGGCATGCGGTGCGGCGTAGTCCCATTTATCTGAATTCGTGTGCCCAGCTTATGAGTAGCGACAAAAACCACTGCTATGCACCCAAACTGGATCGGCTTCTGCGCATTCGCGCGATCGATTCGTTACGAGATCTGGTTCCTCCGACGTTTCCGATTGCCGCCCTGCCAACCGCTGTTACGGGCGAGGGGGCACCGGTGGGCGATGCGATTTCGGCGTATGCCGCTTCATTAGCGGAAGCGTTTCCTCGCCTCACGCTGGACGTGGAGGAGGCCTGCGGTCCGGCGCCATGGATCGTGCGTAGCGCCGGCATCGAGGACTTGGCGGACTACGTCAACGCGGGAGGTTACGACAGCCTCGTCTGCCTCGCGCCGGAAGACCTGATCGAGCGCATCGCCACCGTAGCTTTGAGCGGATCGACCGAGCATGCTAGGCGCCAGTTGGCGCTCTCGGGGCGACCCTCTCATTTCGGCCCAGTCTCATGCTTCGTACAGCCGCTGCTGAACATCGATGTCGCTGGCGACGTCCGCGTCGACCACTCGCCGTACCTCGACTCGGCGGTCTTGGATCGAATGGAAGCCGTCTGCTCCGAACTCATGGAGGTTTTTGGATTTTCGGCCATTGACTGCGAATGGGGCCTCGACACGACGCTCGGCTTTGTATCCGTCACCACCATCATGCCGCGCGATCGGGGCGTGATGAATGTCGCTCATACGATCGGCTTCGGTTTCGCCAGCGCTCAAAGTGCCGGCTCAGTGGCGACGAGCCTGGCCTTGACCCCGGCCTGCACTGACCTCAGGCTGTGGCGCGGCCGACATCTGCGACAGACGACCGTGCGGCGATTGCATCTCCTGCAGGCCCGGCCGGCGCATTGCGATGCGGCCTACCGTGAGCGAGCAGCGCTGACCGACGATTGCTACGAGGCGCTGAGCCGGCACTACGACGTCCTGAAAGCCGGGCTATTGACGCTAGGCGTAAAGTCCTCGGGCCGCGCGTTAGCAGCGCCGGATCTCATGAGCGCGTGGCGCCAGTATCTCTCGTTGGATATGCGCAAGCGAGCAGCCGTATCGGTGGTGCTGGTGGACGAAGGCAGCGCAGAGGAACACGCAGGCATCATGTTTCGCCAGCAAAAGATTACCTGCGTCAAAACGGACACGCGGCGCGTGCCTGCCAGCGCGGATTGCGCTGCGTATGACCGGGGCACTTGCATCGTTGGCGACTCAATGATGCTGAGATCAATTCGGACAGAGGTTCGTCGAGATCTGGTGCTACCGGACGACTGCGCCGTCGTCTTTACGGATGAGGTGCTGACTCCCACGGGTGAACTCGCTACGGACTGCAGCGAAACCCTGTGCCAATTGGACCTGTTGCCGCTGGCGAAGGAGTCAAAAGACCGCTTACTCATGCGCACGCTGCAGCCGATGGCGACGTTGTGGATGCAGCGGGTCGACGGCGCCGTGGAGTCACCGTCGCTGCTCGCGCAAATTGGGCGGTCGCAATACACGGGGTATGCCGGCGAGGTCGGTCCGCGCACCGAGTTCGCAAAAATCTATGCTCGCGCCGTCCAACTATCGCGAAGTGAGCCGTGGCGTGAATTGCCTACGCTGTTCGCACTGTCATCTGCGGTGCGCCCACTCGTGAAGAGCGCCGACTTGCGGCTCGTTGTCGCCTTGCTGGATTGCGAAGCGGCGTCGTCGTGGGTACAGCCCGAAACGCTAACTTGTCTGCTCGATTCGGCTGCCGCGCAACTGGCTGTGCGTCAGCGTGACAACGCCGTCTTCGTCCTTAGCTGCGTATCGCTTGTCACCGCGGAATGTGCGCGACTGCCCGTGTATGAGGGAGACGAGATGGCTTCCTACATCCAAGCGTTGGCGCGCTCCGTTGAGCGCGGCTTGTCGGCCGAATCGATGGCACTCATACATTCGTTGGGGTTGCCGATCCCGAGCGTAGCCTTACTCGTTCCGCTGATGCACGATCATCCCCCCTTGCTTGAATCGCTGGAGGCTTTCCACGAGGCGATGATCTCGTTCAGGGGCATCGCGTCTGGCGTAGACGCAATCGCGGTACTTTCGAGCCAGTTGAATGACGCCTTCTCATGCCTGCGAGTGGCGCTGTGCGAGGCCGGCCTAGACAACGTTGCGGAGCAGCTCAACGGGTCGCTGATCGAGGTCTATGACGCATCACTGAAGGGATTGTTGGCCCGTGCGGTGGGCGGGGGCGATGCGGATGGCGACTACCGGCGATACCTTATGCTGATGCAGCAATGGATCGCGCTCCTCAGCAAAGGGCCGCTGTCTCTCCGCGATGACGCGGTGCTACGTCGTTTTCAAAATTGGCTGCAACAGTGGCTCGGCGAGGGGATGCGCAACTCGTTCGAAATCGAGGACCGCAATTGGCGGTCCGAGTTCGACGCCATCGCGGCTGCGCGCGAGTCCGCGCTCCGCTATGAAAATCCCCATGTTCTGCACAACCTCCTGCACCAATGGACCTTGGCGTCGCTGCGCGCGGATACGCAGTCGCTGCCGAAACGGGTGCAGGTACTCGAGCGCTTCTGCTCGACTTTCAGCAGTCGCGCGACGAAGGTTCTGCGGTTCGAGCGAGAGCTACTGGAAATTCAGATCCCGATGGGGACACACAAGGCCAGCTATGTATTCACGCCCCGCCAGATTACGGTGGAATGGACGGAGCCGCCCGATTGCCCCGGTAGCGAGATCGCTCGGATCCTGGCTTTCGAGGTGTTCCTCGATCGATTCCGTACCTGGATGTTCCCCGGGGTGGCGGTCCGGCGCGCGCGGGTATTGGGTACTTGGACGCTGTTCATCCGCCTCGGTGTGCCGGGACGGGACCCTTGGCGCTACGACGATCTCACACGCTTTGTAGCCGCCACACGCTTTCTCTTCGACGCCTCGTACGATTTCTCCTATGTCCGTAACGGCGCGGTCGATGGCTTTGCTCAGCGCTTCAATGGACCGGATTGGGAGTCGGTGGTCGCCACGCTCGTCCGGTACCGCACGGTATTTGACGATGCGTCGCAGTACGTGGCCTTACACGTCTTGCCGATGTCTTCCACCGTCAGCGCGATCGCACAGAGCCGTGTCGTGCGTGGGCTGATCTTGCGCTGCCTGCACGGTGGCATCGACCGCTGTTGGGCGCTAATCGACAAGTACGCGCAGTGGTTGGCGAGCTGTGCGCGAGGCGACGACCGATGGTGCGATCGTTACGAGTATCTCCGGCAGGCCAGCCTATTCGTGGCGGCGAGGTGGCCACGGGAGGCGCTGACACGGCTAACCCGCAGAAAGAGCTTTCATATCGGTCATGACCTGATCGCAGCTTGCCTGTGCATGCGCTCGGACATCCAGGGGGAACTCCTGCAGGTCGTGGCTGCAGGCGGGTCGACACTATCCGGTATCTATGCGCTGATTGCGCGGCACGCTCCGGAGATCGCTGTGACACGCTGCGGCGCCGCGCCTTTCGCCGCGCTACTGGCCGACACGGGCGTTCGATTCCGACGCGCCAAGCACTTCTTGGTTGCTCATTTCGGCGACCAGATCGAACCTTCGGTACTGGGGCGCTTGCTCCACGGCATGGATACGGTACCGTGGGGACGCAATGCTGCGGCGGAGCAGGCCATCCAGGGCCACATCTCCACGCGTGGGTTCATTTGCCGGTTTGAACTGGAGCGGGGCGTTGACTGGACGACGCTAGATTCCCGGTCAACGACGCGTATGCCCCTTGTACCAAGATGAAAGTCAGGAAGCAAAGAGACGACTTGTCGCTTGCCAGTCGACGAATACGTGCGCGTGAGGCATACGCGGCGCAAGCGTGCCGACTAGCGTGTCCAGCTAGAGCGCTTATTTGGAGCCCGCCCGCCGTGCCGGCACATTGACGAGCACGATGCCCGCGAGCACGAGTGCCGAGGCGAACAGGAAGCGCGTGCTGAACGATTCACCGAGCAGTGCGACGCCGAATCCGACGCCGAACAGCGGCGTCAAAAACGAGAACACCGATAGGCGCGACGCCATGTAGCGCGTGAGCAGCCAGAACCACGTCAAATAGCTGATGAACGCGACGGCGACGGCCTGGTACGCAAGGCTCATCACGGCCAGCGGCGTGACATAAGCACGATGCGGCTCACCAAGCGCGAACGCCAGCGCAAGCAGCACGATGGCCGAGACGACGAGTTGATAGAACAAGGTCTTGCTCGCGCTCGTGTGCGAAAGCGACGTGGCGCGCACGACGACCGTCGTCGCTGCCCACATGACGCCGCCCAGCACGCCCAGAGCGTCGCCGAGTACACCGGCAAGCGCCGAGGTGCCTGGCGCCGGTGCGCGCACGAAGCCGTCGGCGAAGGCGAGCGCAATGCCCGCGAAGGCCACCGCCACGCCGCCCCACTGCACCCGGCGCATCTTCTCGCCCGCGACGAACGCATGCAGGCCAAGCGCCGTGAAGCACGGCGCCGTATAGAGGAACACGGCCATGCGCGAGGCGCTCGTCAACGTGAGTCCCGCGAAGATGCAGATGAACTCACCGGCAAACAGGATGCCGGCGACAACGCCCGCTGCCAACGTACCGTCCGACCGAAAGAGCGGCGTGCCGCGCAGCATCGCCCAACTCCATACGAGCACGGCCGCAATGGTCGAACGCAAGCCGGCCTGCAGCATCGGACCGAGCGCACCGTTCGTCGTTTTAATGGCGACTTGCTGCAGGCCCCAAATCGCGCACAGCAGCACCATCAGTGCAATGGCAAGCGAATCGGGGGCGCGGCGCACGGGAATGGGTGCGCCTATCGATGTGACGGTGTTCACGCGGATCTTCGTCGATGCCAGGAAGCGGGGAGACAACTGCGCGGCGGGCAAGCTACCGGGACCGGAACATCCGGTGACCGTATTGCCATTCACCGCGCCAGACCACACACGATATCAAAACCGCGCCGCGCGCGCTTTCTCACCTTGCGTCGCACGATCGGCATCAGCCTGAGTATCAGGGCGAGCGCCTTAGCCGGTTTCTTGCTAGATTCGCATTTTCTTTGTGAGAAATCGGAGTTTACGATGCGCTTGCTGCACACGATGCTACGAGTCGGCGATCTCGACCGCTCGCTGAAGTTCTATACGGAGCTGCTCGGCATGAAGCTGCTGCGCCGCCAAGACTATCCCGAGGGCCGCTTCACGCTCGCTTTCGTCGGCTATACGGACGAGAGCGAGGGCGCCGTCATCGAACTCACTCATAACTGGGACACGAAATCCTACGATCTCGGCACGGGCTACGGTCACATCGCGCTCGAAGTCGATGACGCGTATGCCGCGTGCGAGCGGGTCAAGGCGCAAGGCGGCACGGTGGTGCGCGAGGCGGGGCCGATGAAGCACGGCACGACCGTCATCGCGTTCGTGACGGACCCGGACGGCTACAAGATCGAGTTCGTTCAGCGAAAGACGCGCTGAAAGTCAACGCAGACAGGGAGCGCCGGCAACCACCCCGATATCGGCGGTGCTCATATGCCGATCCGCATGCATCGCCACGGCGCGACTGATCTGCGACTGGAGCAGGACCCAAGCGTGATCAAAGCGCGATCAAAGCGTCGGCAGCAATTCGGGCGGATGATGCTTGAGCGTATGCCGCGCTTCCTTGAACTCGGGAAAGATCGACTCCACCGTCTGCCAAAAACGCGGGCCGTGATTCATTTCCCGCAAATGGGCGAGTTCGTGCGCGACGACATAGTCGATGATCGAGAGCGGAAAGTGGATGAGGCGCCAGTTCAGTCGAATGCGCCCGTCGCTCGAACAGCTGCCCCAGCGGGTGGCTGCGGATGACAGCGCATAGCCCCGGTATGCAACGTCGAGCTTTTCCGCGTAGTACTCGAGGCGCTCGCCGAACACGCGTTTGGCCTCCGTTTGCAACCAGCCTTGCACGCGGTCTTTGATCTGCTGGGCGTCGGCATGGGAGGGGAGGGCGAGCGAGAGTACGGCGGTTTGCGCATCGTATGCCAGCGCCGAGTTCGCTGGCGCCGGCGTGATCCGCACGGGCTTGCCCATATACGGAATTTCAGCGCCGTCACGCCACTCGATACGCGGCAGCGCGCGTTGCTCGGTGCGCGTCTGCCACTCGGCGAGCTTCGCAAAAATCCACCGCTCCTTCCCGGCGATGGCCGTCTCGATATCGGCGAGCGTCACCCAGCGCGGTGCCGTGATCGTTAGGCCGCTGCTGTCGATCGAAAAGCCGATCGTTCGCCGCGCCGATCGCTTGAGCCCATATTCGAGCGTGCGCCCGTTCAATGTCAGGCGCCGCAGCTTCGTGCCGTTCGGCGTCGGATCGGGCCGGGGAGGCGACGTGGCCGCCGGCGGCACGAGCGTCCTTTCGTCGGCCGGGACTTCAAAGAGCGGCAGGTCGAGTTGGCGGCTACCGAGCGCTGCGGCGGGCTCGGGCTTGGCGGACCTGGCGGGTTTGGGCATGTGGCTGGGAGCCGCGGCGATGCTGTCGATCAGCCGCGTGCCGCGCCGGCTCGCGAGCCGCCAGCGGGCAGGTCGGTGCCGCTGGCGTCACCATAAGCGCCGGGATCGATTCGGCGCATTTCGGCCTCGATCCATGCTTCCACGCGAGTGTTCAACTGGTCGGGCGTGAGCCCCGCCGACTCAATCGGCTTGCCGATCGACACCGTCACCGTGCCGGGATATTTGATGAACGAGTTGCGTGGCCAGACACGGCCGGCGTTATGGGCGATGGGAACCACGGGCGCACCCGCATCGATTGCAAAGCGCGGGCCGCCCGTCTTGTACTTGCCCTGCCCGCCCACCTTCGTGCGCGTGCCTTCGGGGAACATGATGACCCACGCGCCTTCGCTCATGCGCCTGCGCCCCTGCTTGACGACCGAGGCGAACGCATACTTGCCTTCCTTGCGGTCGATGTGGACCATCTTCAACATGCCGAGCGCCCAGCCGAAGAACGGCACATAAAGCAACTCGCGCTTGAACACATAGCAGAGCGGGCGCGGCATGATCGCGGGCAGTGCAACCGTTTCCCACGCCGACTGATGCTTGGACAGCAGCACCGCCGGACCGTCGGGCAAATTCTCGAAGCCTTCGATGCGATAGCGAATGCCGTTCAAATACCGCGCCACAAAAAGCGTACTGCGGCACCAGCCCACGGCCATCCAATAGCGCCGATCGGCGTTCATGAACGGGAATGCGATGAAGCATGCCGTCGCGTACGGGGCGGTGTAGACGATGAAATAAAGCAACAGCAGCAGCGAGCGGATAAAGCGGACAAATGGCATGGGTGTCTTCAATCGGTTGGCATCGAGCGTGCTCATGCCCTCATTCGTCCTGGCTCGCAAGGAAGGTCAGTGCGAACGCTTTCAAATCGTCGTAGACCTGCGTGCCCTCGGGCAGGCCGCCTGCGGCGAGGGTCTTCTTGCCTTTGCCCGTCAGTACAAGATGAGTCGGAAAACCGAGCGCCGCGCCGGCCTGCAAGTCGCGCAGCGCGTCGCCCACAACCGGCGTCGCGGCCGGATCGATCTCGAAGCGCTCGACGATCATCTGCAGGAGGCCGGGCTTCGGCTTGCGGCACTCGCATTGATCCTCGGACGTATGCGGACAGAAGAAGATGGCATCGATGCGGCCGCCGACTGCCGCGACCGCGCGATTCATCTTGACGTGCATGGCGTTCAACGTAGCCATGTCGAACAAGCCGCGCCCGATGCCCGACTGATTCGTCGCGATCACGACGTGATAGCCCGCTTGATTGAGCCGCGCGATCGCCTCGAGGCTGCCCGGGATCGGGATCCACTCGTCGGGCGATTTAATGTACGCATCCGAGTCGACGTTAATGACGCCGTCGCGATCGAGGATGACGAACTTCTTGGCGAAAGTCATATGCTTCTCTTGCTCCGTCGCGCGGCTCGGTTAGGCCGCCAGCTTCGAGATGTCGGCCACGCAGTTCATCTGCGCGTGCAGTTCGGCCAACAGGGCGAGCCGATTCTTGCGCAGGGCGGCGTCCTCGGCGTTGACCATGACGTCGTTGAAGAACGCATCGACCGGATCGCGCAGCGCCGCGAGCGCCGAGAGCGCGCGTGTGTAGTCGCGCTGCTGGAGCTGCGCCTGCACGGCCGGCGCGACCTTTTTCAGTTGCTCGTTCAGCGAACGCTCGGCGGGCTCGACGAGCAGCGCCGATTGCACCGAAGGCACGGGCGAGCCATTCACGGCCGAGCTGCCGGCCATGGCGAGGCTCGCCTCGCCTTCCGATTTCTTGAGGATGTTCGTGATTCGCTTGTTGGCGGCGGCCAGCGCGCCGGCTTCGGGCAGCGCCGAGAATTCGCGCACGGCATCGAGCCGGGCGACGATGTCGTCGAACTGCCTCGGTTGCAGGCTCAGCACCGCTTCGATCTCGCTCGCCGCATAGCCGCGCTCGCGCAGCAGGCCGCGCAGGCGATCCATGAAGAACGCGTACAGTGCGGCGGAGCAATCGGTCACTTGCGCGGCGCCGCCGAAGCAATCGACGGCTTGGCGCAACAACGCGACGAGATCGATCGGCAACTGCTTCTCGATCAAGATGCGCAGCACGCCGAGCGCATGGCGGCGCAGCGCGAACGGATCTTTTTCGCCGGTGGGTACGAGCCCAATCCCCCAAATGCCGACCAGCGTTTCAAGCTTGTCGGCGAGCGCGACTGCCGTGCCCACGCGCGTCGTAGGCAATGCGTCGCCGGAAAAACGCGGGAGGTAATGCTCGGTGCAGGCGAGCGCGACTTCCTCGGGCTCGCCGTCATGGCGCGCGTAGTACGCGCCCATCGTGCCTTGCAGCTCGGGAAACTCGCCGACCATATCCGTCAGCAGATCCGCCTTCGCGAGCCGCGCTCCGCGCGCGGCCAGCGCCGAATCGGCACCGACGAGCGGCGCAATGAGAGAGGCCAGCGCTTCGAGCCGTTCGACGCGCGCAAGCTGCGAGCCGAGCTTGTTGTGATAGACGACGTTCGCAAGCAGCGGCACGCGATCGGCCAGCAGCTTCTTCTTGTCTTGCTCGAAGAAGAACTTGGCGTCGGCCAAGCGCGGGCGCACGACGCGCTCGTTGCCTTCGACGATCTCACTTGGCGTGGGCGTTGCAATGTTCGAGACGATCAGAAAGCGCGAGCGCAGCTTGCCCGCTTCATCGGTCAGCGCGAAGTACTTCTGATTCGTCTGCATCGTGAGGATCAGGCATTCCTGCGGCACTTCCAGGAATTGATCGTCGAAGCGGCATTCATAGACGACTGGCCACTCGACGAGCGCCGTCACTTCGTCAAGCAATGACTCGGGCATGACAACGCGATCGCCCCGCGCATGGGCGTTCAGTTGTTCGACGATGCTCGTGCGGCGCGCCTCGAAGCTCGCCATGACGTGGCCCTTCGTCTGCAGTGTCTGTGCGTACTCGTCGGCATGCAGAACGGCGATAAGGCCGTCCGACAGAAAGCGATGGCCGAGCGTCGTATCGTCGGCGTCGATGCCGAAGGCGGTCACGGGCACGACGTCCGCGCCGTGCAGCACGGTCAGGCGCTGCACCGGACGGGCGAACTGCACGCTCGTGCCGTCGGGCCGCTGATAGGTCATGATTTTCGGGATCGGCAGCTTGCCCAGGGCCAGCGCTTCTTCGAGCGCGGCTTGCAGGCCGTCGGCGAGCGTGGCGCCGGGCGCCGCATAGCGCAGGAAGAACGCCTCGGCCTTGCCGTCGGAGGCGCGTTCGAGATCCGCGAGCGGCACATCGGGAAAACCGAGCGCGGCCAGCTTCTTTGCGAGCGGCGCCGTGGGCTGGCCGTTCGCATCGAGCGCGACCGAGACGGGCAGCACTTTTTCGCGTACCTGCCTTTCGGGGGCGACGGCACGCACGTTCTTGACGAGCACCGCGAGCCGGCGCGGCGTGGCGAAGCGCTCGAACGAAGGCTCGCCCGCGATCAGGTCGCGTGCGGCGAGACGGTCGACGAGGCCTTGAGCAAACGCATCGGACAGCCGTGCGAGCGCCTTCGGCGGCAATTCCTCGGTCAACAGTTCGACGAGCAGTGTGGCTTGGTGAGCTTGATTCATATTCGTTTGAGTCTCGTCATTGCTTGTCGATCGCGCGCTCGACCTTCAAAGGCGGCGCCCACGCCGGCATAGCGGCGTCCTGCGCGTCCGTCGTCAGCCCGGGCACGCCGTGCACCGGATTGCCGAGCATCGGGAAGCCGAGCTTTTCCCGCGAGGCGTAGTAAGCCTGCGCGACGAGCCGCGAGAGCACGCGAATGCGGCCGATATAGGCCGCGCGTTCCGTGACCGAGATCGCGCCGCGCGCGTCGAGCAGATTGAACGTATGCGCGGCCTTGAGCACGAGCTCGTAGCCGGGCAGCGCGAGCTGCGTCTCGATCATGCGCTTCGCTTCGGATTCGTAGCTGTTGAACAGCGTAAACAGCAACTCGACGTTCGCATGCTCGAAGTTGTACGTCGACTGCTCGACCTCGTTCTGGTGGTAGACGTCGCCGTAGGTCAGGCGCCGCAGCTCCGGGCCGTTCGGGCCCGCTTCCTCCCATTCGGTCCACGTGAGGTCGTACACATTCTCGACCTTTTGCAGATACATCGCGAGCCGCTCGAGCCCGTACGTGATTTCGCCGAGCACGGGCTTGCAGTCGAGCCCGCCCACTTGCTGAAAGTACGTGAACTGCGTGACTTCCATGCCGTTGAGCCAGACTTCCCAGCCCAGCCCCCAGGCGCCGAGCGTTGGGTTTTCCCAATCGTCTTCGACGAAGCGAACGTCGTTCTGCTTCAGATCGAACCCGAGCGCTTCGAGCGAGCCGAGGTACAGATCGAGAATGTTCTCGGGCGCGGGCTTGAGCACGACTTGGTACTGGTAGTAGTGCTGCAGGCGGTTCGGATTGTCGCCGTAGCGGCCGTCCTTCGGGCGCCGCGAGGGCTGCACGTACGCCGCACGCCACGGCTCGGGGCCGACGGCGCGCAGGAACGTATGGACGTGCGAGGTGCCGGCGCCGACTTCCATGTCGATCGGCTGGAGCAGCGCGCAACCCTGGTTATCCCAATAGGATTGCAGCGTCAGAATGATTTGCTGAAACGTGAGCATGTCGTGCCTATGGCGGCTGAAGGCGGGTGAGCCCGGCTGCCGGCCGCGCAAGCCAAGCGTGCGCGTGCGGCATCGGGCGGGCAGGCGGCAGGGCCGCTGCCCGGCGCAAAACAATGAATTTTACCGGAATGTGGCACGCCCCTGCCTACTGCTGCCCGGCTTGAACGCGAAACCGATCGCGAGCAACAGGAGCGAGGCAGCCAGCACGAGGGTGTTGCCGACGGTGATATAGGGCGTGCGTCCCGTCATGCCTTGCACCTTCGCTTCGATTTGGCCTGTCGTGAATGCAGGCAGGCGTTCCGTGACGCGGCCTCGCGCGTCGATGACGGCCGTCGCGCCCGTGTTGGTTGCGGCGAGCAGCGGCCGGCCGGTTTCGAGCGTGCGCATGCGCGCCATCTGCAGGTGCTGGTCGAGTGCGATCGTATTGCCGAACCAGGCGAGATTCGACGCGTTGACGAGCACGCCCGCGGGCACGTCCGCTTCGCGCAGCGAGCGCGCGATTTCTTCCCCGAAGATGTCCTCGTAGCAGATGTCGAGATCGATCGGTTGGTTGCGGACCATGAAGGGCTTTTGCACCGGCGCGCCGCGCGCGAGATCGCCCAGCGGAATATTCATCATCCGCACGAACCAGTGAAAGCCCCGTGGGACGAACTCGCCGAACGGCACCAGATGGCGCTTGTCGTAGCGGTAGAGCGTGCGCGAATCGGGCGAGATCCCGAAGAGGCTGTTCGTCACGTCGGCGATTCGGCGCTCGGGCGTGATCGTCGCGCCGAGCGCGCCGATCAGCAGCGAGGAGCCTGTGTTGTCGGAAAACGTGCGAAGCGTGCGGGCGAACGTTTCGGGAAATTGCTGCGGCAGCAGCGGGATCGCCGTCTCGGGCGTGATGATGAGATCGGCCGCATGCGCCGTGATCATCTGCTCGTAGAGGGCCAGCGCGCCGCGCACGCCGGCATCGTCGAACTTCATTTCCTGCTTGACGTTGCCCTGAAGGAGACGCACGGTCAGCGGGGCGTTGCCGGGCCGCGTCCACGCAATATGCGAGAGCAAGATGCCCCCTGCGACGACGCAGAGAGCGGCAAGGGCCGGCAGCAGCACGGCCGCGCGCCGGCGCGGACGCAAGAACCACGCATGTGCGCATTGCACGATCAGCGCGCTGGCAAGCGCAAGCGCCCAGCCCACGCCGTAGACGCCACCAATTGCCGCGAAGCCTGCGAGCGGCCCATCGACTTGCGCGTAGCCGCTCGAGAGCCACGGAAAGCCGGTGAATACCGTGCCGCGCAGCCATTCGCCGATCGCCCAGGCGCTCGCGAAGGCGAATGCGCCGCGCCAGCTAGGGGCGAACGAGCGCCCTCCCTGCAAGCCTGTCGCCGCGTGGCCGGCACAGAAAGACCAGAGCGCCGCCGAAATCGCCGGATAGAGCGCAAGGTAGAGCGAGAACAGAACGAGCGCCGCGCCCGCGAGCGGGGCCGCCATTTCGCCGTACTGATGCATGCTGACGTAAAGCCACCAGACGCCCGTCACGAGATTGCCGAAGCCGAACGCGCCGCCGGTGAGCGCCGCGCTTTTCCAACGGGGCGTGCGAATGAGCCAGGCGTACAGCGCCGTGAAGACCGCTATTTCGAGCCATCCGCCGTGCGGCGTCGGCGCGAACGAGAGGGTGTTGAGCGCCCCGAGTGCGAGCGCGGCGACATAGTGCCAGCGCGAGCGTGGCGTGCTGGCGGCGCCAAAATGAGTGGCACCACCGCGCGGGCGGGAAGAAAACGATTCGGCCATGGTTACGCGGCTTCGGAAGGGCGTTGAGCGTTGAACATCGGCAGCGGCGGCGGGCTCTTGCACGGCCAACCGCCGGTGAGCACGCGCGCCGCGTCGGCACGGACCGGCCGTACGGTGTTTTTCGTCAAGTCTGCACGTGCTGCGCGTCGCGTTCGCGCTGGCCTGCGAGCGGGTCGCGCCGTACGAGCAGCATATAGACTTGGCGCGCGTCGCCGCGCAGGATTTCGAAAATGAGGTCGCCGATGCGCACATGCTCGCCGCGGTGCGGCACTCGGCCAAAATAATGGGTGACGAGCCCGCCGATCGTATCGACTTCGTCGTCGGAAAAACGTGTTCCGAACGCTTCGTTGAATTGCTCGATCTCGGTTAGCGCGCGCACGCGATAGCGCCCATCGGGCGACGCGATGATGTTGCCGCTTTCCTCGTCGAAGTCGTATTCGTCCTCGATATCGCCGACGATCTGCTCCAGAACGTCTTCGATCGTAATGAGGCCCGCCACGCCGCCGTACTCGTCGACGACGATCGCAATGTGATTGCGATTCATGCGGAAATCGTGCAGCAACACGTTCAGGCGCTTCGCTTCGGGAATGAAAACGGCCGGGCGCAGCATGCCGCGCACGTCGAACGATTCCTCCGCGTAGTAGCGCAGCAGATCCTTTGCGAGCAGTACGCCGATGATGTTGTCGCGGTTGCCCTCGTAGACGGGATAGCGCGAGTGCGCTTTTTCGAGGACAAACGGAATGAATTCCTCGGGGCTGAGCTCGATGTCGATCGCGTCCATCTGGGCACGCGGCACCATGATGTCGCGCGCGCAAAGTTCGGAGACTTGGAATACACCCTCGATCATCGAGAGCGAATCGGCGTCGATCAAGTTGCGCTCGTGCGCGTCTTGCAAGATTTCGAGCAGCTCGGCGCGAGTGTCGGGCTCGGGCGAGATGAAGTCGGTCAGGCGCTCGAGCAGCGAGCGTTTCTCGGCGGGCTTGTCGGTATGGCGTCGACTGGGATAGGCGTCGTTCATGGCGTTGCGTCCGGGACGGGCTGGACGCGTGGTACACGGAGAGTAAAGGATACACCACGCAAAAGTGGGACCATGACTGGCGGCGGTCCTGCTAAAGTGCGCGACATGCGTCCGGTGGCGCGCGTGAGGCGGCGGCGCCGCCGTTTTCTACCTTGTTTGCGTGAAAGAATTATGTCGGAAGAGTTTGAAGTGCGCGGGCCGCACGAAGAAGCACTCGAACACGCGGGCCACGGCCACGCCCACGGCCATGCGGCCGATGGCACCGGCGTGCCGGTCGATTCGTTCGCGGGCCGCATTGCCGTCATGACCGCCGTGCTGGCGACGATCGGCGCCGTTTTTTCGTACCAGGGCGGCTCGACCGAAGGGCTCGCGCTGTTTTACAAGAACGAGGCTGCGATCCGCAAGACTGAGGCGGCCAACCAGTGGAGCTACTACCAGGCGAAGGGCGAAAAGCAGAATCTGGCCGAACTGGGCGCGGCGCTCACCGCGGCCGATCCGAAATCAAGCGCCAAATTCACGGCCGACATCGCCAAGTACGCGCAACAAAAAACGGCCATCCGCGCGCAAGCCGAAGCGCTCGAGAAATCCGTGTTGCAGGCCGACCAGGCCAGCGAAGAGCAGTTGCATCGGCACCACCGCTGGGCACAGGCGACAACGCTGACGCAGATCGCGATTTCGCTTGCAGCGATCACGCTTCTTACGCGCCGTCGCTGGCTGCTGGGTACGGCGCTCGGGGCGGCCGGGTTCGGCGCGCTCGTCGGCGTAGCGGCGTTTCTCGGGTATTGAATTGATCCATTAAGGCCATCATGGGGTGGCGCTTATGGTGCCTAAGGCTTTCGCCGAGGGCCGGTCCGCCATTGGTCAGAAGAAACAGGCCCGGGGCCGCGCACTTCAAAGACAGCGCTTGAGCAGCGCTTCGAGCGCCCGGTCGGGCATGCCGCTTTCGCGCAGCGCCTCGACCGTGCGGCAGACGTAGTCCAACGTTGTCCCGTAGCGGCCTTGTGCGCAACTCAAGACGGCCTTGACGATGTCATCGGGCAGCCTGCCCGTGTAGGTGGGGACGTCGCGCCGCATGACGAATGCGAGCGCCTCGACGCGGCGCCCGTCGGCGAGCCAGCACGGTAGCCATGCCGGCCGGTACGAGCCCATCGGCATTTCGCGCCGCCAGAGCGCTTCCAAGTGCGGCCCTGCACCTTCGCCCGCGAGCCGGAACGCCATGCCCGTGCATGAGCCGCCGCGGTCGAGCGCGAGCACGAGGCCCGGTTGCTCCGGCGTGCCGCGGTTCACGCGCGACCACAAATAGAGCCCGCGATGGTAGCCGCGCACGCGCGCACGCACCGTTTCGACGGCCGGCATGCCGGGGTTCCAAATCAGCGAGCCATACCCGAACAGCCATAGGTCGCCGGTGCCATCCCAACGCGCCATCGTGCGCTCGAGCGATTCGCCGAGCTCGGCATCGCTCAGCAGGCGCGCCTCGCCGAGCGCCGGCGGGTAGCCGTTGCAAAGGCTCGGGAGCGGGGGGCAGGACGGTCTCGTGTCGGACATCGCGCGCAAGCGTTCAGCGGGATCGGTCTCCGTAGGGATCGGCGAATCCCAGCCGGCCTAGGATGTCGGTTTCGAGCGCTTCCATTTCTTGCGCGTCTTCGTCGTTTTCGTGATCGTAGCCCTGCGCATGAAGTGTGCCGTGCACGATCATGTGCGCGTAGTGGGCCGCGAGCGGCTTGCGCTGCTCGGCGGCCTCGCGCTCGATAACGGGGCAGCACAGCACGAGATCGCCCGAGACCGGATCGTCCTCGCTTTCGGCGTAGGCGAACGTCAGGACGTTCGTCGCGTAATCCTTGCCGCGGTAGGTACGATTCAAGGTGCGGCCTTCGTCGGCATCGACGAAGCGCACGGTGAGTTCACCGTCGGCGAAGAGCGCCGCCTTGATCCAGCGTGCGACGGCCGCGCGCGAGAGCGCCGCCTTGTGCGCCGGATAGGCCTTGGCCGCTGGGAACTGCAGCGTCAGCGTCAGTTTCGATTTCGATTGGGGCGTACGGGTGTTCTCGCTCATTCGATGCTCGCCGGGCCTCATCGTCCGTCGATGGGTGCGGTGTCGTCTTTCCTCGCGTGCTGGTCGTAAGCGTCGACGATGCGAGCGACAAGCGGATGCCGCACGACGTCGGCGCTGGTGAAACGCGTCAACGCGATGCCGCGCACGTCGGTCAGCACCTGCTGCGCTTCGATGAGGCCGCTCTTCGCCCCGCGCGGCAAGTCGACCTGCGTCGTATCGCCGGTGACGACGGCCTTCGAGCCGAAGCCGATGCGTGTGAGGAACATCTTCATCTGCTCGGGCGTCGTGTTCTGCGCTTCGTCGAGAATGATGAAGGCGTGATTGAGCGTGCGCCCGCGCATGTAGGCGAGCGGGGCGATTTCGATCATTTGCCGCTCGAACATCTTCGCGGTCTTGTCGAAGCCGAGCAGATCGTAGAGCGCGTCGTAGAGCGGACGCAGGTACGGATCGACTTTCTGCGCCAGATCGCCGGGCAAGAAGCCAAGCCGTTCGCCGGCTTCGACGGCCGGACGCGTGAGTACGATGCGTTTGACTTGATCGCGCTCGAGCGAGTCGACGGCGCACGCCACGGCAAGGTACGTCTTGCCCGTGCCGGCTGGCCCGACGCCGAACGTGACGTCGTGCGAGACGATTTGTCTCAGATATTCGCGTTGCGCCGGCGTGCGTCCGCGCAGATCGGCGCGGCGCGTATAAAGCTTCGGGCCCAGTTCTTCGATGCTTTCATCGTCGAGGCCCGCGGGCTCGTCGAACGGATGGTCGGGATCGTAGCGGCCCGTGGCGGCTTCGTCTTGGCCGGCACCGGCGTTGCGGTTGGCCGGGTGGCGCGCTTCGACGAGCGCGAGCTGGATGTCATCGACCGACAGCGGCTCGCGTGCACGGTTGTAGAACGTTTCGAGGGCGCCGAGCGCGAGTTTTGCGCCGCGTCCGCGGATCGAGATGCGAGGTCCGCGGCGCTGCAGCGTGACATCGAGCGCTTGCTCGATTTGCCGCAGGTTCTCGTCGAGCGGGCCGCAGAGATTGGCTAGCCGCGTGTTGTCGTCGCGCGGGGCAGTGAATTCCAGGGACGGGGCGGTCTTCAAGGCGAACGTGCGCTCCTTAAGCGATGGGCTAGGCATGCTCCGCGAGCACGAGCTCGCCGCGCAGCGAATGCGGATAGGCGCGCGTGATTTGCACGTCGATCATCTGGCCAATGAGCCGCGCGTGCGAGGCCACCGGGGCGGGGAAATTGACGACGCGGTTATTGGCCGTGCGGCCGGCGAGCTCGGTCGGATCCTTGCGAGCGGGGCGCTCGACGAGAATGCGTTCGATGCGCCCGACCATCGATTCGCTGATGCGCACGACGTTGGCCTCGATCGTGGCCTGCAGATGTTGCAGGCGTGCGAGCTTCACTTCGCGCGGGGTATCGTCGGAAAGATTCGCGGCCGGGGTGCCCGGGCGCGGGCTGTAGATGAACGAGAAGCTCGTGTCGTAGCTCATCTCGTGCACGAGCGCCATCGTCTTGTCGAAGTCGTCCTGCGTTTCGCCGGGAAAGCCGACGATGATGTCTGTCGACAGCGAGAGGTCGGGCCGAATGGCGCGCAGGCGGCGAATCACCGATTTGTACTCGAGCACGGTATAGCCGCGCTTCATCGCCATCAGAATGCGGTCCGAGCCATGCTGCACCGGCAGGTGCAGGTGCGAGACGAGCTTGTCGACCTTCGCATAGATGTCGATGAGGCGCTGCGTGAACTCTTTCGGATGCGATGTCGTGTAGCGGATGCGGTCGATACCGGGAATGTCGGCAACGTATTCGATCAGCGTCGCGAAATCGGCGATCTGCGTCGCACCGGCCGTCAACGCGCCGCGATAGGCATTCACGTTCTGGCCAAGCAGCGTGACTTCGCGCACCCCTTGATCTGCCAGGCCGGCGATTTCGGTCAGGACGTCGTCGAGCGGGCGCGAGACTTCCTCGCCGCGCGTGTACGGGACGACGCAGTAGCTGCAGTACTTGCTGCAGCCTTCCATGATCGAGACGAATGCACTCGGGCCGTCCACGCGCGCGGGCGGCAGATGGTCGAACTTCTCGATTTCCGGGAACGAGATGTCGACTTGCGCGCGGCCGCTCGCGCGGCGCGCGTTGATCATCTGCGGCAGCCGATGCAGCGTCTGCGGGCCGAACACGAGATCGACGTAGGGCGCGCGAGCGACGATCGCCGCGCCTTCCTGGCTCGCGACGCAGCCGCCCACGCCGATCAGCAGATCGGGTTTCGCTTCCTTGAGCTCGCGCACGCGGCCCAGATCGGAGAAGACCTTTTCCTGCGCTTTTTCGCGCACGGAACAGGTATTGAAGAGGATGACGTCAGCGTCTTCGGGGGAATCCGTCTTGACGAGTCCTTCGGCGGCACCGAGCACATCGACCATTTTGTCGGAGTCGTACTCGTTCATCTGGCAGCCGAAGGTCTTTACATAAACTTTCTTGGTCATGAAGTTCGCCGTTCGCAGTGGTTGACCTGGGGGCGTCGGTAATTCGTGGATCGTGGAGACCGGCAAAGCGCGCCGCCGTGGACGGCAGGCCCATGTCGGGACCGTGGCGGCGCATCGCTTGCGCGCCCGGGGTGCACGTGAAGCCCCGGGGCGCATGCCTGCCGCATAACCCGACATTATAGCCGGTCGGGCGTAGCGGCCCGGCGCGGCGTTCCGTCTTGGCCCGGTGCGGCGGAGCGAGCGGGGGACGCAGCGCCCGCGACGCTGCAGCGGCGATGCCCGCGATGCCGTCAGGGCCTTGCCGGCATCGCGGGCGCGCCTCAGGTATGCTTCTTTGGGCCGGCGCCCACGCGCCGCGCCGATCGACCGTGCTTGGGCTCGGCATGTATTGCTGCGCCTAGCGCGACGGTGTTCGTGTCTGTCTGCCATGCCCTGAAACGTTTTTCGCCCTTTTTTCTCTCGCGAGGAGCGTTTCACATGTCTTTATCCGTTTCCACGGCATCCGCCGAGCTTCCCTTTCTCGATCCCGATTCGATTCCGCCGCGCATCGCGGCCGCGTTAAATGCAATGCGGGAGGGCCGCGCCGTCGTCTTACAGGACGACCGCGACCGAGAGAACGAGGCCGATCTCATTGTCGCGGCCGAGCGCATGACCGTCGCGACAATGGCGCTGTTGATCCGCGAATGCAGCGGCATCGTTTGCCTGTGCCTGCCCGACGAAAAGATCCGTGCACTCGCGCTGCCGCCGATGGTCGCGCACAACGAGAGCCGCCACGGTACGGCGTTCACGGTCTCGATCGAGGCGCGCCATGGCGTGAGCACGGGCGTGTCGGCCGCGGATCGCCTGACGACGATCCGTGCGGCGATCGCCGAGCACGCGAAGCCCGAGGACATCGTGCGCCCCGGGCACGTGTTTCCGCTGCGGGCGCAGCCGGGCGGTGTGCTGGCGCGCCGCGGCCATACCGAGGGTACGGTCGATCTCGCGGTGTTCGCAGGCCTCGCGCCCGCGGGGGTGCTCTGCGAGCTCATGAACGAGGATGGGACGATGACGCGCGGCGCGGATGTCGAGCACTTCGCCGCCAAGCATGAGCTGCCGATGCTGACGATCGAAGAACTCGTTGCTTTTCGCCATGCGCTTGCGACTGCGCGGGAGCGAGAGCTCTGTCCGAACGAAGCGTAAAGCCGTGACGCAGTAGGGCGGCGGTCGTTGACGAAAAAACGCCAGAGGCACGCGGCACCCAATGCCCTACGACTGCCGTTGCCTGAACTCGCCGCGCCGTTCATCGCTTCGTGCGGCGCGCTGCCGCCCTTGCGCTTATCTTCAGTGAGCGTGCACGTAGACCCACGAAGCCATCGCGCCGCCGGCGAGCGGGCCGAACACGGGTACCCAGGCGTAGCGCCAGTCGCTGCCGCGCTTGCCCGGAATCGGCAGCAACGCGTGCATGAGACGCGGCGCGAGGTCGCGCGCCGGGCTCATGGCGTAGCCGGTCGGGCCGCCCAGCGAGATGCCGATGCCGAGCACGAGCAGGCCGACGGGCAGCGCGTCGAGCGCACCGAGGCCCACTTGCGGCGATGCGAGATAGAGCACGCCGAGGATCAGTACAAACGTGCAGATCATCTCCGTCAGCACGTTGTGCGGGACGCTGCGAATCGCGGGCGCCGTGCAGAAGCAAGCGAGTTTGATGTCGGCGTCGTCCGTCGTCGAGAAATGCTGTCGGTAGGCGAGCCAGACGAGGAACGCACCGGCCATGCCGCCGAGCATTTGCGCGGCGATATAGCCTGCTACCTTGCTCCAGGCAAACTTGCCTGCGAGGGCGAGGCTGACGGTCACGACGGGGTTCAGATGCGCGCCGCTGAAGGAGGCGGTTACGTAGACGGCGACGAACACGGCCATCGCCCAGCCCCAGACGATGACGATGAGATCCGCGCCTTTGCCTTTCGTGCGCGCGAGCAGGACGTTGGCGACGGCGCCGTTGCCGAGCAGCACGAGCAGGGCCGTGCCGACGAATTCCGCGATGAGTGGCGACATGATGGTGTCTCCGGAATGGCTATTTGTTGGTCGAATGGGCGCACGCGGGCCGGGCTTTCATGTCGCATCGGCCCATGCTTTCGCGGCGGTAACGGCGCGCCGCCAGCCCGCGATGCATTGCTTGGCGTCGTCTTGCCGCATGGCCGGCGAAAAGCGCCGATCGAGCTGCCATTGGCTTTGAAGCTCGCCGATGTCGCTCCAATAGCCCACGGCGAGCCCGGCGAGATAAGCGGCGCCCAGCGCCGTTGTTTCGCTGATGCGCGGGCGTGCCGTCGCGACGCCGAGCAAATCGGATTGGAACTGCATGAGCAGATTGTTCGCGCAGGCACCGCCGTCGACGCGTAGTTCGCCGATCTTGATACCCGAATCGGCTTCCATCGCCTTCAGCACGTCGAGCGATTGATAGGCGATCGAATCGAGCGCGGCCCGGGCGATATGCGCACCCGTCGTGCCGCGCGTCACGCCGAACAGCGTGCCGCGGGCGCGCGGATTCCAATGCGGCGCGCCGAGGCCGGCGAAGGCGGGGACTAGATAGACGCCGTCGCAGTGCGGGACGCTGGCGGCCAGCGCTTCGATTTCGGCCGCGTTCTTGATGATCCCCAATCCGTCGCGCAGCCACTGCACGACCGCGCCGGCAATGAAGATGCTGCCTTCGAGCGCATAGTTGACCTCGTTGCCGATCTTCCAAGCGATCGTCGTGACCAGGTTGTTCTTCGACTCGATCGGCTTTTCGCCGGTGTTCATGACGAGGAAGCAGCCGGTGCCGTAAGTGTTCTTGACCATGCCGGACTGGGTGCACATTTGGCCGAATAGCGCCGCGTGCTGGTCGCCGGCGATGCCGGCGAGCGGAATCTTGGAGGCGAATACGGTCGTCACCGTATTGCCGTAGACCTCCGACGATGCGCGCACTTCGGGCAGCATGCTGCGCGGAATGTCGAGCGCTTCCAGCAAGTCGCTGTCCCACTGCAGCGTGTGGATGTTGAAGAGCATCGTGCGCGACGCGTTCGTCACATCGGTGATGTGCAGCGCCTGTTTCGTAAAATTCCAGACGAGCCAGCTGTCGACCGTGCCGAACGCGAGCTTGCCTTGCTTGGCCTTTTCTCGTGCGCCGTCGACGTTATCGAGAATCCAGCGGATCTTCGTCGCGGAGAAATACGCATCGATCGGTAGACCTGTCTTCGCGCGTACTTTTTCTTCGAGGCCTCGCATCTTGAGTTGATCGCAGAGCCCCGCCGTGCGGCGGTCTTGCCAGACGATCGCGTTATAGATGGGCTGGCCCGTCTCGCGGTCCCAGACGATCGTCGTTTCGCGCTGATTCGTGATCCCGATCGCGGCGATCGATGTGCCGTTCACGCCGGCGCGGGTCACGGCTTCGGCTGCGACGCCGGCTTGCGTCGACCAAATTTCCTGGGGATCGTGCTCGACCCAGCCCGGCTGCGGGTAGATTTGGCGGAATTCCTTCTGCGCGACCGAGACGATATTGCCCTTGCGGTCGAACAGCATCGCGCGCGAACTCGTCGTGCCTTGGTCCAGTGCGAGGATGTATTGATCCTGCATTGTCTCTTCTCCATGTGTTGTCATGATGTGCCGCGCGCCCTCCGCGCGGGCCCTCGGGTACAGCGGGTCTTGCCGTTGCGGCGTTTGGCTGCTCAGCCGGCCAATGCGGAAGGCGAGCGCTGTGCGTCTTGCACCGGGGACCGGGCGAACCAGGCGTCGATTTCCGTCGCGACGTTCTGTGCGGTACCCGGGGCCAGATGCAGGCCTATCTTCGAGCGGCGCCACAGTACGTCATGTGCGCAGCGCGCCCACTCGACGTCGCGCAAATAGCGCAACTCTTGTTCGAACAGCCCCGGCGCGAATTCGCGGCCGAGCTCCGACAATGTCTTGGCCGAGCCGATCAGCGCGACGGCACGCGTGCCATAAGCGCGCGCATAGCGCCGGGCCATATCGGCGGGCAGCCATGAATGTTCGTTTGCGAACTTCGCAGCGAACGGTTCGAACTTCGCGTGCGGGATATCGCCCCCGGGCAGCGGTACACCCGCCGTCCAGGCGCCCTTTGCGACCGGCATGACCGTCGCCAGCCGATCGAGGGCCTCTTCGGCGAGCTTGCGAAACGTCGTGATCTTGCCGCCGAACACCGAGAGCAACGGGGCCTCGCCCGTATGGACATCCAATTCCAGCCGGTAATCGCGTGTGACGGCCGAAGGGTTGTCGGCGCCTTCTTCTTCGAGCAGCGGGCGCACGCCCGAGTAAGTCCAGCAGACGTCGGCCGGCGCGATCTTGCGCTTGAAGTAGCGATTGATCGATTCGCACAGATAGCGCGTTTCATCTTCGGTGATGGCGACTTGCGACGGATCGCCGTGGTATTCGACGTCGGTCGTGCCGATGAGCGTGAACTCGCGCTCATAAGGGATCGCGAAAATGATCCGCTTGTCGGGATTTTGGAAGATGTAGGCGTGATCGTGATCGAACAGGCGCCGCGTCACGATGTGACTGCCCTTGACGAGCCGAACGCTGTGCTGCGCGCCGCGGCCTAGCGCATCGTGCAGCAGTTGGCCGACCCACGGCCCTCCCGCGTTGGCGATAGCGGCCGCCCGCACGTCCAGACGCGAGCCGTCGCCGCGCCGTAGTTGGGCGTGCCATTCGCCGCCCGCCCGCACGGCCCCGAGGAACTTCGTGCGCGTGAGCACGGTCGCGCCGCGCTCGGAGGCGTCGAGTGCATTGAGCACGACGAGACGAGCGTCATCGACCCAGCCGTCCGAATAGACAAAGCCGCGTGCGATCGAATCGACGAGCGGCTCGCCGGCCGGATGGCGCCGCAAATCGATGCCGCGCGAGCCGGGCAGCAGTTCGCGCCGTGCCAGGTGATCGTAGAGGAACAGGCCGGCGCGGACGAGCCAAGCCGGCCGCAGATTCGGCATGTGGGGCATCACGAAGCGCAGCGGCCATATGATGTGCGGCGCGGCGCGCAGCAGGGTTTCGCGCTCCTGCAGCGCCTTGCGCACTAGACCGAACTCCCTGTACTCCAAGTAGCGCAACCCGCCATGGATGAGTTTCGTGCTTGAAGACGACGTGTGCGACGCCAGGTCGTCTTGCTCGACGAGCAGCACGGACAAGCCGCGTCCCGCGGCCTCGCGCGCGATACCCGCGCCATTGATTCCGCCGCCCACGACGAGCAGATCGTATCGACTACCTTGCGTCACTTGGCTATGTCCCCTTTGTCATGCGCCGCGCCTATCGTCGGCATAGATCGAACCTATCTGTGTTCGTTTTCGAAATTTAGTGAACATTTTCGAAAAAGTAAAGGCGCGATTGAGTTCGGATTTGAACGGTTCGCCGCGGCTTCGATGAAAGCGGCGCCCGAAGCGGCTACCATCTCCAAAAAGCGACGGCGAGGTATGCGATGCGTGGATGGTTAACGGCTGTGGCGTGGACGGGTGCGGCGCTTCTCGCCGGGTGCGCGGGCATGCCCGGGTTCGGTGGGCCCGCGGGCAACGCGCGCTTTACGGCGCTGCAGGCGAGTTGCGGCCCGGCGACGGACTACGACGGGGAGGCGCAGTCAGTCTATTTAACGTTGTACGACGCGTACGTGGCTTATCGTCACGGGGGGCTCACGCAGGCCGGCTACTGCGCGTTCCAAAACGACATCGCCGCCCACTACCGTGTGCGGGCGGGGGCCGGCCCCGATGCGCAGCGGGCCTGGGCGGAATACTTCAATGCCCAGCGGGTGAAGGCGCTCGATTGGCGCGCGCCGGTCGACCCGACGCTCCGCGGAGGGTGAGGGGTCGCCATGCGGTGAACGGCCGCGAGCAGAGGACACGCGCCCGGAGGCGCGAGTGTGCTCGCCGCGGCTCGCGCGTAAGCGGCGAGCACGCGCGCGCGTACGCCGCGCGAGGCGGGCGCTTGGCCGCACGAACGCGGCGAAACGGAAAAAGGAAACTAGGAGAAGCGTTTGATGGCGCGAATGGCCGAGTCGCCCGACTCGGTCAAGCGCCACTGCTGATGCCCCGAGCCCAGGCGTTCGAGCTGCACGAGTTGTTGCTCGAGCAGGGCGTCGAGTTCTTCACGGTCCATATCGACTTGGTTTGGAGCGTCCTTGACGAGTAGCAACGTGGCGAATTCATGCGGACTCAGCATTGTTCTCTCCATGGGGCAATGGGATTGCCTTGGCTGCGCTGTTCGGCTGCCGTGAGCTCGACCTATCGGGATAGGATGCGATTGGCTCGGCGCGCGCTCGACACACGTGCGTCGGGGAACTGGAGTGTAGTCAAGCGCTCGCCCTTATCCAAATCGTCCCCTGAAAATTTTCTGTTTGACAAGAACGTGCCGGGGAAGCGGTTTGCTTGTGCGCGCAACTTCGCGAAACTACTTGAGCTTTTGCGTGCGATGCAGCATGGAATAAGGCGCGATGTTGCGCTCAGTCGGTTGTCGCGACATAGACTTGCGTGCCGGCCGCGGCGAGCGTCTCTGCCATATCGGGCGGCGCGGGCCGATCCGTGAAAAGCGCGTCGATCTGGCTCAAGTGGCCTTGCCGCACGAGCGCGGGGCGACCGAATTTGGAGTGATCGGCTGCGAGGAAAACGGTGCGCGCGTGTTCGATGATGGCTTCCGACACGCGCACTTCGCGTGTGTCGAAGTCGCGCAGCGTGCCGTCGAGCTCGATGCTCGACGTGCCGATGATCGCGAAGTCGACCTTGAATTGCCGGATGAAGTCGATGGCCAGTTCGCCGACGATGCCCTTGTCCCACGGGCGAACGATGCCGCCCGTGACCAGCACCTCGCATTCAGGGTAGCCGCTCATCATGCTGGCGACGTTCAGATTGTTGGTGATGACGCGCAGGCCCCGGTGGCGTGTCAATGCGCGTGCGACTTCCTCGGTGGTCGTGCCGAGGTTGATGAAGAGCGAGGCTTGGTCCGGGATGTGCGTGGCGACGAGCGTGGCGATGCGGCGCTTTTCGTCATGGAACATGCGCTGGCGCGCCGTGTAAGAGACGTTTTCCGAACTCGTCGGCAGGCTGGCGCCGCCGTGGTATCGGCGCAGCAGGTTCATATCCGCGAGCCAGTTGACGTCGCGGCGTATCGTCTGCGGTGTGACGGCAAAATGCGAAGCGAGATCGTCGACCGTCACGAACCCGTCGCGCTGCACCCAATCGAGCAATTCTTGTTGGCGGGCGTTCAGGCTCAGGCGTGGGTCTCGGCTCATAGCTTGCGGCGGCGGGGCGGTGAAAGTGCGGGTATTGTAAGACTTTCGCGCCCCCTCCCTTTGGCGAAAGAATCCTTTTAAGAGCGAGATTGCGACCCATGAACCGGTTCGATTGGCATAACCCCTATCCCACGCCGCGCCTGCCCGTATTCGCCCGCAATGTTGTCTCGACGTCGCATCCGCTCGCGGCTCAGGCCGGTTTGCGCATGCTGTGGCAGGGCGGCAATGCCGTCGATGCCGCGCTTGCCGCAGCGGCGGTGCTGACGGTGGTCGAGCCGGTCTCGTGCGGCCTAGGCGGCGATGCGTTTGCGCTCGTTTGGGACGGCGATACGCTGCACGGACTCAACGCGTCGGGCGTGGCACCGGCGGCGTGGAGCGTCGACTATTTCAAGCGGCGATACGGCGAAGCCGGCGGCGCCGCTTTGCAGCCCAAGCGGGGCTGGGACACGGCCACCGTGCCCGGGGTCATCGCCGGATGGGAGGCGCTGCACGAGAAATTCGGCTTGCTGCCGTTCGGCGATTTGATGGCGAGCGCGATCGACATTGCGGAGCGCGGCCATGCCGTCGCGAGCGTCGTCGCGCACAAGTGGGCCGCGGCGGTGCCCGAACTGCGCGACCAGCCCGGCTTCGCCGCGACGTTTATGCCGCAAGGGCGCGCACCGCTCGTGAGCGAACGGGTGCGCCAGCCCGATCATGCGCGCACGCTACGATTGCTGGCGGCGCAAGGGCCGCGCGCGTTTTACGAAGGCGAGCCGGCCGAGCGGATCGCGGCGTTCGCGCGCGAAGGCGGGGGCGCGATGACCGAGGCCGATCTGCGTAACTATCGGCCGATGTGGGTGGAGCCGATCGCAAAGGATTACCGTGGCTATACGATCCACGAAATTCCGCCGAACGGGCAGGGTATCGCCGCACTGATCGCCCTGGGAATCTTGGAGCGGTTCGATATGCGGTCTTTGCCGCGCGACGGCATCGAATCGCAGCATTTGCAGATCGAGGCGATGAAGCTCGCCTTCGCGGACGTCTATCGGTACGTCGCGGATCCGGGCTCGATGGAAGTGACGCCGGAGCGGATGCTCGACGATGCCTATCTGGCTTCGCGCGCCGCATTGATCGATCGGAAGCGGGCGACGCAATTCACATTCGGCATGCCGCAAGCGGGCGGCACGATCTATCTGACCGCGGCCGACGAGCGCGGGATGATGGTGAGCTTTATCCAATCGAACTATATGGGCTTCGGCTCGGGTGTCGTCGTGCCGGGCACGGGTATCGCTTTGCAGAACCGCGGCTGCGGCTTTTCAATGGATCCGCGCTCGCCGAACGTCGTGGCAGGCGGCAAGCGGCCGTTTCACACGATCATTCCGGCTTTTGTGACCGAGCGTGCCAACGGGCGGCAGAGACCGGTGATGAGCTTCGGCGTCATGGGCGGGGATATGCAGCCGCAAGGGCATGTGCAATCGCTGGTGCGGATGCTCGATTATGGTCAGCAGCCGCAGGCGGCTTGCGATGCACCGCGCTGGAAGGTCAACCGCGACTTCACGCTCGATATCGAGCCGACTTTCGACCGGGGCGTCGCGCGCGCGCTCGAGGCGCGTGGCCATACGATCAAGGCGATCGACGACCCCTACATGGATTTCGGCTCGGGCCAATACATCTGGAATTTGTCGCATGACGAGCCCGAGCGCGGGTATGTCGCCGCTAGCGACACGCGGCGAGACGGCTTGGCGGCGGGATTCTGAATCGATGACCGCACAATGGAAACGAACCCATCGGAAAACCGGAATTCGTCGCAATTTGTGGTAATTCGAATCAATCGTCTAACGCTTTGTAATACCGTCGCCTCCTGTTGTCGCACTGCATTCGGAACCGGACCGCGAGCCCCGCAGTCTGTACGTGGCTGAAGCAGCTTCATGAAACTCCGGCTAACATCCGGGGGTATAGGACTAACGACATTTCACTTGTACCGCATTTCGATTTCCGCAACAGGCTTTTGCGCGAGGGCTGTGCGTCGCGCGGTGCGGATCGAGGCCTGCGGTCTTGGGAGCGCAACGCCATGACCATCGACTCGAACCATGTGATGCCCTGGCGCATCGAGGACATCGATCTAACCCGCATCGACCGCCGGCGCGCAGCGGCCAATGAAGACTTGCTGCTTCTGCTGTGCGCAGCCTCGTTCATCGAAAGCGGCACCGATCTTTATACGAGCAACCTGACGGCCTACTTCGACGGCGATCCTGAAGTCTCGACCTGGCTCAACCAAGAATGGGAGCCCGAGGAACTGCAGCACGGACGCGCGCTGAAGGCCTACATCGCCCACGTTTGGCCTGAGTTCGATTGGGATACGGCGTTCCGCAATTTCTTCGACGAGTATTCGAAGACTTGCTCGCTCGAGGAGTTCGAGAAGACGCGCGCGCTTGAGATGGTTGCGCGCTGCGTCGTTGAGACCGGCACCGCCACGCTCTATCGCGCCATCAACGAATGCTCCGACGAGCCGGTGCTCAAAGAAATCACCGATCACATCCGCAGCGATGAAGTTCGCCACTACAAGCACTTTTTCAAATACTTCAAGAAGTACAACCTGATCGAAGGCAATGGCCGTCTTGCCGTGCTCGGGGCGTTGATGCGCCGCGTGATAGAGATCAAGAGCGAAGATTCGGAGATCGCGTTGCGGCATGTCTTCGCCCTCCGTTACCCCGAGCGCGTGCACGATTCCGTCTATAACCGCGAACGCGCGGCCCGCATCAGTTCGCTCGTGCGGCGTAATTTGTCCGCCGACATGTGCGTGAAAATGCTGCTCAAGCCGCTCGATATTCCCGCGCGTATCCAGATCGGCGTGCACTATCCGCTCGCGAAAGTGGCGCAGCATGTCTTCTTCCGCTGACCCCGGCGCGGCACGGACACTGGAGCCGCGCGTATTCGACGAGTGGCCGCCCCCGCTGCGCGCGCTGCTCGACGGAACGGCGCTCGCATCGAAGATCGGGTTCACGGCGTCGCTGATGACCTGCGACGCCAGCGGCCATCTGCGCACGTCGCTGCTGGGCATTGGCGAGCTCTATGTACCCGATTCGCGATGCTTGGCCTTCGCGCTATGGCCCGCTTCAAGGGCGGCGCGTACGCTTTCGCAAGCTGAACATGGACAGACGGAGGATGCGCGCGGTCAGCATTCGGCGCATAGGCCGGGGACGGGTAACGGCGACCGGCGCGCGCGAGCGGCACTCGCCTTCGTGCACGATGGCGGCTTTTATCAAGTGCAACTGCTCGTCGCGCCTATGCGCGATGCCGATGCCGATGCCGATGCCGATGGCGCAGCAAGCAGTGGCCTCGCGCAGTTCATCGCATCGATCGATGCGGGAGAGGTGCAGCAGGTGGGTTATGCACGACTCACGAGCGGAATCGCTTTCCAACTGTCGTGCTCGGCGCCCGAGCGCCAAGCCGTGCTCGATCGCTGGCAACGGCAGATCGAGCGGTTGCGGCAAGCGGCGCATGCGCAGCTTGCCGCAAGCTAGCACCGCAAGCGATCAGCGCCGGTGAGCGCCGCGTGCGCCAGTGGTTTTCGCTGTGCCGCCTAGCAACGCGCCCGGGTCGTTCGAGCGGCGCCGACCGTCACCTTCGCCGGCGCGCGGCGCTTGGCCGGCCCCCGGCTGTTGTCCCTCGCTCTTGGCTTGTCCCGTGCCGCGTCCCGCATGCTGGCCGCGCGGCTCCTGCGGTTTGCGCGCAGCCTGGTCGGGTCGGCCCTGCGGCTTCGCTTGTCCTTGAGGCTTCGCTTGTCCTTGCGGTTTGCCTTGTTGCTGCGAACGGCCTTGGGGCTGCGACGGCTTTGCCTGCTGTTGAGGCTGCTGGGGCTTTTGCGGCTTCGCCGCACGGCCTTCGTGACTGCCGCCGGCGCCGCCGGCCTGCCCGTCCCGCCGAGCGGCAGGGGCGGCACGCGACGCTTGTTGCTTGCCCTGCGAGCGCGCGTTCTGCTTCGCCGGCTCGCCGCGCGGCTGACGCCCCGCGTTGCCTTGGCCGCGTCGCTGTAGGATCGGCTCGGGTTTCGCATTCGGATCGGGCTCGAAGCCCGCAATCACTTCCTGCACGATCGAGCGCTTGATGAGCTTTTCGATGTCCCTAAGCAGTTCGTGCTCGTCGACGCAGACCAGCGACACGGCTTCGCCCGTCGCACCCGCACGGCCGGTGCGGCCGATGCGATGGACGTAATCTTCCGGTACGTTCGGCAAATCGAAGTTGACGACGTGCGGAAGCTGATCGATGTCGATGCCGCGCGCCGCGATATCGGTTGCCACGAGGACCTGCAGCGTGCCGTCCTTGAACTCGGCCAGCGCCCGCGTCCGCGCCGATTGGCTTTTGTTGCCGTGGATCGCCAGCGCGGTGATGTCATCCTTCGTCAATTGCTCGGCAAGCCGGTTCGCTCCGTGTTTCGTACGCGTGAAGACCAGCACTTGCGACCAGTTGTGCTCGCGAATCAGATGCGTCAGCAGCTCGCGCTTGCGATCGCGATCGACCGGGTGGATCCTTTGCGCGATGAGCTCGGCCGTCGTATTGCGGCGAGCGACTTCGATCAGCGCCGGCTCGTCGAGCAGGCTGTCGGCAAGCGCCTTGATCTCGTCGGCGAACGTCGCGGAGAACAGTAGGTTCTGCCGCTTCGCGGGCAAGCGCGCGAGCACGCGCTTGATGTCGTGGATGAAGCCCATGTCGAGCATGCGATCGGCTTCATCGAGCACGAGAATTTCGAGCGCCGAGACGTCGATCGTCTTCTGCTGCATGTGGTCGAGCAAGCGGCCCGGCGTCGCGACGACGATATCGACGCCGCGCTTGAGTGCATCGATCTGCGGGTTGATGCCGACGCCGCCGAACAGCACGGTCGATTTCAGCTTCAGATATTTGCCGTAAGCGCGCACGCTCTCTTCCACTTGCGCGGCGAGCTCGCGGGTCGGCGTCAGGATCAGCGCGCGCACTTTGCGCTTGCTGCTCGCGCCGGCTTGCGTCGGCGTGAGGGACAGGGACAGGCGCTGCAGGATCGGCAGTGTAAAGCCGGCCGTCTTACCGGTGCCCGTCTGGGCACCCGCGAGCAGGTCGCCGCCGCCGAGCACGGCTGGGATGGCTTGCAGTTGAATGGGTGTTGGCGTCGTGTAGCCGAGCTCACGGACGGCCCGCACCAGCGGTTCGGACAAGCCAAGGGAATCAAATGACATAAAGGGTTCTTTGCAATGCGGTGAGGCGGCCGGTTTGGGTATCGGTGGGCAAGCGCGAGGGCAACTTGCGCGTATTCGGCGCTCGTGGCGCCGACTGGCCGCTTGGGTCCGGAGCACGGCCGATTTGCCGGTGCCGGAAATGACAAAGGCGCGGCCGCGGTCGCCCGCACGCCGCGCCCCTGTGCGTCATGGTGTTAATCGAGCGGCGCCGAACGCAGATCGCTCACTTGCTGCGGCGACACCGGCGTACCGTGGTTGCCCCACGACATCCGGATGTACGTGACGACAGCCGCGACTTCCTGGTTCGACAGCGATTGCGCGAACGGCGGCATGCCGTACGGGTGCGGGTTGCCGAACGTGCTCGGCGGGTACCCGCCGTTGAGCACCATGCGGATGGGGTTGACTGCCGAGGGCATCTGGATCGACGGGTTGTTCGCAAGCGGCGGGTACGCCGGCGGTTTGCCCAGGCCGTTCTCCGCGTGGCACTTCACGCAGTTGTCGGCGTAGATCTTCTTGCCCACTTGCAGCAGCTCGTCGCCGTACTTCTCCGACGTTTCGTACTGCATCGTCTCGGGCGCCTCGCTCTTTTGCGGGATCGTCTTCAGATACGTCGACATCGCGCGGATGTCGTCGTCCGACAGGTACTGCAGGCTGTTATGGACGACTTCGGCCATCGGGCCGAATACCGCACCGCGCTCGGACACGCCGTTCTTCAGCAGACTGCTGATGTCCTTGATGTCCCACTCGCCGAGACCCGCTTCCTTATTCGACGTGAGCGACGGCGCATACCAGTTCTGCAGCGGAATCAAGCCGCCTGCGAACGCCGAGGAGTTGACCGGGCCGCCCATCATGTTGATCGACGTATGGCACATCGTGCAATGGCCGAGGCCTTCGATCAGGTACGCACCGCGGTTCCACTCGACCGATTTCGTCGGATCGTCCTTGTAGGTGCCTTCACGGAAGAACAGCGTGCGCCAGCCGATCAGCAGGTTGCGGTTGTTGAACGGGAAGCGCAGTTCGTGCGGACGGCTCGGCACGGCAGCGGGCGGCACCGAGCGCAGGTACGCGTACATTGCGTCGGAATCCGCGCGCGTGACCTTGGTGTAGCTCGCGAACGGGAACGCCGGATAGAGCAGGCTGCCGTCCTTCGAGCGGCCCGTGTGCACGGCGCGGTAGAAGTCGTCGGACGACCACTTGCCGATACCGTATTGGTCGTCGGGCGTGATGTTCGGCGTGTAGAGCGTGCCGAACGGCGTGGCCATCGGCAGGCCGCCGGCGAATTGCTGACCGCCGCGCACCGTGTGGCAGGCGATACAGTCGCCGGCGCGTGCGAGATATTCGCCGCGCTTGATCAGTGCGGCTTGATCGGCCGGCGTGGCGGCTTGCGCCGTGCCGTTGTGCAGGTTGTCGGTGCCCGACCAGAGGACGGGCACGAGTGCGACGGCGGCAACGACGAGGGCCGACAGAGCGAACAGGGACTTGCGTTTCATAAATGTGTCTCTCCTCGCACTTACTGCGGTTCGCTACCGCAAGCAAGCGGAGTCTTCATCGAGCGGGCCGGAGCCGGGACCGGGTTGGACGGAGCGGGTTGCGTCGACAGCCATGCCGCGACGGCGGTCACGTCTTGGTCCGTCAGGCGCGAGGCGATTTCGTGCATGCAATCGGGTGCGATCGCGTGACGCGTGCCCGAGCGCCATGCACCAAGCTGCGCGCTGATGTAATCGCTGTGCAAGCCGACGAGGCCCGGAATGGCGGGTTCCATGCCCGTCAGCGCCTTGCCGTGGCAGGCCGCGCAGGCGGGGATGTCCTTCGTTTTATCGCCGTTCAGGACGATTTGCTTGCCGCGCGCGAGGACGTCGCTCGACACGGTCGCCTTCTCGGGCGCCGGATACGGCGGGCGCTGTTGCGAGAAGTACGTCGCGATTTGGCGCAGGTAGTCGTCCGACAGGTACGTGACGAGGTAGTTCATCGGCGGGTACTTGCGCCGGCCCGCACGGAAATTCTCGAGCTGGTTGTACAGGTAATCGGCCGGCTTGCCCGCCAGGCGCGGGAAGTAATCGTTGTCGGTGCCCTGGCCGTGCGAGCCGTGGCAGGCCGTGCAGCCTTGCACGCGCGCTTCCATCGTATCGGGGGCCTTGGGTTGGCTCTGCGCTTGCGCGCTGCTTGCGACGCCTGCACCGCCAATCAACAGAAGGGCGAGTAGCGGGCGGAAAATGCGTCTGAAAGACACGCGTAACTCCATCGTTATTCGGGACCTACCGGGCTGCCGTCGGCTCGGTATGGTTCTGTGGCTTGGTATTGACGTAGATGCGACGTTCGATGCGAGACGTTGCAGCGAGGCAATAAAGGTACCGGAGAGACGCCGAATAGGCGCTCCGGGCCGTCGGCAAGGCCGCTGCGACGCAGCATTCTATCATCGATGGGGGGCACGGGCTATTCGCTGGAAGCGGCGCGGATCGGTCCGGACGCGACGTCGCGACAATTTGCCGCGTGTCGTCGCGTCGTCACGTCGCCGCGGCCCGCCGCGCCAAAGCGATTGTCGCGCCCGGGGTCCTTCGCACGTACACTCTCGCCTACGTTTTTTCACCCAACCGCAAGGATGCTTCGGCCGATGAATGTCACGGGACTCTCGATCGGACAGGTTGCGCTCGCCGCGCTCATGAATATCGCGTTTGCGTTCGCCATCGGTTCGGCGCTGCTCGAACGATGGCTTGTGCTCGAGGGCCAGCCTGCGCGCGCCGCCTGGCAGCGCGCGCAGTCGTCGCTCGTGGCCGCGACCTTCGCGCTCGTGCTCGCCGACGTGCTTTGGCTGGTCTACGAATCCGCCTCGATGAGCGGCGTGGGGCTCGCGATGGGGCTCGGAGCCGTGCCGACGGTGCTTGGCCGGACCCATGTCGGTCACGCATGGTGCCTCGCGTTCGGCGGGGCGCTGCTGGCGCTAGCGACGGCACTGGTCGGCCGCGGCGGCCGGGCGGCTCAAGCCACGTTCTGGCTGGCGGTTATCGCGTTTGCGGCGGGAAAGGGCTCGATCGGCCATGCGGCCGACGCGGGGCCGCTCTCGATCGCCGTGGCCGTGCAGGCGCTGCATGTGTTGGCGACGGGTGTGTGGGGCGGAATCGTGCTCGCGGGCGGACTGCTGGTGCTGCCGACGCTCGACACGTCGACGACGCGCGGCGTGTTGATTCGTGTCGCCGCGCGCGTGTCAAATGCGTCGGCGACGGCGTTGATTGTCGTCGTTGCTACGGGGGTGTTTAACGCATATCGAGGGCTCGGCGGTTCGCTCGATCCGCTTTCCGAAAGCACTTGGGGCCATGTCCTCACGCTGAAGGCGGCGCTCGTGCTGTTTGCCGTGCTGCTCGGCGGCCTGAACCGGACCTTGGCGCTGCCCCGGCTGCGCCGCACGGCATCGACCGAAGACGCTCACACCTTTAACAACGTTTTGCACCTGGAGGCGCTCGTGATGATCGGCGTCTTCGTCGCCGCGGCGGTGCTTGGGCACTCCATGCCGGCCTATACGCTGCCGCGTTGAGCAGGGCGTTGCGAGTGCAGCCGCAGACGAGGACGGCCAGCAACACCATGGATAGGCCTCTATTCATTGGCAGCCCAGGCGATACCTGTTTCATGTGTTCGTCGAGCAGCGCTCACTATGCCTCGTTGAGGTAGCTGACCAGCTGCCACGTTACTTGCATCGTCTGCTCGCGAAAGCCCATCCAGTCATCGAGCCAGGCGAACAGGCGAGGGCGATAGATCGTCAGCGATGGCAACGCCATGCCCTTCCGGAAATTGCGCTCGGCCTCCGCGACCATGCCTTTGGCCAGACGCACTCGCCATACGCCGGTTTGCGGGCACGGCTCGCCGGTACGCGCGACGGTGCCCACCGGCAACCGCGTTTCGGCGCGCACGGCGCTTATATCGGGTAGCGAAGCCAACGGGTTCTCCTTATGGGTGCAGGCGGAAACGAGGCCTGCCAACAACACGATAAAAATGCCTTTCTTCATGGATGTAGGTCAGTCTAGATAGCTGCGGTCTGGCGAGGTCCGCATGAAGCCGACAAGCGAGGCGTAGGGCGTCACCTTTTTTTTCTGATAGTCACGGTTCAGATGGACGATCCTGTCCCATTGCACAAACGATGCGTGGGCTCGGCCGACATCGCAGCAGCATTGGCATTCTTGGAGGCGGCGCTGCGCGTGGTGTCGCTGCCGTGCATCCACGTGCGCCACGCG
>CBIHOQ010000004.1:0-150746 GCA_966212065.1 uncultured Burkholderiaceae bacterium
GCGGTCGCTGCTGATGGCCGGCAGATTGCCGTGCGCGTCCGATTGCCCCGTGAGCAGCTCGCCCGTCGCTTTATGGACCTCGCCCTCGTACCCGTGGACAGGTACGCCGTCTGTAGGGCGGATCAATTGCGGCACGCGCCCCATCGAGCCTGCATCGAACTTCGGCATGTCGGCGCTCATGCTTGCAGGACCGCCCCACGCGTGGCCAGCTGACTTCACCGTAAAGCTCCCGGGGCAGCCCAATTCAATATCGCTGCCGTGCAGCTTCAGATAAGCGCCGCCCGACGTGACGAGCACCACTTCATCGCTAGCCGCGCCCGCGAGCTTGCCGCCCGCCGCGGTGAGCTGAATGTTCTTCGCCGAATCGATCCGCGTGTCGTCGGCCTGGCTTTGCAGCATCACCTTGCCTTGATTGGCGATCACCGAAACGCCTTCCGCTTGCGCGAACATCGCTACGCCCTGTCCCGCTTGAAGATTGATCCGCTGCCCGCTCGTCACTTGAACGCATTGCTGCGCGACTTGATCGATGTTTTCACCGGCATAGATCACATGCGTCTTCGGCGTCGCACTAACGGCGCCCGCCGCCGCGCCAAATGCCATGAACGCCTGTGCATCGCCACCGGCCACCCCACCGCCCGCCGGCGACGCTGGCTTGCCGGCATCCCAGTGCTTCACGGCGGCGACGAGCGCCTTTTGCCCCTTGGCATCCGCCGCTTGCCCCCCGTGCTGCCCCGCATAGTCGCCCAGCGATTCGAACAATTGCGCGCATTCGCTTAGCAACTGATTCAATTCGTCGCGATCGAGTTGATGGCCTTGAGCCTTTTTTCTTGCGTAGGTCGTCAGTAGGATGCCCTTCGCGGCACGCAGCGCCGCTGCCGCATCCGTGCGCAGCTCCGCGCCCTCGCCACGCGCCTTGCCCGCCCCGTTCGTGCGCGGATGCGTCAAGTAACCGAGATTCACCTCGCTCGTTTGATGCTGACTCGCCAGTTGGACGCTGATTTCCGCCGGCGTATCGTCAAACCGTAGTTGGTTGTAGCGCTGTCCCTTCACTTCTCGGGTCTTGTTGCCCGAGACATAGCGATTGCCCGGCAGCGACCCCGTGTTGCTGAACGCCGCGGGCATATTCGGACCGTTGTGGAACACCCCCGCCACATACATCTTGTCGGGATCGCCCCCAAGAAAGTCGAGCAAGACTTCCATGCCCTTGCGCGGTAGCCAGTTTTCGCCGAAGTTCTCGCCCGCGAGCCCGGTCATGACACGCACCCACGCGCTGTCGTTCTGCGTGCCGCTCGTGCCCATGCCCTGCGCATGCTCGTGATCCGCTGGATCCAGCCCTTGCACTTGGACGTTGATTCGTCCATACGCGTCGCAGTGAACTTCTTCGCCCTCGGGCGTGACGGTGATGCCGATGATCGGATGCACGCGCGGAAGATCGATGTGCGGATCGTACGCAGGCGTAAGGGGCATCTCGCGCGGCACGCCACTGAAGGTATTTTCGTAGCGGCTGTGGGTCGAATGGCCGTAGACGGTTGGCCGCGCCGGCGTATTCACCGAGACCGGCGGCGGATCGAACGACCAACGGCTCGCGGTGAACAACGCCTGCGCGCGCTCGTTCAGATCCTTCGGCAGGTTGTTCTCGGCGCGGTGATGCAGGCTCGTGATCGTGATCCGGCGATCGGCCTTCAACAATCGGCCCTGCGTCGAATACCCCGTGACTTCGACCCATTCGCCCACGGCCAGATCGCGCACACCGCTCGCGCCGTCGACGCGCGCCGCGCGAGCGCCGTGCGACATCACGCGCGCCAAGCCGATCCGATCGTAGTCGGCCCATGAATCGGCGGTATGGGGCGCATCGAGCCGCGAATCGATCAACAACCGGGCAAGGTCGTTGCCCGCGTTGCCCTGATCGACGCGCGTCGGACCGTTGATCCGATCCATCCTGCCCGGCTTAAGGTCCCAGCTGACACGCTGTATCGATCCCGACACCAGTTGCTGGACCGCACACAGCAAGGTCACGGCATCGCGCTCGCCGATCGTCCCATCGGGCCGATAAACGACCGTCCCGACCGCGGAGCGTTTGAGTTTGATCGCGTTGTCGTACAGGACCAGCGTGTGCGCCGAGTCGCCCGCTATGCCCGCCTCTTTTTGACCGGGCCTGCCCGCCCGGATGAACCAACCGATCCCCTCGCGCCGGCATAAGCGTCGAATGAACGCGGCATCGGATTCGTCGAATTGAACCGTTTGCTCTCGTGCGGGCAATTTCGCTCGGTCAACGTTGGAAATATCGAGATAGAACGCACCGGCGAGCACCACGCTTTTCCGCCGCCATTCTCCGATGAGCGTATAAATGACGTCCAAGACATCTTTTTGGCGGAAAATTCTTGTATTGATGCGACGCTCTAATATCGTCAGTGCATCTTTAACAAATAAGTGGTAGGTCGCAAGCGAACCGTCACATTCGCCCTCGCGCGCGTCGACAACGATGCCGTTAATAGCATGCAAACCACCTTGATCCGTGACGAGTTGAATCGATAGCGGTAAACCTATAAACGTATTGAGCGGTATGCCAGCGCGGGTCGAGACGCATGCGACGCTGCCATCGATACCGCCGAACAGGCTTTCCCGGACGTCGATACGTTGGGGCAGCAGCCAATCCTCGAGTTCTTCTTTGCGCTCGCCCCATTTGAGACGGATGGCACGGTTTTTTTGAGACGGCAATGCCCCGAATGATGCACGGGGCAGATTGGAATAGTTCACGACGTGTTCTCTCGCTGGAAATGCACTCAATGCGCATTACCTACCCTCGAACGGTCTGTTCGATTAAGGCGCACGCACGCTCAACGTTGCAACGGAAGTGCGCAAAGCTATCAGCGACTCAAAATTATGTCAAACAGTCGTGGGAAGTAATCGTTTTCAGCGAGAACGATCGTTATTAAATGATTTCCGGCGTTTCACTTTAAGCTCGAGTTTGAGCCGAAGAATTTAGAACACTGCCACCGGACTTTTTATGAACGTCGCCGGCCTGAAAATGCGATAGATTGCGCCGATGTCGCTTTTACTCGCCGTGGCCAAACGGTTCTCCGGCTTGATCGACCGGATTACGCAATGCCCCGCTACGCATACGCCGCCGCCGAGCCGGCAGCCGGACGGGAACGCTTAGGGCCCGTCGGGGCTCGGCGAGGCCGTCGAGCCGAAGCGCCACGACAAACGCTGCGTGGCGGCAAGCAACGCGCGCGCGACCGGGCCGTGGCGATCGCGGCCGACGCTGCTCGACGGCCCGATCACCGCAATCACCAGCCGGACGCCGCCCGTGTGGTCGAATATCGGCGCGGCGAAGGCGCCGATGCCGGGCACGGGCGCATCGAACGCGTCGTCCACGCCTGTCTCGCGGATGCGTTCGAGGCGCTTGCGATACTCGCGCGAAAGCGGCGGCTTCGTTGCCGCACCGGCGAGGCGAATCGGCTCCTGTGCAAGCAATCCGTCCAGCACATCTTCCGACATATACGCGGCAAATGTCCGCCCGATCGCGGTATTGACGAGCGACATCACCGTGCCGACGCGCAGACTGATGTGCTGCGGTCGCGCGGATTCTTCCAGCCGGATGATCGTTGGCCCAAGCGGACCTAGCGTGGCCGCGGCGACGCTCAGATGTGTCGTCGCGGCGAGCGAGACGATTTCCGGTTCGGCATCGCGTGTCGGCGACAGGCGTTGCAGTGCGATCAACCCGAGTTCAAAGGCGAGCGGACCAGCAGAAAAACAACCCTCGTCGTCACGCGAGAGCAGGCCGATCTTCTGCAGACTGACGAGGTGCGGAAACGCTTTTGCGGCCGGCATGCCGGCAGCGGCGGCGAGATCGCGCAGGTTCATCGGGCGACTGCGGCATGCGAGCGCGTTCAATAGATCGCCCGTGCTGTCGAGTGCATTGATGCCGCGCTGCGCCTTCGCCTCGGATGACACAGCGTCGTCTTGATTCGGGAGAAGGTCAGAGGGCATGAATCGATGACGGTTCATTGAGGGCTTCAGTGATACGCCGCGCGACGTCGCGCAATTCGCGTGCGATCCCGCCGTTCCAGTGCACATCCATCGTGCCCGATGGCCCGATGACCGTCAGCGCGAGCTGCAAACGGCCGTCGGCATCGAGCACGGGAACGCTCAGGCTGCTGATGCCGGGGCTGGGCATATCGACGCTACGGGCCATGCCGCGTCGACGTGTGTCTTCAAGGCTCGCTTCCCAACTGCTGCTATCAGGCGTGGCGGAATCGTCCATGTCGATCGGCGGCCGGCCGATGCCTTGGCCTTCCATCATCTGAGCAAGCTCGACAGGAGCGAGGAACGCGCTAAAGACCCTGCCGGTAGAGGTGGTTCGCAGCGACATCACTGTGCCGATATGCAGGTTCACGTGCAGCGGATAGCCGCCGCGTTCATAGCGGACGATGGTCGGCCCTTGCGCGCCTGCCACGCATACCGCGACGCTGTAGCCGATCCGCTCGGCCAGCTGCGCCGCATGCGGGGCGGCTACGCGATAAGCCTCTTGCTGCTCGACGAACATAAGCCCGAGACGCAGCGAGAGTGGGCCCGGCTCGTAATAACCGGTCACGGCATCGCGCTTGGCGAGGCCGAGTCGGGTCAGGCTGACGAGATAAGTGTGCGCCTGCGCCGTCGACAGTGCGGCCGCGTTCGCGAGCTCGCTCAACGCCACCGGCTCGCGGCGCAAGGCCAGCGCTTCGAGAATGCGGCCGGCCACTTCGACGCTCTGTATGCCTCGTTGCGGTTTCTCTGTGACTTCCCTCATAGGGGTGCTTCCCTCGCGCGGCCCGATCGAACGTTCGATGCTAACGCATCCAGGAAACGGAGCCCAGCACCGGGGTTTTCCCGTAGTTTACGTATAACAAGTATTCTTGCCATTGACAAATAATGCTGCCGACGCGACGATGCCTCATCCGCTGCCGACGCGTTATCACAGATTCCCTATGAGGGATGCTTTTCGTGCCATCCGGCGACGGCGCCAAGACGCCCGGACAACAATCGATCGGCTATCGAATCAGCCGTGTCGTGGAGAGAGACGATGCAAAAATCCTTAGAAATCGAACCATCCAGTGCGCTCGGCGAGGCGGTGGGCGATCAGCAACTGTTTGCCAAGGTCGCCTGGCGCACCATTCCGTTTCTTTTTCTCTGTTACGTCGTATCGTTTCTCGACCGCATCAATATCGGCTTCGCGCAATTACAGATGAAGCACGATCTGGGTTTCAGCGATGCGATGTATGGGCTGGGCGCCGCGGTCTTTTATGTCGGCTACGTACTCTGCGAAGTGCCTAGCAATATGCTGCTGGCGAAATTCGGAGCACGTAGAACCTTTACGCGAATCATGCTGCTTTGGGGGCTCGCTTCGGTGGGCATGATGTTCGTGTCGCAACCCATGCATTTCTATGTGCTGCGCTTCTTGCTCGGCATCTTCGAGGCAGGTTTTTTTCCAGGCATCGTGTTGTATCTCACGTACTGGTTCCCCGCCAGTCGCCGCGCCGCGGTCATGTCGGTGTTCTTCGCGGGTGTGGCAGTCGCCGGCGTGCTCGGTGGATTGATGTCCGGTTGGATCATGCGGGACATGAGCGGTGTGATGGGGCTGTTCGGCTGGCAATGGATGTTCGTCATCGAAGGCGCGCCGGCCGTTCTGCTCGCCTTCGTCGCGCTGTTTTATCTGGTCGATAAACCCAATGACGCGCCATGGCTCACCGACCACGAGAGGACGCGGATCGTCACGCTTTGCGCACAGGAAGTGGCGGGTGTGAAGCCTGACAAGCACGATGCCCGTAGCTTCTCGGCCGCGCTGCTCAATCCTCGCGTGTATCTCTTCGCGTTCATCTATTTCTCGCTGACGTGCGCGTCACTGACGCTGAACTTCTGGATGCCGCTGATGATCCGCGACTTTGGCATCAAGGACGTGGTGCAGGTCAGTCTATATACGGTCGTTCCCAATGCAATTGGCGCGGTCGGCCTCATTCTTATCGCCCGGCGCTCCGACCGCCTGCAAGAGCGACGCAAGCACTTCGCCTTCTGCACCATCGGCGGTGGTATTGCGCTTGCGGCCTTGACGCTTCACTTGAGTAGCTTTCCCGCGATGCTCGCAATCCTCTCGGCCGCGGCGGTGCTGATCTTCGCCGCGCTTCCGATCTTCTGGGCGGTGCCGCCCAGCTATCTGGCGGGCAATGCCGCCGCGGGAGGGATCGCACTCGTCAGCAGTATCGGCATCACGAGCGGCATCGTGAGTCCTTGGGTGATCGGGCAGATTCGCACAAGCACCGGAAGCATGGACCTCGCGGTGTATCTGCTCGCCGGACTCCTCGTGCTCAGCGGTCTTGCGCTCGTATTAGGCGTAAGTGAGAACCCATCGAGAGCCTGACTCGCGGACGGCGATAGTTCGTCTGCGTCTTGTAGGTCTCGGGCCGAACCGAACCAGCCGAGACATAGCCGAGACATAACGGTCACGTTCTCCGAAATACGCAGCGGTTATTCAGAGCGGCCTCATGCTGCGCTCAATTCCTGATGCAGCGCGAGGAACTCGCGTGCGATCTTGTGCGCTGGATCGAGGTAAATGACCGGCTTCGCCTGCTGATGTGATTCGCGAATCTTCACCGACGACGACAGCCGCGACGCCAGCACAGGCAAGCCTTCGTCAACGAGCTCGTCGACAAGCTTCTGCGGCAGGTTCGCGCGCGGCTGGAACTGGTTGACGACAATTCCTTCGACCGCGAGATCGGCGTTGTGGTCCTGCCGAATTTCCTTCACGTTATCGAGCAGCGTGTAAAGCGCACGACGCGAAAAGTCGTCACAGTCGAATGGAATCAAGCAGCGCTCGACCGCAATCAGCGCGGCACGCGTGTAGAAATTCAGTGCGGGCGGCGTGTCGATGTAAACCGCGTCGTACATGTCGAGCTCATTGAGTGCATCCCGCAGCTTGTAGATCTTGTAGCGCGACTCGAGCTTGCCATGCAGCGTGTCGAGATCGGAATGCGCGGGCATGATGTCCAGATTCTCGAAGGGTGTCGAATGAATGAATGACGTGACGTCGATCGGCCGGAAGTTGAAAGTAAGCGCGGTTTCAAAGAAATCCGCGACGTTGGGCTTCGCGTCGACCGATGCGGTGCCCAGCAAGTACTGACTCGAATTCGCCTGCGCGTCGAGGTCGATCACCAGCGTACGCCGGCCCTCGCTTGCGCAGATTGCAGCGAGGTTACAAACGATCGTGGATTTCCCGACACCGCCCTTCTGATTGAACACGACACGCCGCATGTCATCGTTCCCTTGTTTCGCGTTGGTCTGTTGATGTGAATGGTGCGCCAGCATACCCGATGTGCACGACGAAGAGATGTTTGCTGCGAAAGAGGTGGCCTATTCCTGGTTTTCCTGTTTCGAAAGCGGTGGTAGTGCCTCGGCTGCACGCACGCCGCAGCCGGGGTTAACACCCATGGTTTTGCAGCGGCGCGGAAAGCTGGCGGAAGGAATCCGGTTTTTATAATCGGGTTCAACATGGCGCGAGCCTGCAATCAGCACCACATGGATACAGCGATGAGAGATACCGAAATCGACCGGTGGCCATTTGCGGTCCTCATGTGTGTCTGTGTGGGTGGCCTGTTGTTGAAGGCGTATGCGTTCGGGCAACATGCTTCCCCGCTTGATGGTGCGCTCGCTCGTACGTGTAGCGACTTGCTGGTCTTCCTTGGAGGTGTTGGCAGTGCCGGGCTTCTTTGTATCAGGCTCTTCGGTCCGGCAAGGGTCGAGAGCACGCTTTTTTGGGTGTTCCTCGCCGGAATCATCGCCGCCGCGACCCTGTATTGCTGGGGAACCTGAAGGAAGACACGGACACGGCGCGCATCATTCATCCAACCGCGAGAAAACACTTCGTGCAAACCACTTCGCCCACCTCACTGCCCGCCCCTCCGCTGGCGCAGCAACTCGCAACCAAGTCGCGCTTCTGGCCCGAGGGCTGGTGGAAGCTGATGGAGTACCGGATCGGCATCATTCCGTTGCCCGTCTACGTGATTCTGCTCGCACTGATTGCCGGCTTCGCGATCACCGGCAAAGTACCCGGCGAGATCTCGATGGCGATTGCAGTATTGGCCTTCTTCGGCTTCACTTGCGCAGAACTCGGCAAGCGTTTGCCGATCGTGCGCAGCATCGGCGCCGCCGCGATTTTCGCGACCTTCATTCCGTCCGCGCTGAGCTATTACCACCTGTTGCCCAAGCCGATCCTCACGCTCACGACCGATTTCACGAAGTCGACCAATTTCCTGTACCTGTTCATTGCATCGATCATCGTGGGCAGCATTCTGAGCATGGACCGGCGCGTGCTGATCCAGGGCTTCATTAAGATCTTCGTTCCTCTCGCGCTCGGCTCGATCGCGGCCGGCATCGTTGGGACGCTGGTCGGTACGGTGCTCGGGCTCGGTGCTCACCATACGTTCTTTTATGTCGTGGCGCCGATCATGGCGGGCGGCGTCGGCGAAGGAGCGATCCCGTTGTCCGTCGGCTACTCGGAGATCCTTCATTTGCCGCAGGGTGACTTATTCGCTCAGGTCCTGCCGCCGGTGATGCTCGGCAGTCTCACGGCGATCGTCTTCTCGGGCTTGCTCGACAGGGTCGGAAAGCGGTTTCCTCATCTGACTGGCGAAGGACGCCTGCAAGTCGGCGAGGAAGACGAAATGGACCCGGTGCAGGAGGAAATACGCGGACATGTGGACGTCTCGCACATCGCCGCCGCGGGCATTACCGCAATCACGCTGTACCTAGTCGGGTTGATGTGCCGTAATCTGTTTGGGGTCCCGGCACCGGTCGCCATGCTGTTTCTCGCGGTGCTGGTCAAGCTCGCCCGCGCAGTGTCTCCGCCGCTGCAGGAAGGCGCGTTCGTGGTCTACAAGTTCTTCTCGACGGCAGTCACCTATCCGCTGTTGTTCGCGATCGGCGTGGCGATGACACCGTGGGACAAACTCATGGCCGCGTTCACCCTCGCCAACATCGTGACCATCGTGGCCACGGTGGCTACCCTGATGGGAACCGGCTTCCTCGTGGGTCGACGATTGAACATGTACCCCATCGATACAGCGATCGTGAACGCGTGTCACAGCGGTCAGGGCGGCACCGGCGACGTAGCCATCCTGACGGCGGCCAACCGGATGCAACTCATGCCGTTCGCGCAGATTGCCACGCGAATAGGTGGCGCAATTATCGTCACGCTCACGTTGATCGTGCTTGCGCACATCGGCTGACGAGTTCAAAACGCGTTCCGGCTACGGCGGCTCCCGCCGGTGCACCACCTCGTGCGGCCCGCACCGCCACCACGGCCTTCAGGATGGCTTCCCCCGTCGCCGGCGCGTTCAGCGGCGGGTTCACTTCATAGTCGCCAACGGCGGCCACCGCGTCGCGGATCGCGAAGAAGACCGAAAACGGCAGCAGGAGCGGCGGCTCGCCAACCGCCTTCGAGCGGTGAATGCTGTCCTCGCTATTGCGGTTGTTGAAGAGCCGCACGCGCAGATCGGGCGGACAGTCGTTGACGGTCGGGATCTTGTAGGTCGACGGCGCATGGGTCATGAGCTTGCCACCCTCATTCCACCAAAGCTCTTCGGTCGTGAGCCAGCCCATGCCCTGCATGAAGCCGCCTTCGACTTGCCCGATGTCGAGCGCCGGATTGAGCGAGGCGCCTACGTCGTGCAGTGCGTCGGCGCGCAGCACGCGCATTTCGCCCGTCAGCGTATCGATCACGACCTCCGACACCGCCGCCCCATACGAGTAGTAGAAGAACGGCCGGCCCTGCAGCTTCTGCTGATCCCAATGGAGCTTGGGCGTCGCATAAAAGCCGTCGGACCAGAGTTGCACGCGTGCGAGATACGCCTTCGCGATCACTTCCTCGAACGGGACGGCCACTTCCCCCACGTAGACGGTGTCGTTTTGAAATACGACGTCGCCTGGCTTCGTCTGCCCTGCCCCGAATCGATCGGCCGCGAAGGTCGCGAGCCGGTCGCGCAACTGGCGCGCCGCGTCTTGCGCGGCCTTGCCGTTCAGGTCCGAGCCCGTCGAAGCGGCCGTGGCCGACGTGTTCGCCACCTTGCTCGTATCGGTCGCTGTCACGCGCACACGAGCAAACTCGATACCGAGCTCGTGCGCGACGACCTGCGCGACCTTGGTGTTCAGCCCTTGGCCCATCTCGGTGCCGCCGTGATTGACGAGCACCGAGCCGTCCGTGTAGATGTGCACGAGCGCGCCGGCCTGGTTGAAGTGCGTCACGTTGAACGCGATGCCGAACTTCACCGGGGTGAGCGCAATGCCCTTTTTGAGCACGGTATTGCGGGCATTGAACTCGCGCACTTGCTCGCGTCGGCGGCGATACTCGCTCGTCGCTTCCAGCTCGTCGATGAGCTCGTGAATGACATTGTCCTCGACCGTCTGTCCGTACGGCGTCACATTGCGTTCGGTCTTGCCGTAGAGATTGCGCCGGCGCACGTCGAGCGGATCGAGCTTCAACGAGCGCGCGACATTATCGATGATGTACTCGATTGCGAATGCCCCCTGCGGCCCGCCGAAGCCGCGAAAGGCGGTGTTCGATTGCGTGTTCGTCTTGGCGCAGAAACCTTCGATAGAGACGTCCGGCAACCAGTAGGCATTGTCGAAGTGGCAGACGGCCCGCGTCATCACCGGGCCCGACAAATCGGCCGAGAACCCGCAGCGCGAGGTCATGTCGACCGAGACGCCCTCGATCATGCCGTCGTTGCCGTATCCCACGTCATAGCGGTAGTGGAAATCGTGGCGCTTGCCCGTGATCATCATGTCGTCGTCGCGGTCCGGGCGCAGCTTGACCGGACGCAAGAGCTTGGATGCAGCGAGCGCGGCGCAGCAGGCAAACAGTGCCGATTGCGATTCCTTGCCGCCGAAGCCGCCGCCCATCCGCCGGCATTCGATCAGGACGTTGTGCGAGGCGACGCCTAACGCGTGGGCGACATGGTGCTGCATCTCTGTCGGATGCTGCGTCGAACACCATACGTGCATACCGTCGTCGTCCTTGGGCACCGCGTACGCAATCTGTCCTTCGAGGTAAAACTGTTCTTGGCCGCCGAGCGTGAACTCGCCGCTGTCGCGATGCGCGGCGCGAGCCGCCTTCGCTGCCGGCTCGCCGCGTGCAAGCTTCATCGGCGGCAGCACGGATTGATCGGCCGCGCGCGCCGTTTGCGCCGTCAGCACAGCCGGCAGCTCCTCGTATTGCACTTGTGCGCGGCGCACCGCGAGGCGCGCCGTCTCATGCGATCTCGCCACGACGAGGAACATCGGCTGCCCGACGTACTGCACGACGCCCGCAGCCAGAATCGGATCGTCATGCAGGATCGGTCCGCAATCGTTCGTGCCCGGAATGTCGTCCGCCGTAAAGATCGCAACGACGCCCGGTGTCGCGCGCACCGCGTCGAAGTTCATCGATACGATCTTCGCGTGCGCCTTCGCCGACATGCCGAGCGCCGCGTGCAGCGTGCCCGCGACAATCGGGATGTCGTCGGTGTAAGTGGCCCGGCCGCTCACGTGCAGGTGCGCGGATTCGTGCGGACGTGAAACGTGCACTTGGCGAAACGCCGCGCGCTCACGCTCGTCACGGGCCAGTTCGGTCAAAAACGGTTCGGCTTGCTGATTCATGTGCGTCTCTCTGTGTCTTTGCGTTTCTTTGTCTCGTTCAGGCTGGCGTCTCGAGATCGACCATCCGTACGTTCAAGGCTTGCGGCGGCAGCGGATCGTTCGGCCGCGTCTCGAGCCAAAAGCGGTAGAGCAGATTTTGCGCAGTCTGCAGGCGGTACTCGTCCGTCGCGCGCATATCGGAGAGCGGCGCATAGTCGCGGGCGAGCGCCTGCATCGCCGCCTGCGCCGTCGCTTCGTGCCAGGCCGCATCGGCCAGCACACCTTCGGCATGCGTTGCGCGCTTGGGCGTCGCAGCCATGCCGCCGAACGCGATGCGCGGCGAGCGGATCGTGTCGCCGTCCGCGATGAATGCAAACGCGGCGCAGACGGCCGAAATGTCGGAATCGAAGCGCTTGGAAATCTTGTAGGTCCGGAAATGCAGCGCCGCTCGAGCACCGGTGCGCGTCGGCACCTTCAGCGCGACGACGAACTCGTGCTCGGCCATGTCCTTCTTTTGATAAGCGACGTAGAGCGCTTCGAGCGGCAGCTCGCGCTCGATCTCGCCCCCGCGCAGGACGACGCGCGCGCCGAGCGCGATGAGCCCCGGCATCGAATCGCCGATCGGCGAGCCGTTCGCGACGTTGCCGCCGAGCGTGCCCGCGTTGCGGATCGGCAGCGATGCGAAGCGCTTCCACATTTCATCGAGCTCGGGGTAGTGGCGCGCGAGCTGAGCATAGGCGCGCTCGATCGTCACGCCGGCGCCGATCTCGATCCATTCGTCCGATGTGACAATGCGCTGCATCTCGGCAATGCGCCCAACGTAGACGATGTCGCCCAGCGCACGCATCTGCTTGGTCACCCAAAGGCCCACGTCCGTGCTGCCGGCAAGCAAGCGCGCGGCGGGCCGCTCGGCCTTGAGCTCAGCGAGTGCGTCGAGCGTGCGGGGTGCGTCGAACGCCTCGCCGCCGTGCTCGTAATGGAACGTGCCGTCGCGCTCTATCGTCGCCAGCGTGTGCGAGAGTGCGGCAACGTCGATCGGTGCCGTCGGCGCAGGCAGTTCGAACATCCGTTCGCCGGCTTCGATGATGGGGCGGTAGCCCGTGCAGCGGCAGAGATTGCCTGTCAGCGCATCGGCGATTTGCCGGCGCGACGGCGGGCAGGCACCAGCGCACGTGTGCCCTCCGCTCTGCGCGGCGCCGGCGTGCGCACAAGCCCGCTCGCCCCCCGTCGCCGCCGCCCTGCCTTCGCCTCCGTGCTTACGGTAAAGCGCCCACATCGACATGACAAAGCCGGGCGTGCAGAAGCCGCATTGCGACCCGTGGCAATCGACCATTGCCTGCTGCACCGGGTGCAGCGATCCGTCGGGCTGACGCAGATCTTCGACCGTAAACAGCGCCTTGCCGTCGAGCGTCGGCAGAAACTGGATGCAGGCGTTCACGGCCGAAAACCGCAAACCGCCCGCCGCGTCAGGCTCCGCCACGACTACGGTGCAAGCGCCGCAGTCGCCCTCGGCGCAGCCCTCCTTCGTGCCCGTGCACTGCGCATCCTCGCGCAGGTACTGTAGAACGGTACGCGTGACAGGCACGTCACTGACTTCGCGAATGGCGTCGCGGTGATAGAAGCGGATGGATTGGCTCATGGTAGTGGAAGCGGAAATCTAAGGGCACGCAGGCTTTGGTCGTTCGATACAAAGCTATCACCGCCAATATGCGCGACCCATAGGCCGCCTCGCATGCCGGCCATATTCTTAAGCCGATAGGGGGACAGCACACGGCAGAGTCCGTCTCTGTTGCGGCGCTGCAAAGAAACCGGTTCCATGAGAAAATGCCGAGCCAGGCCATACTGTCGGCCTCGCTTCAAGTCTCGTTTTCCCTTACCATCGTCGCCGCCCCGCCATTGCACCCGCCCATGTCCGCCGCTTCCCCCGTCTTATCCGACCGCGCCGCCACCGCTCAGATCATTCCGATCGTCTTTTTCACGTTCATCTGCTACCTGATCATCGGGCTACCGCTGCCGGTGCTGCCCGGCTTCGTCCAGAGCGAGCTCGGGCTCGGATCGGTGCTGGCGGGCGCGACTGTCAGCGTCCAGTACGCGGCAACATTGTTCTCGCGGGCGCATGCGGGGCGCTTCTCCGATACGCTCGGCCCCAAGCGCACGGTCGCAATCGGGCTCGCGGCCTGTGGCGCGAGCGGCGCGCTGCTGATCGCGGCCGTGGCCTGTCGCGCCTGGCCCGCCGTTAGCCTCATCGTGCTCGTACTCAGCCGGTTCGCGCTCGGTTTCGGCGAAAGCTGCGTCGGCACGGGCGCGATCTTGTGGGGAATCGGCCGCGTCGGCGCCGTGCACAACGCCCGCGTCATTTCGTGGAACGGCGTTGCCACCTACGGCGCGCTCGCGATCGGTGCGCCCGTCGGCGCCGCGCTCGCCCATGCGCTGGGGCCGTGGACGCTCGGCGTGGCGACGATCGCGCTCGCAGCGGTCGGCTATGTGCTGACGCGACGAATCGAACCGGTGCCGCTCGTCCACGGCGAACGCATGGGCTACGCGAGCGTATTCGTACGCGTGCTGCCGCACGGCATCGGGCTCGCGCTCGGCACCGCCGGCTTCGGCTCCATCGCAACTTTTATCGCGCTGTACTACGCGGCGCGCGGCTGGCCGCATGCGGCGCTCGCACTGACCCTGTTCGGTTCATTTTTTGTTGGCGCCCGCCTGCTGTTCGCCAATGCAATCCGCACGTACGGCGGCTTTCGCGTGGCGCTCGTCTCGTTCTCATTGGAATGCGCGGGCCTCGTTACGCTGTGGCTCGCGGGCGCACCCGGCACAGCGCTCGTGGGCGCGGCCGTGACGGGCTTCGGCTTCGCACTCGTGTTTCCGTCGCTTGGCGTCGAAGCCGTCGAACTCGTCCCGCCGGCGAGCCGCGGCGCCGCGCTCGCCGCCTACTCCGTGTTCTTCGATCTGTCGCTCGGCATCATGGGTCCGCTCGCCGGCTACGTAGCGGGCGAATTCGGCTATCCGTCCGTATTCCTTGTAGCGGCGATCGCGGCGGCCGCAGCGGCCGTTCTCTCCGTCAGCCTGTACCTGCACCAAATGCGCGGACGCGGCATCTCGAGCCGCGGCGCGCTCGATGCCGGCTGAACGGCGCAACGACGAGTGCACCGACGAGTGCACTCGGTAGACATCTGGAAATGGACGACACTCGAAAATTCATAAGTGAAATAGCGTAAGAAATTCCGTGCCGCAGTGTTGTGTTCTTATTCCATTTTGTTTCTTGCTTTTTCCTTCGACCGACTCGTACGATAACCGCGTCGCTTCATTCGTAAGAAGAGGAAGAGGCTTATGTCGTCCTGGAAACCCGATCCGACGTTCTACCCTTCCGCGCGCCTGGCCGCCGAGGCTCCGAAGGAAACCCTAGCCTATGTCGCGAGCTTCGATCCGAAGCGGCGCATCCCCGACGAGTTGGCCGTCGTCGATCTCGATCCGGGCTCGCCCGCTTACGGCAAAATCGTAGATCGCGTTGCCATGCCCAATGCGGGCGACGAATTACATCATTTCGGCTGGAATGCCTGCAGTTCTCATCTTTGCCCGAATGCGCCGCATCCGCATTCGGAGCGCCGTTATTTGATCGTGCCCGGCTTACGCAGCTCGCGCATTCACGTCCTCGACACGAAGCCCGATCCGCGCCGTCCGCGCATCGTCCGCGTGCTGGAACCTGACGAAGTCGCACGCAAGGCCGGCTACACACGCCCGCATACGATTCACTGCGGCCCGCAAGGGATTTTCGTCGTCTCGCTCGCGAATGCCGAGGGCGACGCCCCGGGCGGCATCTTCCTCATGGACCACGATACGTTCGACATTCGCGGCCAATGGGAAATCGACCGAGGCCCGCAGCAGCTCGCCTACGACGCCTGGTGGCACCTCGGCTACGACACGCTCGTCTCGAGCGAATGGGGGCTGCCGGCCACGTTCGAGAGCGGGCTCGTGCCCGAAGTGCTGCTCGGCGGCAAATACGGACACAGGCTCCACTTCTGGGACTTGAATACGCGCAAACACAAGCAGACGATCGACTTCGGCGAAGAAAACCAGCTCGTCTTCGAACTGCGCCCCGCGCACGATCCCACCAAGGCTCATGGCTTCGTCAATTCGGTCATCAGCTTGAAGGATTTGTCGGCGTCGATTTGGACTTGGTATCGCGAAGGCGATCACTGGGCCGCACGCAAGGTCATCGAGATTCCGGCCGAGCCCGCCGATCCGGCGCAGCTGCCGCCGCTGCTCAAACCGTTCGGCGCCGTGCCGCCGCTCGTCACCGACATCGCGCTCTCGCTCGACGATCGCTACCTCTACGCCGCCTGCTGGGGCACGGGCGAAATGCGCCGCTACGATGTGTCCGATCCGCATCATCCCGAGTTCGTCGGATCGGTGCGGATCGGCGGCATCGTCAATCGCACGAGCCATCCGAGCGCCGGAAGCCAGCCTCTGAACGGCGGCCCGCAGATGGTCGAAGTGAGCCGCGACGGCCGCCGCGTCTATTTCACGAACTCGCTCTACGGCGCCATCGACGAGCAGTTCTATCCCGACGGCATCGACGGCTGGATGGTCAAGCTCGACGCGCCCGACGGCAGCGGCCTGTCGTTCGACCCGGCGTTTTATCTGGAATGGCCGAAGACGCACCGGCCCCATCAGATCCGGCTCGAAGGCGGCGATGCCTCGTCCGATTCTTACTGTTACCCGTGAGATCCGACAGCGCGCCGCCGCGATGCGGGCAAGGCGATCGGGCTGCAGCAGCCGCGGCGACGAGAAGGCGACGGCGATGAACTTCGGCTCGAATGCGAGCGCCGCGGCGGGCTGGCTCGCGGTGCTCGGCAGCGGCGTCTTTCATGGCGTCAACCCGGCAATGGGCTGGCTATTCGCCACCGCACTCGGCTTGCAGCGGGGCAGCCGCATGGCGCTGGCCGCGGCGTTGCCGCCGCTCGCGCTCGGCCATGCCGCGTCGATCTTCGCCGTAACGTCCTCGGCCCTCGTGCTCGGGCTCGCACTGCACGCGGCGTCGCTGCGGCTCGTCGCGGGGATCGTCTTGCTCGGATGGGCTGCCTATCACCTGCTCTACGGGCACCGGCACCCGCTGCGCATCGGCATGACCGCCGGCTTCGTCGGGCTCGCGGTATGGTCGGCGGCCACGGCCACCGTCCACGGGGCAGGGCTCATGCTCGTTCCGGCGTTGATGCCGATCTGCGGCTCAGCCGCAAAGGCCGGACTCTCCGATGCGTTCGGGCCCGCGGCGATGGTCACGCTCGTCCATACGGCCGTCACATCGGCCACGAGCGCGGGGATTGCGTTCGCGGCCTACGAGTACGTGGGCCTCGGCATGCTGCGGCGCGGCTGGATCAACTTCGATTGGATTTGGTCCGGCGCGCTCGCTGTGACGGGCGCGGCACTCGTGGCGCTCGCCTGAGCCGGCCGCCGGCGGACTCACCTGCCGCGCTCACCTTCCGCGCGCGCTCTCCGACAGCGACTGTTCCAGCGCCGCGACGCCGGCCGGCAGGTCGACGCGTGCACCCAACTCGACCATCGTGCGGCCGAGCGCGTGCACCGTGCGAAAGAGGTTGTGCTCGCGGCATTGCTCGCCCATTTGCCCGATGCGCACGATCGGCAGCCCGAACGAGCCCGAGATTTCCACCTGATGGTGACGCGAAATATGACCGCAGACATCGGCGGGGCTCAGCCCTCCGGGCGTCGAAATACCGACGACCGAGTTCAGCCGGCACGGCTCGGGCGCGAACAGCGAGAGCCCCATCGCCGAGACGCCGGCCTGCAGCGCAAGCGAGCATTTGAGGTGGCGCGCAAAGCGTTTTTCGAGCGTCTCGGCGCAGACGAGCCGCAACGCCTCGTGCAACGCCAGCACGCCCGAAACCGGCGCCGTGTAGTGATAGCCCGCGTTGTGCCAGAAGTTTTCGGCAAGCGCGGCATCCAGGCACCAATGCGCATTGGCGTGCTCGCGCGTTTTTATGCGCTGCCAAGCGGCATCGGAAAACGCGATCAGCGAGACGCCCGGAATTGACGACAGCCCCTTCTGCCCGCCCGTGATGACGGCGTCGATGCCCCAAGCGTCCATGTCGAGCGGCATTGTGCTGAGCGTGCAGACCGCATCGACAATGACAAGCGCGCCCGCTGCCTTCGCCAACGCCGCGATTTCCTTGAGCTCGTGGTTCCAAACGGTATTGGACGTCTCGCCCTGCACGAGCATGACGACCTCGGGCCGCTCCCGCGCAAGCGCTTGTGCGATGTCGGCCAGGCTCGCCACGGCGCCGTCGGGCACGTCGAGCATGGCGACCTGCGCACCGCAACGCTTGGCCATCTCGGCCATCCGCGCGCTGAAGAAACCGTTCTTGATCGACAGCACACGCGTGCCGGACCATGCGAGATTGCAGATCGCCATCTCCATGGCGGCCGAGCCGGGGCCGGCTACGCCAAGCACCCATTTCGAGCGCGTCTGGAAGACGTAGCGCGCCATTTCCTTCACTTGGCCGATCACCTTCGACATCGTCGCCCCGAGGTGATTGATGACGATCGTGTTCGCTTTGGCCACGGCAGCCGGGATCGGCACCGGGCCGGCGCCCATCATCAACAGCGGTTCTTCAGGGAGGATCGCGTCGAGCGAGACGACGTCGGGGCAAGGAATGGAATGCGCTGGGCGGGACATGGGCTGGGCAATGAACGGGTTCGAAGAAGGCTGCCCGCCGCCCAACAAGGCTCGGTTTCGACGAAATGGTGCGGTGCGGCGACGGGATTTCCGATCATTGCCCCATTTACGCGCATCCGCAAGTTTTTTCCGCCGACGTTTTCTCGACCAAAGGCGGTCGTCCTCGAACACGCGCTTTAAGCGCACCCGACCGTAGTCAGGGCGGCGAGGCCGTCACTCGCCGGCGCGCGCGGGCAAAATCGTTCCGACACAGCGACCGAAGCCAACCCGGTACCCTTCACCTTGGCACCAGCCGGCCAGCGTCAGCTCGTCGCCATCGACAATGAACGTGCGCATGTCGCCGCCGGCTAGCGCCAACGGCCGCGCGCCGTTCCACGTCAACTCCAGCAGCGAGCCGAACGAATCGGGCGTCGGCCCGCTGATCGTGCCCGAGCCCATTAGATCGCCAACGCGCGTATTGCACCCCGAGACGGTGTGATGCGCCAGTTGCTGCGCCATCGTCCAATACAGATGTTTGAAGTTCGTGCGCGCGATCGTCGTTGCGGTGTCGGCGCCCTCGGGCCGCAATTGCACCTCGAGCGCAATGTCGAACGCATGCTCGCCCGGGTGCTGCAGATAAGGCAGCGGCACGGGACTTTGTTCGGGCTGGGCGGCGCGGAACGGTTCGAGCGCATCGAGCGTCACGATCCAAGGCGAGATCGTCGTCGCAAACGTCTTCGCGTTGAATGGGCCGAGCGGCACGTATTCCCATTGCTGAATATCGCGCGCACTCCAATCGTTGAGCAGCACCATGCCGAAGATATGCTCCTCGGCCTCGCTGCAGGCGATCGGCTCGCCGAGCGCAGTGCCGCGCCCGACGATGAAGCCCGTTTCGAGTTCGATGTCGAGCTTGCGGCACGCGCCGTAGATCGGCCGCTCTTGCTCGGGCAATTTGAGTTGTCCCATCGGCCGGCGCACGGGCGTGCCGCTGACGACGACCGAAGACGCGCGCCCGTTGTAGCCGATCGGCATCTCCGACCAGTTCGGCAGCAGTGCGTTCTTCGGATCGCGGAACATCGAGCCCACGTTCGTCGCATGCTCCTTCGACGAGTAGAAATCGGTGTAGCCGGGGATATCGACCGGCAGACGCATCGTGGCGTCGCGCATCGGCACGAGCACGCGCGCGCGCAGTGCCGCATCGTCGCGCAATGTCGGGCACGCCGCGTCGAGCAGCGTACTCAGTTGGACGCGTACGCTGCGCCACGCGTCCCGTCCCAGCGCAATAAACGCATTGAGCATGGGGCGTGCGAATAGGTCTCGATCGGCGACATCGAGCGTGAGCAGCCCCGCCGCTTGCAGCGCCGCCAGATCGACGATCGCATCGCCGATCGCCACCCCCACGCGGGGCTCGGCGTTGTGCAGATCGCTGAAGATACCGAACGGCAGGTTCTGAATCGAGAAATCGCAGGCCGCATCGTTGGCCGATGCAAGCCAGCTGCGCTTGCGCGGATCGCGCGTCGCTGCGATTCGCTCCGAAAGATCGCTCCGCATGCTCATCGCTGCTCCGGGTTGAAATGTCTCTCGAGGCCCTGCCAGCACGCGTAGTAGTTCGCTTGTAGCTGTGCGCTTTCGAGCGCGAATCGCGTCGGCTTGAGCAGCGTACGCGTCTCGAACATGAACGCGAGGGTGTCGGCCACCTTTTGCGGCTTCGACGTGTCGCTCGTCGAAGCCTTCTCGAACGTCTCAGCATCGGGGCCATGCCCCGACATGCAGTTGTGCAGACTCGCGCCGCCGGGCATAAAGCCTTCCGCCTTGGCATCGTAGACGCCATGCACGAGCCCCATGAACTCGCTCGCGACATTGCGGTGGAACCAGGGCGGACGGAACGTATCCTCGGCCGCGAGCCAGCGCGGCGGGAAGATCACGAAGTCGAGCGTGTCGACGCCCGGCGTATCGCTTTGCGCCTGCAGCACAAGGAAGATCGAGGGATCGGGATGGTCGTAGCTGATCGAGCCGATCGTATTGAAGTGCCGCAGGTCGTATTTGTACGGCGCGTAATTGCCGTGCCAAGCGACGACGTCAAGCGGTGAATGGCCGATCTGCGCGCACCAGAGCCGGCCGTTCAGTTTCGCGACGAGTTCGAACGCGCCCTCGCGATCCTCATAGGCGGCATGCGGCGTCAGAAAATCGCGCGGATTGGCGAGGCCGTTCGAGCCGATCGGCCCGAGATCGGGCAGGCGCAGCAGCGCGCCGAAATTTTCGCAGACGTAGCCGCGCGCGCGGCCGTCGACGAGCGTCACCGCGAAGCGCACGCCCCGCGGCACGACAGCGATCTCGCAGGGCTCGACCTCGAGCACGCCCATCTCCGTCGCAATCCTTAAGCGGCCTTCTTGCGGCACGATCAACAACTCGCCGTCTGCATCGTAGAAAAAGCGATCCTGCATTGACCGGTTTGCGGCATACACGTGAATCGCGCAGCCCGACATCGCCTCCGCCGCGCCATTGCCCGCCATCGTCACGAGCCCTTCGACGAAATCGGTCGGCGCATCGGGCATCGGAAGCGGATCCCAGCGCAGTTGATTCGGCGGCGTCGGCGGCGTCTCGGCGAAGTTGGCGACAAGTCGGGGCGCGGCCGCGCCTGCACGCGGCGCCGATGCACCGTCATCCGAGCCGGACGGCATGAACGGGACGAACGGTCCATGCACGGCGGCGGGCCGGATGCGATAGAGCCAAGAGCGGCGGTTGTGCCCGCGCGGCGCGGTGAAAGCCGTGCCCGACAGCTGTTCGGCGTAGAGCCCGTACGGCGCGCGTTGCGGCGAATTGCGGCCGACCGGCAGCGCACCGGGCAGCGCCTCGGTGGCGAATTCGTTCGCGAAGCCCGACTGATAACCGGGCCCCGCGTCGCGGCGAGAGACGTCCTGCATAGCGTTGAGTTCTCCGATCAAGCGATAAAACGATAAGGCGGGAACGGCCGGTTGCCGCGCGGCCACCCATTGCACCGGACTTACGAATAGTAAAACAGATTACGTATTGTTAAATAAACGTAAACCCCGATGGAGAAAACGGCAGGACTATCGATATAAGTAATTGGCTGATGCCGATCCGCGCAGCCTGCTACTATCGACGCTGCGTGCATTTTTCTTCCCGATGATCCCGCCCACCATTCCCGCGCTCGTTGCACGAGCCGCCGATCTGCCTTCCCTGCGCGAGCATGTGTCGCTCGATGCACGCGAGGGGCTCGCTTACGCGCGTTTTCGTAACGTGCGGTTGGAGAGCGCGTACCAGCCGATCTTCGACGTCAGCATGAACGGCATGCAAACGCTCTGGTCCTCCCCCGATTCCGCGGACCGCTTCGGTGACGAGTTGGGCTTTCAAGGATTGACCGAGCGTGCCGACGGCGCGATCTTCGACCCGTTCGACGCCGTGACGGACGACCGCGAACTCGTTGCGCTGGACCGGCTCGCGCGCACGCTGCACGCAATCAATTTCTTCGGCGCTCAACGTCACGGGCTGCTTTTTCTGCGCGTGCACGAACGCCTGCTCAAGAGCGTGAAGTTCGACCATGGGCAGCACTTTTCGTCCGTACTGATCGATTTCGGGCTCAACCCGTCGCGCGTGATCATCGAACTGCCGAGCGTCGCCGTCGCGCATCGCACGTTTCTCGGTTATCTCGCCAACAGCTACCAGCGCTATGGGTTCAAGGTGGCCGGCAATCTGCCCAACGCGGGGCATATTGTGTCGGTGTCCGACATGGCCCGGCTCGACTTCCTTAAGATCGACGGCGGCGCCGTCCTGCGTGATGACATGGCCAAGCCGTTGCTCAGCTACGCCAATCGGCTCGGCATCCCGCTCATTTTCGATCGCGTGGCGAACGAGACGCAGTTCGACGCGCTCCAACAGTTCGGCGCGCGCTTCGTTCAAGGCCCACTGTTCACGCGCAAGAAGGCTTGCGTCGAACGGTAGGGAAAGGAGATGACGATGGCCGACGCCGCCCGCTTCCAATGGGACGATCCGCTGCTGCTCGATCAGCAGCTGAGCGAAGACGAACGGATGGTGCGCGACGCCGCGCGCGCGTATGCGCAGGACAAGCTGCTGCCGCGTGTCATCGAAGCGTTCCGCCACGAGCGCACCGACGCGGCGATTTTTCGCGAGATGGGCGAACTGGGCCTGCTCGGTCCGACGATTCCCGAGGTGTACGGTGGAGCGGGCCTGAACTACGTCAGCTACGGCCTGATCGCGCGGGAAGTCGAGCGTGTGGATTCGGGGTACCGATCGATGATGTCGGTGCAATCATCGCTTGTCATGGTGCCGATCAACGAGTTCGGCTCGGACCAGCAAAAAGCGAAATACCTGCTGAAGCTTGCAACGGGCGAATGGATCGGCTGCTTCGGCTTGACCGAGCCCAACCACGGCTCCGACCCGGGCAGCATGGTCACGCGGGCGCGCCCCGTCGATGGCGGCTACTCGCTGTCGGGCACGAAAATGTGGATCACGAATTCGCCGATCGCCGATGTCTTCGTCGTATGGGCGAAGCTCGACGAAAACGGCTCCGACGCGATCCGCGGCTTCATCCTCGAAAAGGGCTGGAAAGGCCTGTCCACACCGGCCATCCACGGCAAGATCGGTTTGCGCGCGTCGATCACGGGCGAGATCGTGCTGGATGAAGTATTCGTGCCGAGGGAAAACATGCTGCCGAACGTGAGCGGCCTGCGTGGCCCGTTCACGTGTTTGAATTCGGCGCGTTATGGCATCGCCTGGGGCGCGCTCGGCGCAGCCGAATCGTGCTGGCACACGGCACGCCAGTACGTGCTCGACCGCAAACAGTTCGGCCGCCCGCTCGCAGCCAACCAACTCGTGCAAAAGAAGCTGGCCGACATGCAGACCGAGATCACGCTCGGCTTGCAAGGCGTGCTGCGGTTAGGCCGCATGAAGGATGAAGGCACGGCCGCACCCGAGATCACATCGATCATGAAGCGCAATTCGTGCGGCAAGGCACTCGATATCGCCCGGCTCGCGCGCGACATGCTGGGTGGCAATGGGATATCCGACGAATTCGGCGTGGCGCGCCACCTCGTCAATCTGGAAGTCGTGAATACCTATGAAGGCACCCACGATATCCATGCGCTGATCCTCGGCCGGGCGCAGACAGGCATTCAAGCGTTCTTCTGACGAGTTCGGCCGATGCGGGCGGGCTTGCCCATAGTGCCCATAGAGGCCACCCGGCGCCTGCGATCGGCTTTTGTAATTTCGCGTTGCCCCCGCGACGCTTGGCGCTTGCATGATGCAACGCTTCTTCCGCTTGCTAGCCACCCATGCTGTTCATGCCCCGGCCGGGAACGATTCATGCGGGATGCGAATCAATCATTGCTGCAGCGCGCCGCCAACCGTCCGATCTTTGGTACGATGCGGTGGAAGATACAAGGGGGCTCTAATGTCAGAAGTCAACAAGGAGAGATTGATGTCCGATATCAGAACCGTCCTCGCGGACGCCGAGGATCTATTGAAGCAAGCCGCGAGCGCAACGGGCGAACGCGCCTCCGAACTGCGCGAGACGGCATTGGGCCGTCTCAAGCAAGCGAAAGAAAAGGCGGCGGACGTGCAGGTGGTCGTCGTCGAGAAAGGCAAGAAGGCGGCGCGGGCGACCGACGACTACGTCCACGAGCATCCATGGACGGCCATCGGCATCGCAGCCGGCGCAGGTGTGCTCCTCGGCCTCCTGATCAACCGCAAGTAAGCGCGTTCGCGCACGAAGGGTGGCCCGTGTCGTTTTCGGCACGGGCTTTCGCTGACATGACCGGCGCCCCAAGCGGCATGCGCGCCGCTTGACGCTGCCGGCATCGCCGGCCGTCGCACTGCATGCTTTCTTGCCAATCCATGCCAAACGATACCCATTCGCCGCATAGCAGTCACGGCCCGTTGCGCCGCATGATCGGATCAGTATTCGCACTACTGCACACTCGGCTCGAGTTGATCGGCATCGAGCTTGCCGAGGAGCGCGAGCGGATCATCGGCGTCATCTTCCTCGGGCTCGTCGCCGTCATGTTTGCGATGATGGCGCTCATCAGCCTGACCGCCCTCATCGCCGTGGCCTTCTGGGACAACTACCGCTTGCAAGTGCTCGCCGGTATCACCGCCGTCTATGCGCTCGGTGGCGTGATCTGCGCGCTCCGAGCGCGCGCCGGACTGCATTCGGCGCCGATCGTCTTCGAGGGCACGTTGCGTGAGTTCGAGAAGGACAGGGAGATGTTCCGCGAGCCGTGAGCCAGTGCTCGCGGAAAGCCCTTCGCCCCGATGGTCCGGCTCGGCCCTCGGCCTTTTGGATGTCATGCGTCTCCTGCCCTTCTTGCCACTATGAGCCAGACCACATCGCCCAGCTCCGTGCATCGCAGCCATTCTCCCGTGCACGATTCGAGCACCTTGCAGATGCGCGCGGTCCGCAAGGAGTTGCTATTGCTGCGCGCTGAAGTGGAGCGTGCCGAGTTCGTGCAGGCGCGCGCCGAGCTTCATCGCAAATTTACGAACCTGAGCTGGTTAAAGCTGCTCGTGCCGGGCTTCGGCAGCAGACGTAGTAAAGGGACGGGCCGCGGCATGAACGCGACGATCGGCGAGTGGGTGCTGGGCCATCCGCTTTTCAGCTCGCTCGTTTCGGTCGTGTTGACCAAGCCGTTGCGCACGAAGCTGGCTGCGGGCGCGAAACCGCTGCTCAAGTGGGGGGCGCTCGGGGCGGCCGCCTGGACGGGCCTACGCGTGTGGAGTCAACTCTCGCGTAAGCAGCAGGAGAAGCAGCGGGAGCATAACGAGCAAGTGCGGGCCGATACGAGCGACGAGTAAGCGCTCTAGTTACGCAGCTCGCCCGGACCAGCACGCGTCGGAGTACGCGCCTTCGCCTCCCGCGGCGCGATTAAAGCGCGCGCCCAGCCCATCGAGCACGAATGTCCCGCATGCGTCGCCGCGCATGGGGCCATCGTCCGCCGGTATCGCCCGTATTTCGTATCCGCCGTTGCGATCGCCGCCCGGCAGCAGTTCGAGCCGGTAGACAGCACGTCCATGCCCGGGCGCCCGATCGAGGCCGGGCGGCAATGCGCGCGCCTGCCCCGCGGCGACCGAATTGCCGGCAATGTACTGCGCGGCGCGGTGGAGCGCGATGATAGCGTCGATCCGATGGCCGCGAGCCGCGTACGCCACGTAAGCCGGCACCGCATAAGTGGCAAGCACTGCCGCAATCGCCAGCGCAATGACGAGCTCCAGCATCGAGAAGCCGCCGACGCGGCGGTCCGTTCCGGTTACCACGGCATCTGTCCTGGCGCCGGGGCCGGGGCCGGGGCCGGGGCCGACACTAAGCGTCGCCAAGCCCGCCGCTCGTGCCCTGCCTCGCGCATGATCGTGAGCTGCAGCCACACCTGCGCCAACTCGTTCGCCCCGAACCCGCGTGCGGTGATCCGATAGATGCGCGTATCGCTCTTGCCTTCAACCTGCGTCGCCACGATCAGGCATTGCGGCGCCCGCGCCGATCCCGGCCATGAGGGCACCGGCTCGTAGGCGGCCGGGCCGTCGAACGTGCCGGCGTTCGCCCATTCGGGCGCCCCCCCGCGATGCAACGGCAGGACCGGCGCGAGGCCCGCCAGCGCGCCGTCGGCACAGAGGGAGAGCGCGCTATCGGCCGCTTGCGTCGCGCGCAAATGCTCGTGGATGCTCGAGGCCTGGCGCGTTTGCGCGCTCGATGCTTCGAGCCACGCGGCAGACGTCGTCAGCATCATCGACGCGAGCATCAGCGCACCCGGCAGCGCCATGCCGCGATGCCTTGCACGAATGGCGGCGCGGACGATCGTCACAGCGCCGTCTCCCCATTGCGCAGCACGACGCGGCGCGACAGCGACAACCTCGTCCGCCCGTCGGGACTGGACATGCGCGCGCCCTCGCAATCGACGAAGACGTTCCCCGCCGCCCGGCGCTGTCCGCGAACGACGACGCATAGATCGACTGCGACGACGTCGTGCCATTGCACCGGTGCAATGGCACGTGCGCGGACCGGCTCCGCAGCGCCCCGCAGCCAATAGCGAAGCACCATGCGCTCGACGCCCTCGACGATGGGCTGCGGCGTCCGCGCACCGCTGCCGGCGCAATAGAGTTCCGGCGCCTCGCGCCGCCCGGGCCTGGCGACGTAAAACCGATTGACGATGACGGCATGCTCGCCCTGACGCTCCACCGCTTGGCCGAGACAATCAGTCGGTTCGCCCGATGCGGTGGGCCACGTTGCCACCGCATCGTCGACGTAACGCGCGACGATCCCATCGGAATCGGCCGCATCGGACGGATAATTCGCGCACGCAGCCTCGTCGATACTGCGAGCGTCAGGACGCGCAGACTGGCAGCCGAAAACGCCCGGCGTCACACGTGAACGCAACGCCGGTTGATCGACGGGCGCGTATCCCGCCAGTTGAATCTGCTGGCCGACGAGCGTCAGCGCAGCTGCGCCGGCCTCGCGCATCGTCGCCGCATCGACTGAGCGCGAGAACGTTTCGCGCTGCAGTCGATAGAGCATCAATCCGCCGCCGAGCACGACGAGCCCAAGCGCCGCGGCGATCATCCACTCGAGCAGCGCATGACCCCTCTGCAGTCGCAATAAGCGCCGTTGCCCGTCGTACAAAAAGTCCCGGCCCGCTGCATGGCTCGCCCTCATTGATTGCGCCCAAAAGGCGGCGCGATGGGCAGCGCGATGCAATGCGCTAGGGCAATGCGTTCAGCGAATGGACAGGCGTTCGGACCCGGTGCTTGATCCACGCCGGGCGCGTCGAGTCCGCGCGCCCACTGCACGGCGATCATCCCCATGCTGCCCGCGCCCTCGACGACCGACACTCGGGCACCGGGTAGCAGGGTCGCGGCACGCTCTCGCGAATGCGCGAACATCGTCGAAGCCGCTTCGGGCAAGCGCATGGCTTCGGTAACCGATGCCGCGATCCACGAGGCATGCTCGCGATAAGCTTGCTCATCGGCACCGCGCAGCGAGGCCAGTTGAACTGCGGCAGCGCCCAGCATCGAAGTCGCCAGCAACGAAAGGGCGACTAGCACTTCGAGCAAAGAGGACCCGCCGAAGCGGCTCGGCCTCGCGCGAACGGGCCGTATACGAATCACGCTCATGCGCGGGCCCGCCCGCCGCAACCGCCCCGTTCGAGCCGCGCCCTACCGCCCGCCGCAATACGGATACACCGGCGCAATGTATCGCTTTGCTTGCCCGCGGCGACACCCGCCGCCGCCAGTTCGAACTTGCGAAACCCTCCGATCACCTGCCCCGCCGGCGGCGTGAACTCGACAGCGGCCGCAGCAGCGTCGATCGAGACGCCGGACGTGCGCCGATAGACGCGCAGCGGCTGACCGGCTCGCGGCGGATCGACCACGACCGCCCAACCGCACGACCAGCCGAACCCGCCGCCGGCGCAAACATACCCCTTGGGCAAGCAGTGCGCGCCCTCTTGCGCAGGGCATACAACCACACGCGTACCGCGAGCGATCGTCTCGCCGCGCGCGAGCGTCAAACTGGCGAGGAGCGCCCTCGCGGCGCCGTCGACGCGATCGCGCGCATGCCATGTGGAGAAAAGCGGCGCCGCCGCCATCCCACTCGATGCCACGAGCACGGTGACGACGAGCAATTCGACCAGCGAAAACCCGCGGCCGCGCAAACGCCTGCATCGTCCTTTGTGCCCGCACTCGAATACGTTTTGCATGTCGCCCTGCTCCCGTCATCGGCAAGCCGCCAATCTAGCGGGTACGCGAGCATGCAACCATCCCCCGATCGGCCTAGTGGCGCGCAAGCGCCCAGCCGCCCAGAATGGCGCGTCATATCGATATCAACTGGGGGACAAGCGAAAGTGGCGAAGCGGAAGAAAAAACGGGAAGGCGAATCAGCGCTTGCGAGCGGGCTTCTCGGGCTTCGGCCGGCGGAACTCCTCGATCACATCCTCGAATTCGGATACGTCTTCGAAGCGCCGGTATACCGATGCAAAACGCACATAGGCGATCTTATCGAGCTGGAGCAGCTCGTTCATGACGAGTTCTCCGAGCCGCTCGCTACGCACTTCACGCTCCCCGCTGCCGAGCAGCAGGTATTCGATGCGAGCCACCGCCGCGTCGATCGCCTCGGCCGAGACGGGGCGCTTGCGCAAGGCGAGCTGCATGCTCGCGGCGATCTTGCGGCGGTCGAACTCGCTGCGGCTGCCGTCCTTCTTGACCACAGTCGGCAGCGTCAGCTCAACCCGCTCATACGTCGTGAAACGCTTGTCGCAGGCTGGGCAGCGGCGGCGGCGCCGAATCGCGGCCCCGTCCTCCGATACGCGCGAGTCGACCACTTGCGTATCTTCGTGCCGGCAGAAGGGGCAGCGCATGGCCGATCAGCGATAGACGGGGAATCGCTTCGTGAGCTCGGCCACCTGGGCACGCACGCGCTCGATCGTTGCGGCGTCCTCAGGGTGTTCGAGCACATCGGCGATCAGGTTGCCCACTTGCTCGGCTTCCTTCGTGCCGAAGCCGCGCGTCGTCATCGCGGGCGAGCCCAAACGAATGCCGCTCGTCACGAACGGCTTTTCCGGATCGTTCGGAATCGCGTTCTTATTGACGGTGATATGCGCTGCACCGAGCGCCGCCTCGGCCGCCTTACCCGTGATGCGCTTCGCGCGCAGATCGACGAGCATCACGTGGCTTTCCGTGCGGCCCGACACGATACGCAGGCCGCGCTTGACGAGCGTCTCGGCCAGCACGCGCGCGTTCTCGGCCACTTGCTGCTGATACGTCTTGAATTCGGGCGATGCGGCTTCCTTGAACGCGACGGCCTTGCCGGCGATCACGTGCATCAGCGGGCCGCCTTGAATGCCCGGGAAAATCGCCGAGTTGATCTGCTTCTCGTACTCGGCTTTCATCAAGATCACGCCGCCGCGCGGGCCGCGCAGGCTCTTGTGCGTGGTCGTCGTGACGAAATCCGCGTGCGGCACCGGGTTCGGATAGACGCCCGCGGCGATAAGGCCAGCGTAGTGCGCCATGTCGACCATCAAGTACGCACCGACTGCCTTCGCGATCTTTCCCAAGCGCTCGAAATCGATCTTCAGCGCAAACGCGGAAGCGCCGGCGATGATGAGCTTAGGCTTGTGCTCATTCGCGAGCTTCTCGGCGGCTTCATAGTCGATGTCTTCGGCTTCGTTCAAGCCGTAGCTGACCACGTTGAACCATTTGCCAGACATATTCACGGGCGAACCGTGCGTCAGGTGGCCGCCTTCGGCCAGGCTCATCCCCATGATCGTGTCGCCCGGCTTGAGCATCGCGAAGAACACGCCTTGGTTCGCTTGCGAGCCCGAGTTCGGCTGCACGTTCGCGGCCTCGGCCCCGAACAGCGCCTTCACGCGGTCGATCGCCAGTTGCTCCACGACGTCGACATACTCGCAGCCGCCGTAGTAGCGCTTGCCGGGGTAGCCCTCGGCATACTTGTTCGTCAGTTGCGAGCCCTGCGCAGCCATCACGGCCGGGCTCGTGTAGTTTTCCGACGCGATGAGCTCGATGTGCTCTTCTTGGCGGTGATTTTCCTGCTGGATGGCGCTCCAGATCTCGGGGTCGACGTTGGCGATCGTGCTTTGGGCTCTGTCAAACATACGCGTTCCGTTAAGGTATATAGGTTCGCCGAATCGTGCGCGGGAGGCGTACCGATCGGTATCAATGGGACCAATCGGTACCAATCGGACCAATCGGTACCGATCGTACGTTTGCGCTGCTGGCGGGGAACCAGCCCTGACGTGGCGGAAGGTTCCGTTACGCGGGCAGGACAACCGCTGGCGGCGCAAATGACGGCGCGCGATACTCGGCTGCCCAGGCGAACGGCAAAACGGCACCCTGCGCTTCACGGTGGGTGGCTCCACCTTGACCCCGGAGGGTTTTATCGCCAGTCACGCAGGGATGAGCGCAACAGTGTATTGGAAGCGCACCCGATAGGCAATTGCCGCTGCGCGGATGCAATTTTGAGACCAACGCTCGCGATCCGGTAAAATGCCGGGCCATGAACCAGCCTACTCGCCGTCGCGGCGCGCAATCCGGCTTCGACTGGCCGATCCGCGTCTATTACGAAGATACCGACGCAGGCGGCATCGTCTTTTTCGCCAACTACCTCAAGTTCTTCGAGCGCGCGCGCACCGAATGGCTGCGGGCATGCGGCGTCGACCAGCGCAAGCTTGCCGAGGAGAACGGCGTCCTCTTCGTCGTCAGCGAGACGGCCGTGCAGTATCGCGCGCCGGCCTGTCTGGACGACATGCTAACGATCGCGAGCCGCATCGAGCGCCTGGGCAAAGCGAGCGTCGAATTCGTCCAGGAAGCACGCCGCGGCGATGTCGTGCTGGCTATCGGCACGATTCGCGTCGGGTGCATCGACCATGCCACGCTCAAGCCGATCGCACTCCCGCACGCAGTATCCGAGGGGCTGCGCCGCGAATCGCACCCATTTGAAGCCGGGGTGTCAACGGCCAACACTTGATTTTCGTTGAGTCTACGTCCATGAACTTGTATCGTGCCGGTCGATACCAAGCCGATACCAAGCGGGGTTCGGCATTCAAACGCCAACGCTTTCAAGTGGCCGACTAAAACCTTATTCGCGCCTTGGCAAGCGAGCCTCGCCCGTTCTGACGCAAAAGCACACTCTTTATGAATAACGCACAAGACCTATCGATCATTTCTCTTGTTCTGAACGCGAGCGTGCTAGCGCAAGCGGTGATGGGGCTGCTGCTCCTCCTGTCGCTGATGTCCTGGACGTTCATCTTCCGCAAGTGGTTTGCCATCCGGCGCGCCCGAGCGCAAACTGAGCAATTCGAGCGCGACTTTTGGTCCGGCGGCGACCTGCAGGCGCTCTATCAAAGCGCTGCGAACAATCGCCATACGATCGGCGGGCTCGAACGTATTTTCGAATCGGGCATGCGCGAGTTCTTGAAAGCCAAGGAAAGGCGGATCAACGATCCGGGCGCGATCCTCGACGGCGCGCGCCGAGCGATGCGCGCCGCGTTCCAACGCGAAATGGACGTGCTCGAGGCCAACCTCTCATTCCTCGCCTCGGTCGGGTCGGTCAGCCCATACATCGGCCTGTTCGGCACGGTCTGGGGGATCATGAATGCGTTCCGCGGTCTCGCTAACGTGCAGCAGGCCACGCTCGCTAATGTCGCGCCCGGCATCGCTGAAGCGCTGACGGCCACCGCGATCGGCCTGTTCGCGGCGATCCCCGCTGTGGTCGCCTACAACCGCTACGCGCACGACATCGATCGGCTCGCGATCCGCTTCGAAACGTTCATCGAAGAGTTTTCGAACATCTTGCAGCGCCAGGCGCATTAAGGAGTACGCAATGGCCGGCTCCACCAATCGTTCGAGCATGCGCAGCGGCCGTTCCCGCCGCGCGATGGCAGACATCAACGTCGTGCCGTACATTGACGTCATGCTGGTTCTGCTCGTCATCTTCATGGTGACGGCGCCGCTCGTGGCGCCCTCGATCGTGAATCTGCCCACGGTCGGCGGCGCAGCGCCTCAGCAGCAGACGCCGCCCGTCGTCGTCAACATTCGCGGCGACGGCAAGATCAGCGTTCGCTACAAGGACGAAACGGACGGCACCCAAGAGCAGCAGATGACGCGCGCCGATCTAAGCGCCTTCGTGGCCGAGCGCGAGGTGTCGCACCCCGACCAGCCCGTCGTGATCGCCGCCGATAAAACCGTGCAGTACGAAACCGTCATGAACGTGATGTCCGACTTGAAGGCGCGCGGCGTGAAGCGCGTGGGCCTGCTCGTCAAATCGCAATGAACCGCAAGAAGTCCCTCTATCCGCTGCAACCGCCTCGCGAACGCGGCACCGGGCGCGCGTTCACGCTCGCGCTCGTGATGCACGCGCTGCTGGGGTTGTTCCTCTATCACGGCATCCACTGGCAGAACAGCACGCCCGCCGGAGCCGAGGCCGAGATTTGGACCGAGATTCCCCCGACGCCCACGCAGCCGCCTCCGCCCGCACCGCCCGTGCGCGTGCAGCCGGCGCCGCCCGTCGATCAGGAACAAGCCGATATTGCGCTTCAGCAGAAGAAGCGCAAGGAGCAGGAAGCCGCCCAGCGCGCTGCCCAGCTTGCGCAAGAGCAGCGCCAGAAGGCGGTGCAGGAGCAGCAGGAGCAGGCCAAACGCCAGGAAGCGCTGGCCCGCGAACAGGCCGAGCGGCTCGCGGCGCAAAAGACTGCGGCCGATAAGCTCAAGCAGCAACAGGCGCAAGCCGAAAAGCTGCGCGAGCGACAGCAGGCCGAACAGCAAAAGCAGACGCAGTTGAAACAGCAGCAGTTGGAGGCGCAGCAAAAGGCGGAAGCGGAAAAGGCCCAAGCCGAAAAGGCCGCCAAGGCGAAGGCGCTCGCCCAGCAACAAGCCAAGCAGAAACAGCAACTCGAACAAGAGCGGCACGCGCGCCTCTCGCAAATGCAGGGCATGGCAGGCCAGAGCGAAGGCGGCAATGGGCTCGCGAAAAGCGGCACCGGCAGCGGCTCGGGCGGAACGGCCGCCTCACCCGGCTATGCGGACAAGGTACGACGGCGCGTGAGGCCGAACATTATTTGGGCCGGCGCGACGGAAGGGCTCGAGACCGTGGTCTCCGTGCATTGCGCGCCCGACGGCCAGATTCTGTCGGCTTCGATCCAAAAGGCCAGCGACAACCCGCAGTGGGATTCGGCGGCACTGAACGCGGTCAACGCGTCTACTCCGATGCCGCTCGACATCAACGGGAAGGCGCCGGCGTCGTTCCTGATCACGCTGCGGCCGGCTGGCTGACGAAAGTGCCAAGTGCCGCGCGAGATTGGACGCGCAGAAATCGGTCAGGAACGATTCCTGCATCGAGTAGTCTCTTTCCTGTCGTGCCATTTTTTCGTTTTTTTGGGGTTTTTCAGCATGAGTTTGATGACGAAACTAGGCTTGAGGACTGTGTTGGCGGCATGTCTGATCGCTTCCGCGAGTGTCGCCCAGGCTCAATTGAACGTTCTCGTGACGGGCGTGGGCTCCACGCAGTTTCCGATCTCGACGGCGAACTTTGCCGGCGAGACGAGCGCCCCGCAGTCGGTAAGCGAGATCGTTCGCCAAGACTTGCAGCGCAGCGGCAAGTTTTCGAACATCGATGCCGGCGCCACGCCCGTATCCGAAACCGACCCCGTCGATCTGGGCGCCTGGAAGGCCAAGGGTGCTAACGCGTTCGTTGCCGGCAGCGTGACGCGCGCCGCGAACGGCCAGTACGACGTGCGATTCAGGCTCTACGACACGGTCAAGGGACAAAGCCTTGGCGGCCTGTCGTTTACGACGCCACCCGACAGCCTGCGCCTGACGGCGCACAAGATCTCCGACTACATCTATCAAAAACTGCTCGGCTCGCGCGGCGTGTTTGCCACGCGGCTTTCGTATGTGATCAAAGTCGGCAATCGCTATCAACTGCAAATCTCCGACTCGGACGGCCAAGACGCGCACGTCGCGCTGTCGAGCCCCGAGCCGATCATCTCGCCGGCCTGGTCGCCCGACGGCTCCAAGGTGGCGTATGTCTCGTTCGAGAAGCGCAAGCCGATCGTCTACATACACGATCTGCCCTCCGGCCGGCGCGTGATCATTTCCGATCAGAAGGGCAACAACAGCGCGCCCGCCTGGTCGCCTGACGGCCACACGGTGGCGGTCGCGCTGTCGCGCACGGGCAATACGCAGATCTTCGCCGTCAATGCCAACGGCGGCGGACTACGCCGGCTGTCGCAGAGCAACTCGATCGACACCGAGCCGTTCTACTCCCCCGACGGCCAGTGGATCTACTTCACGAGCGACCGCGGCGGCCAGCCGCAGATCTATAAGATGCCCGCGCAGGGTGAAAGCGCGGGCGCTGCGCAGCGCGTGACGTTCACGGGCAACTACAACACGAGCCCGCGCGTGAGCCCGGACGGCAAGGAACTCGCTTATATCTCGCGCGTCGGCGGGGCGTTCAAACTCTATGTCCAGGATCTCCAGACAGGCGTCGCGACGGCCCTGACCGACACGACACATGACGAATCGCCGAGTTTTGCGGCGAATGGTCAGTACATTCTTTACGCCACACAGGTGAACGGCCGTGGCGTGCTGGCCGCAGTCTCGACCGACGGTCGGACTCGGCAAATCCTGTCCGTTCAGGGCGGTAGCGTGCGCGAACCGTCTTGGGGTCCCTTTATGCAATGACACACAAGGAGAGTAAAAAATGATGTCGAAACTTCGTATCGTGTTTGCGGTAATGTTGGTGGCCGTATTGGCCGCCTGCCATTCGGGCACGAAGCTCAACGAGAATCCGACGCAGGGTGCGGTCGGCACGCAACCGAACCCGAACGCAGTTGCGCCGGTGACGGTCGACGAGCTGAACAATCCCAACAGCCCGCTCGCGAAGCGCAGCGTGTACTTCGACTTTGACAGCTACTCGGTCAAGCCGGAATATCAATCGCTGCTGCAAGCGCACGCGCAATATCTGAAGAGCCATCCGCAGCGCCACGTCTTGATCCAAGGCAACACTGACGAGCGCGGTACGAGCGAGTACAACCTTGCGCTGGGTCAAAAGCGTGCGGAAGCGGTCAAGCAAGGCCTGGAAACACTGGGCGTGCAGGACTCGCAAATCGAAGCCGTGAGCCTCGGCAAGGAAAAGCCGGTGGCGACGGGTCACGACGAAGCCTCGTGGGCGCAAAATCGCCGCGCGGATGTCGTCTATCAGTAATTCGTAACGGGTGATAACGCGTATGACGCACCGTTTCTCCTGGCTGCGCGGTACCGCAGCCGCATGCGTGGCCGCCTCGGCGCTCGTCGCCGGGCCGGCGCACGCCGGTATATTCGACGACGACCAGGCGCGCCAAGCCATTCTCGACTTGCGCGCGAAGACAGATAACCTCACGAGCCAGCTCGCGGCTGCCCAGCGTACCCTGCTGGATCAGCAAGGGCGTATCGATCAGCTGAACCAGCAGATTGCGACGGTGCGCGGGCAGAACGAGGATCTGGTGAACCAGGTCACCACCTTGCAGAAGCAGCAGAAGGACTACTACACCGATCTCGATACGCGGCTCAAGAAATTCGAACCGCAGGCTCAGACGGTGGACGGCGTCCAAGGCACGGTGCAGCCTGGCGAAACGGAGGCGTTCAACGCGGCATCGCAGCAGTTTCGCAGCGGCGACTACAAAGGCGCCGCTGCGGCATTTCGCGACTTCATCGCCAAGTATCCCCAGAGTCCCTACCAGCCGACGGCGCAGTACTGGCTCGGCAATGCGCTGTATGCGCTGCGCGACTACAAGGGCTCGACGGCCGTTTGGCAAGGTATCGTGAAGAACTACCCGCAGCACCCGCGCGCGCCCGAAGCGCTGCTGGCGATTGCGAACAACCAATTGGAGCAAGGCCAGAAGGCCGCGGCTCGCAAGACGTTGCAGCAAATCGTCTCGCAGTACAGCGGGTCGGACGTTGCGCAGACGGCGCAGCAGAAGCTCGCGCAGACGAAGTAAGTCGGCGCTAGCGGCACACGCCGATGGGGCGAGGTGTCGCGGATCGGGCGAGGTTGACGGGTCCCGTACGCGTCGCTATAATCTCGCCTCTTCGGGTCGTTAGCTCAGCTGGTAGAGCAGCGGACTTTTAATCCGTTGGTCACTGGTTCGAATCCAGTACGGCCTACCAAGAATTGTTTTTGCGAATCAAGGAACTGCGAAGGAACTGCCAAGGAACTGCGCCGCTTCTTCAAGCGGCGTTTTTTCTGGGTCCCCGAGCGTGGTCAAAACTTGACCTTGCCCGCGTGTTCGGCCAGGTGGCTCGGGGCGAGGTAGGCGTAAAGAGACAGCCGCGTACGGTCCGGCCGGCTATCACGCCTATCCTCTCAGAAGTAGCTCCCTATGATTTCCGTCCGTAATGTCACGCTGCGCCGCGGCATCAATGTCGTACTCGACTGCGCGTCCGTAACCTTTACCTCCGGCGAAAAGATTGGCCTTGTCGGCCGCAATGGCGCCGGCAAGTCATCCTTCTTCGGCCTTCTCAACGGTACGTTGCACGAAGACGGCGGCGAGTTCTCTATTCCCGCTGCATGGAAGATGGGCCAGGTCGCGCAGGAGATGCCGGAGACCGAGCAAAGTGCGACCGACTTCGTCATCGAAGGTGACACCGTACTGCTGGCCGCGCAAGCCGAAGTAGCCGCCGCTGAGGCCAGCGACGATGGCATGCGCATGGCGCACGCCTACATGGCCCTGCACGACGCCGGTGCACATGATGCCCCCGCACGTGCCCAAGCGCTGATCCTAGGCCTTGGCTTTAGTGCTGCGCAGCTTAGCCAGCCGGTCAACAGTTTCTCCGGCGGCTGGCGCATGCGACTGCAACTGGCGCGCGCGCTCATGTGCCCGTCCGATTTGCTGTTGCTCGACGAGCCGACCAATCACCTCGACCTCGACGCACTGGTCTGGCTGGAAGCGTGGCTCAAGCGCTATCAAGGAACCTTGGTGGTAATCAGCCACGATCGCGAATTCCTCGACGCGGTGACGCAGGTGACGGTGCATGTCGACAACGCCAAGCTCGTGCGTTATGGCGGCAACTACAGCAAGTTCGAAGACATGCGCGCTGAGCAACTGGTGTTGCAGCAGGCCGCGATGGCCAAGCAGGTGGACAAGATCGCCCATCTGCAGAAATTCATCGCCCGTTTCAAGGCCAAGGCCTCGAAGGCGAAGCAGGCGCAGAGCCGGGTCAAGGCGCTCGAACGCATGGAGAAGATCGCCCCAGTGCTGGCCGACGCCGAGTTCAACTTCGAGTTCAAGGAGCCGCTCAACGTCCCGAACCCGCTGTTGTCGATGCTGGACGCGAGCTTCGGCTACGCGGCGCCGACTGGCGCACCGCCGGGCACTCCGCCGACGGTCATCGTGCGGGGCATCAATCGCTCCGTGCTGGCCGGGCAGCGCATCGGCATTCTCGGTGCCAACGGCCAAGGCAAATCCACGCTGGTGAAGACGGTGGCGCATGAGCTCGCGCCGATTGCCGGCGAAATCAGCGAAGGCAAAGGCCTGAACATCGGCTACTTCGCACAGCAGGAACTCGACGTGCTGCGTCCGCTCGACACCCCGCTGGAACACATGATCCGCCTTGCCAAGGACACGCCGGCGCACGCGCGCGCCCCTGGCCAGAGTGGCACCGAACAATCGCTTCGCACCTTCCTCGGCACCTTCAACTTTAGTGGCGACATGGTCCATCAGGCAGTAAGCACGATGAGCGGCGGCGAAAAGGCGCGGCTCGTGTTGTGCATGATCGTGTGGCAGCGCCCCAACCTGCTGCTGCTCGACGAGCCTACCAACCACCTCGACCTGGCCACACGCGAAGCGCTAGGCATGGCACTCAACGAATTCGAAGGCACAGTGATGCTGGTCAGTCACGACCGGTCGCTGCTGCGCGCGGTATGTGACGAGTTCTGGCTCGTTACCAAGGGTGGCGTCGAGCCCTTCGACGGCGATCTGGACGATTACCAGCAGTTCCTGCGCGACGAAGCCCGTCGCATGCGCGAGCAGGCTGCCGGGGAGCAGAAGGTCATCGCCTAAGTTAAGCCCTGGCAGTTCCCGTTTGGAAGCTGCCATAGCGCTCGCATCGAGTCGAAGGGCCGCTATATAGGTCGGCACCAGCCGGACGCACCAGATCGACGGTGACTCCCCCACGTGCCGAGCGTGGGACCGGATTCGGGCCAAGAACAGAGAAGTCGCACCGTTATCAATCGGGGACCGTCAATTCGGCGACCGCCCTCACCCCGCCTTTAAACGGGTCACTCGCTCCGCCCGTCTCCTCCAGCGCCTGCAGAAAATACCGCACCCCCGCCGTTTGCGCGCGGGCACGCCACAGCAGGTGAATTTCCACGACGAGCGGCAGCCAGTCTATCGGTTTGAATACGACGCCGGGCGGGCTCATCCGCCGCATGCTCGCCTGCATGACCGCGACACCGAGTCCTGCGCCGACGAGCCCGAGCGTCGTCGACACCTGCGCGACTTCAAACTGAATATCGGGCGTAAAACCGCAGGATGCACAGGCCGCCAGAAAGCGCTCGCGCGCCGCGGGGTTGATCGATTTCGGCAATGCGATCCACGGCATACCATTCAAGTCGCTTGGCTCGATCGTCGTCTGCTCGGCCAGTGGATGATCGTCCGCAACCGCGAGCACGAATGGCTCGCTAGTGAGCAAAAGGCTCGTCAACGATTCGTCCGGCTTGGGCAGGTTGTAGACGCACGCGACATCGATCAGTGAGCGCTCGAGTGCGTCGATCTGCTCGCCTGAGCGCATCGCGGAAAGTTTCAGGTTCACGCGTGGATGCGTTGAACGAAACCGGCGCAGCGCGGCGGGCAGCCGTCCGTTATGAATGATCCCTTCGCAGTAGCCGATCGACAGCGAGCATGCCTCGCCCTTTCCGACTTGCCGCGCACGCTCCTCGATGCGCTCGGCCTGAGCAAGCAGATCGCGTGCTTGCTCCAGAAAATCCCGCCCCGCGGGCGTAAGGCGGATGCGCTGCTTGACGCGCTCGAACAGTTGCAACCCGAGGTGCTCCTCCAACTGACGAATCTGGCGCGATAGCGGCGACTGTGAGATATGCAGCCGCTCGGCCGCCCGCGCGACGTGCTCGGTTTCAGCGACCGCCACGAAGTACTTCAGTTGCTGCAGCTCCATGGTTATGTCCTTTTCGGCAACATCTATGAGAAATTAAGTCTTGGACAGCATTATATCCGGACCACTAAGCTGACTTCCTGAAAACTCGCAGAAGAAAGGAACAACAGCGATGACCCAACCCCGCTTCACCATTCCCCAGGGCGCCCTGCTAGTCACGCTCGTGCTGCTCAGCGCGAGCGGGCTGCTCGCGTCCGATATCAACCTGCCCGGCATGCCGCTCGCCGCCCGCGCCTTCGGCACGCCAATCTCGGCGCTGCAGCACACCTTCAGCGTCTATGTGGTCGGGCTAGCCGTCGCACAGGCCATCTACGGCCCGCTATCGGATGCCTACGGGCGCAGGCGTCTCGTCATCGGCGGCATGTTGCTCTACACGGTTGCTTCGGTCGCGTGCTCGCTCGCGCCGACCGTCACGGCCTTCGGGCTCGCGCGCATCTTCCAAGCGCTCGGTGCGGGGGCCGGCATGGTCATCGGCCGCGCTATCGTCAGCGACATCTTCGATCCCAAGACAGCTGCACGCACGTTCACGACGATCATGCCCATCGTCGGCGCATCGCCGGCACTCTCTCCGCTCGTCGGCGGCTACATCACGACCTACGTCTCTTGGCGCGCGCCGTTCTTGTTCACGGCGGCGCTCGGCGCGCTCGCCGTCGCGTTGCTGGTCATCTATATCCCCGAGACGGTGCCGAAGTCCAACCGCCACAGCAGCGTCGCACGTCTGTTCCGCAGCTATCCGATGCTGCTCGTCCAGCCCCGGTTCTGGTCCTACGCGCTCAACCTCTGTGTCGGCTACGCCGCCTATCTCGGCTATCTGGCAGCGTCGCCGGTGATTCTCGTCAACATGGGACTGTCGACGAAGGCCGTCAGCTACTGCTACATGAGCCTGTCCGTCACCTATATCTTCGGGAATCTGACCTCCCGCCGTTTCGCCAAGACGCACGGCATCGATCGGCTGCTCGGTGCGGGCTTCGCGATTCTCGCAGCGGGCGCTGCGTGCCTGCTCGTGGCGGGCTGGCTCGGCGGCACGACGCCGCTGCCGATGATCCTCGCGATCTCGGTCGTGACGCTCGCCAATGGGTTTCTCGTCCCGCTCTCGTTCGCAGGCGGCGTCACGAGCTTCCCCGACAACGCGGGCGCGGCATCGGGCCTCATGGGCGCCATGCACTTGATCGCGGGCTCGCTCGCGATCTATCTGGTGGCGGCGATGCCCGGCACGGTTTCGGCACTCGCGGCGTTCGTCACGGTCGTCGCCGCGATCGGTTGCATCGCGTTCCCCATCTTGCTGCGGTGGTCCGACGCGCCGCGAACCGTCGCTCCGGCGGCCTGTTCGACGAAGACGGCCGCGTAAGCCGGTGGTAATCGCTTTCCGATCCGCATGCTATCGGTTCGCGCTGCTCGGCATTCGACGTGAAAAATCTCCAACGGCGAAAAATTCCTTCCGCGTCGCAAGCGTGGTCCGTGTCTTTTAGGCTTCGCCCGCACCGGCCGGATTCACCGCCGACGCCGCACCGCGTGCCGCCGTACGACGACTAGGAACGCCTCATACTCGCGCATCGTTCACTTGTCGTCGTTTCGCCCCCACGCGTCATCCCCTTCGAAATCATTTCGGACCCTGACGTTTTGAGAATCGAGCGTGCCGCGACGCAGGGAACGATTGTCGAAAAAAGGAGATGCCATGGGTGGCCCGAACCCTTGCACGCTGACCTATGACGGCGAAGTGCTGAACGGCCGCGCCGATCAGCCGCTCGTCGATTTTCTTGCGGAACACGAGCGTTGATGAAGTCCCATGCGAACTCGTCAACACGCCGGCTTACAAAGAGGTAGCCGTCAAGCTCGAATGCCTGCCGAAACCAAACGGCGGCGCGCCGCTGCCGAAGAACAACTATCGCAATCACGCGCGTACGCCGAACCCCGGCATCGACGCCTCGGTGAAATGGGCGCGCGACGACTATATCGAGCCGCCGCGAACGATGCCTCATCCGGAGAGATTCTGATGGCCGAACGCATCTACTACGAGCCCGAGCCGCTTGAGACCGAGCCCGATGCGCACGAAGCGCTCGAGCGCCTATTGCAGAGCCTGCACACGCACGGCGTGCTGCGTTTCGCGAACGATCTCGTGTGCGCAAAGACACCCGTTGCGCAAGTACTAGTGGAAGGGCTCGGCAAACCCGGTACGTTGAACGCGATCCAGAACGTGTCGATCGTATTGATGGCGCTATCGCGCATCGAGCCGAGCCAGTTCTACAAGACAGTGTTCGCCGTGACCGACGCGCTGGAACGCATCGGCGCTTGGCGGCCCGATGCCAATGGCGACGGACATACCGCACCGGGCTTCACCGGCGCGTATAAGATGCTGCACGACGATGCGCTGTGGCAAGCGCTCACGCCGCTCATCGAAGCGATGAAGGTGTTCTCGGCTGGGCTCGAGCGGCATGTCGACAAGCCGATCTCCGCGTTCACCGGCAAGCCCAGCGCGGCGTAGCGCGCAGTCCCGCCGTGAACCCACCACGGCGTCGTGCTACGCCCCGCTCTCGCCCTTCGTCGAGGACACGGCATTGCCCGCGCTGTCGACGATGTCGACCGCGCGCTTTTTACCGCTGCTCTGCCGTGCTCGGACGCTGCGTTCTACGCGGCGACGGGCAAATTTGCGTCCGACGCAGGCAGCACGAACGGCCCACCCGTGCCCGTATGCGCAGCGTCGGAGAGCGCCGTGGCGACCCATCGTGTGCATTCGGTGAAGCCTTCCCAGCCGGCGCCCGCATTGTTCGCGGTCGTCTCGGCAGCGATCGTGTTCACATGCTGCCAATAAGCGAGCGTTTTTGTAAATCCGGCCTGCGCCCCCGCCACCGGCAGGGTAAGGAGCCAATCGAACGAACGCGAATCGACTGCCTCGAGTGCAATGCCGTGCTGCTCGGCCAATGTAGTCTTCACCGTCTGGAGATTGAGCCGGGTGAGGCGCTCTATGCCGTCGAACGTCTGATTGGCGATGTCAGCCATCGAGGCGAAGACCGCCCGCCCGGTACGGCCGACATCGCCGGAATAGTCGATTGCGAGTGAACTCATCGTTTGACTCCTTCGAAAGTGAAACGAACAAGGAATGGGACGCGTGGGAAGTGCTGCCGCACTGCAGCAACGCGCGTGCCTCGAACGCATGCGCAGGCCCGCTAATGGAGCGCCCTCACGCATCCGCGCGCTCACCGCTCACCAGAAAGCGGAAATCCCCGCGATGCCGTAAGCGCCGTGCGCATGTGCGTTCGATGCGCAAGCCGGCGTCATGCCGCCGAGTGCGTAGACGGGCAGCGACACCTGCGCGGCCAGCGTCCGGAATCGCGGCCAGCCGAGCGCCGGCTCGCCGGGATGGCTCGGGGTGGGAAGGACGGGAGACAGCGTGACGAAATCGGCGCCGATGCGCTGCGCATGCAGCAGTTGATCACGCGAGTGGCATGCCGCCGAAAGCAGTTTTGACGGTACGAGCGGACGCATCTTGCATGCGGCAAGGCGCGCGCTGGGCAAATGCAAGCCGTCGGCATCGACGTCGTCCAAGTGCTCGATGGGTCCGTTGAGCACGAGGCGCGCCCCGTATCGATGACACACCGCGCAGGCTCGCTCGGCCAGTTCCCGATAGGCGAACGCATCGAGCGTTTTCGCGCGCAACTGCACGAGCGCAATGCCCGCTGAGACGGCGTGACGCAAACGATCGAGGAAGACGTCGAAATGCGCTTCGTCGGGCGGCTCGGGCGTGATTAACAGCGTATGGGGAAGAGGCGGATCGATCGGCATCCGCTCACGCTACCAAAAGAAGCGTCTGACGCCAACTCGGCGTGACACGCGTGCGCGGGCCGATGCTAACGCGTTTGACCCGCCGACGCATTGCTGGACGCGGGGCTAGGACAGGCCGGGTCCTTGCCCCAGTGATCCGAGCAAACGCGCCAGCGGCAGGTTTGCGCTTCGAAGAAGTTGCCCTTGTCGCACACTTTGACTTGATCGCTCAAGCTGGCCGTGTGCGCCTTGGCCGACGACTGCGCCGCTTTGCCCGCCGCAGCGGCGCTGGCGCCCTTGGGCGCATCGGCGTTGTACGGCTTCGTGCGCGCGACGAGCACGGCCAGCAAATCGGCGTCGGAGTCGTCCTTGGCCCCCGGCGCGCGCCCTTTCACGCGCTTGCCCGCGTGCGCGGCAGCGACCTGCTCGGCGCGGCGGCTCTTGGCGCTCTCCTGCTCGGTGCGTGACGCAACCGCCCGGGCGACGGCCGGCGCATGCTTCGCACCGGCCGCAGCCGACGAAGCCGCGGCTACCGTCGTTGAAGACGAAACGTTATCCGCAGCCAGCGCAGGCGTCACGCCGCTTGCAAGCGCACGCGATAGCGGATCAGCATGATCGGGCGCCGCTGCGCCCGCATTGGCATTGGCGTGCACGGGATCGTCGGCAACGATCACGGCTGCATGCGGCGCCGATGGCTCATCGCTGTGTCCGCTGTGCTCGCCCTGCGCGAGGTGCGGATGCGCCGACGCGGCCGACGCAGCGCTCACCGTCACCGCACCGTGCGGCTTATCGGCGCCGGCGGCAACGACCGGATGCTCGCCCTGCTGGATACGCTGCCATTGCCAAGCGCCCAGTGTGCCGAAAGCGACGAGGGTGACGAGCGCCAGCGCGGCGGCGATCCAGGACTTTTTCGATCGGCCACGCGCAGGCTGCTGCGCGAGCACGCGCCCTTCAAGGCTCGCAAGAATGCGCGAACTGTTGTCGGCGGTACCGGGAGCCGTCTCTGAAAGCAGGCTCGGCCGCCCTTTGGAATGGGTACTTTCCGGCGCACTCATCAGTATCTCGTTGAATCCTTCTTTAATTCGCCGCGATAATACACGCCGGCCTCCCTTGACAAGCAGGCCAGATTCTAAGAGCAAGCATTACAAAATACAATTTATTTCCCACCCCGGGGCCGATCTTGATTGCTGTTGCACTCGCCGCCTATTTCGCCGTCGCCGTCACCATTGCGGCATTATTCCTATTGCCTTCTGCGCGCACCGCGCTAATGTCGGCCGCCGCTCAATTGCATCGGCGCATGTCGCGGCACACCTCACGTGGGATCTCACATCTGCGGACCCGCATCGACAAATCAGTAAAAATTTCGCATACCTCCTTTAATGACACGAAAAAAATACTGATTCGGCGGCGCTTGCTGATTTTGATTACGGCAGGTATCCTTGCGGCGCCTCCATTGCTTGCAATTGCACTACGCGGCCGCCAATTACTTCAATTTGACGGCGCGACACGCGTGCCCGACGAGAAAATCGCCGCGTTGCTCAATGGGGAACAGCTCGTTCCACCGCCGCCGTTGCCGCCGGAGGTTTTCGCGACACGGGAAGTCGAGCAGGTCCGTCCAGCATTGCGGAGCGCCAGCCGCGATTGGAATTTGCTTGATGACGATTTCAGAAAACGCCTATTGCTCGTCTACAAGATCATGCGAGAGCAGTACGGCTACGAAATGGCTCTGTTGGAGGGTTATCGGAGTCCGGAGCGGCAAGACCGGCTCGCGCAGTTGGGCGGCGTGACGAATGCGGCCGGATATCAGAGCTATCACCAATACGGCCTTGCAGCCGACAACGCCTTTTTGCGCGACGGCAAGATCGTCATTTCGGAAAAAGATCCGTGGGCGATGCGGGGCTATCAGCTGTACGGACAAACGGCCGAACAAGTCGGCTTGGTATGGGGCGGGCGATGGAAATTGATGGATTTCGGACACGTTGAATATCACAAGCCCGGCTTCGTCCTAGGACGCCGGGCCATTCGTCAAGACTTAGAACGCTAGAGCCTTATGCAACACTTCCTCAATGCACTGACCGGCAAACGCACGATAACGATCGTCGGGGTGATCGTCATCGCCGCGATTCTGTTCGGCGGCGCCCTTTGGTTCGATCTTCCGCTCCTGTGGCCCTCGCTCGCGCTGGCGGCCTTGCTCGCGCTGATTCTCATCGTCTGGCTTTGGCGGCGCGCGGTCGCGCGGCGGGCGAGCCGCAACCTCGGCGACATGCTCGAGCGGCAGGCCGAGACGGGCAAAGCGCCGCAGCCGAATGGCGCCAAAGAGGCCGATCTCGAGGCGCTGCGTACGGCGCTCGTCCAAGCGGTGCGCACGATCAAGACGTCGAAGATCGGCCAAGCCTCGGGCGGCTCGGCGCTCTACGAGCTGCCGTGGTACATCGTCATCGGCAATCCGGCGGCCGGCAAGAGCAGCGCCGTGCTCAACTCGGGGCTGCAGTTCCCGTTCGCCGAAAAGAGTGACGCGATCGTGCACGGCATCGGCGGCACCCGCAACTGCGACTGGTTCTTCACGACCGAGGGCATCCTGCTCGATACGGCCGGCCGCTATTCCGTCCTCGACGAAGACCGCACCGAGTGGCTCGGCTTTCTGAGTCTGCTCAAGCGCTATCGACCGAAGGCGCCGATCAACGGCATCATCGTGACGGCAAGCATCGCCGAACTCACGAGCGGCCGGCCCGATGCGACGATCAATCTCGCGCGCAGCCTACGCCAGCGGGTACAGGAACTGACCGAGAAGCTCGAAGTCTTCGCGCCTGTCTACGTGATGTTCACGAAAGCCGATCTCATCACGGGCTTCGCCGAATTTTTCGGCGGCGGCGAGCGCCACGAGTACGACCGGGTCTGGGGCGCCACGCTGCCCTACGAGCGCGACGAGAAGCGCGACGAGAAGCGCGATATCGTGACCCTGTTCGACGAACGCTTCGAAGCGCTCTACGAAGGGCTCAAGGAAATCAGCATCGCGCAGATGTCGATCAATCGCGGCACCCTGCTCTCGCCGGGACAACTAAGCTTTCCGCTCGAGTTTCTAGCGATCAAGCCCGCACTGCGCGTCTTTCTCGCCACCTTGTTCGAAAACAACCCGTTCCAACACAAGCCGATTCTGCGCGGGTTCTACTTCACGAGCGCGCTGCAGGAAGGCGAGACCAACAGCGCCGCCGCGCAGCGGATCGGCAATCGCTTCGGCTTGGCCGTCGACGGCCTGCCCAAACCACAGGCTGCTTCGTCGAAGAACGGATTCTTTCTGCGCGATTTGTTCTCGAAGGTCATCTTCGCCGATCGCCAGACGGTGCGCCAATTCGCGAGTCCGGCCAAGACGCGCTTGCGCTACGGCACGTTCTTCACGTTCGTGGCGGTCCTCGCGCTGGCACTCGGGGGCTGGACGTGGTCGACGATCGGCAACCAGCAGCTGGCTTCGAATGTGCAAGCCGATCTCGACAACATCGTCCGGCTGCAGCAGAACCGCAACGATCTGCAGTCGCGCCTGCAAGCGATGGACATCCTCGAGGACCGCATCGCGCAGTTGGAGCAATTCCGCCGCGACCGGCCGATCTCCGTCTCGCTCGGGCTCTATCAGGGCGATCGGATCGAGCAGCGTCTGCTGGCGGAGTACTACCGCGGTGTCAAGCAGCTGATGCTCGATCCGGTTTCGCAAAATCTCGCGGCGTTCCTCAAGGAAGTCGACGCGCATCCCGATCAGTTGGCTCCGCTCACGCATCCGCCCGAATCGGGCGCGATCGCCGTGTCCGCGCACGCGGGCAACGCGGGCCTAACTACGAACGGCGGGCAAGGCGGGCTCTATAGCGATGCCTCGCCGACCAACGTCGAGGACGCCTACAACGCGCTCAAGACGTACCTGATGCTGTCGGACAAACGTCATGTCGAAGCGGCGCACCTGACCGATCAGCTCGCGCGCTTCTGGCGCGGCTGGCTCGAGAGCAATCGCGGCAACATGTCGCGCGACGAGATGATCAAGAGCGCCGAGCGCATGATCACGTTCTACCTCGCGCGCGTGACCGACGACGATTGGCCGATGATCGACGCCAACCTTTCGCTGATCGATCAGACGCGCGAGAACCTGCGCCACGTCGTGCGCGGTATGCCGGCCCGCCAACGCGTCTATGAAGAGATCAAGGCACGCGCTTCGACGCGCTACGCCCCGATGACGGTTGCACGCATCGTCGGCGAAAACAATTCGAACCTTGTCGGCGGCAGCTATGCCATTCCGGGCACGTTCACGCGTGAAGCCTGGTTCAATTACGTGAAGCCCGCCATTCGCGATGCTGCCACCAAGGAGCTGCAAGCGAAGGATTGGGTGCTGAACACGTCGTCGCAGGACGATCTCACGCTCGAAGGCAGTCCCGAGCAGATTCAAAAAGCGCTCGTCGGCATGTACAAAACCGAGTACGCCCAGCATTGGCAGCGGTTCATGCAAGGCATCGCCGTGCGCGATTTCAGCAGCTTCGGGCAAGCCGTCGATGCGATGAACCGCCTGGGCGATCCCCAAGACTCTCCGATCCGCAAGATCCTCGAAACGGCTTACGATCAAACGGCCTGGGACAATCCGGCGCTCGCCTCCACCATCCTGCAGAAAACTCAGAGCGGCATGACGGGTTGGTTCAAGCGGCTGTTTTCGTCGAAGACGCAGGCGGTGCAGAATGCCGGCGTCGACGTCGACGTCAATCTTGGCGGCGGGTCGATCACGGCCGGCCCCGTCGGCATCGCGTTCAGCGCGCTCGCGCGCATCGTCGTCAAGCAGGACAACGCGTCGCTGCTGAACGGCTACATGGACACACTATCGAAGGTACGCACGCGCTTTAACGTCCTCAAGAATCAGGGCGACCCTGGTCCGGGTGCACGCGAGCTCATGCAGCAGACGCTCGACGGTAATGGCTCGGAGCTCGCCGATTCCCTCAAATTCGTCGACGAGCAAATGCTGACGGGGCTCACCGACGATCAGCGCAAGTCACTGCGTCCGCTGCTCGTGCGGCCGCTGATGCAGGCGTTCGCCGTCGCGATCGAGCCGGCTAGCAACGAGGTCAACAAGGTCTGGAACGCGCAGGTCTATCAGGCGTTCCAAACTTCGCTCGCGAACAAGTATCCGTTCTCGGGCAATGCGAAGGTCGAAGCCGGCGCGGGCGAGATCGCGCAAGTGTTCGGTCCCGACGGCGCGATCTCCAAATTCGTCGGCACGACGCTCGGCCCGCTCGCCGTGCGGCGCGGCGATACGCTGTCGCCGCGCACCTGGGGCGGCTTGGGCATCGCGCTTTCGCCCGAGTTCACGAACGGCTTCGCACACTGGGTCGCTCCGCTCTCGGGCGCGGCGGCAACGAACGGCGGCGCGGCCGCGGCCGAACCGCAGACGGTGTTCCAAATCCTGCCGCAGCCGGGCCAGGGCACAACCGAGTACACGATCGCGATCGACGGTCAGCAACTGCGCTATCGCAATACGCCGCCGCAATGGACGAACTTCGTCTGGCCCAATCCGCAGGGCGCGCCCGGTGCGACGCTGACGGCCACGTCCTTCGACGGCCGCACGCTCGAACTCGTCAACGAGCCGGGCCGCTACGGCCTCGAAAAGCTGATCAATTCGGCCAAACGCACGCGCAACCCCGACGGCACGTTCTCGCTGTCGTGGACGCAAGGCAGCGTAACCGTTGCAATGAGCATGCGGATCATCAGCACGTCGCAACCTTCGAGCGCCGGCGGCGACGCGCCGCAGCAGCAGAGCCTGCGCGGCACGCAGCTGCCCGAATCGGTCGCCGACGTCACGGCGGTGCGCACGGCCGCCGCGCCGTCAAACCTTCCCTCCCCCTCGGCCGCGGGCGCGGTCTCGAACATTGGAGCCGCGCAATGATGCAATCCGTGCAGGCGCAACTCGCCTACTTCGGCAAGATTCCTTCGCGCGGGGACTTCGTCAAAAGCACGCACAATCCGCAATTACTGCAGACGCTCGATCGCTGGGTCGCGCAGGCCATGGAGCTGCTCGCCGAAGACCCTCGCTGGAAGATCGTCTACGAGAATGCGAAGCCGATGCATTTCGCGTTCCTCGGCTCGCAAAGCAAGCTCGCGATCGCGGGCCATATGATCTCGAGCCACGACGTCTCCTCGCGCCGCTTTCCGTTACTGGCCGCGACGGCGCTCGAAGTCGAGCGCCCCCTCGCCTTCCTCGCGCGGAGCCCGCTCGCGTTCGCCCGGCTTTGGTCCCGCGCATCGACGCAAATGCGCACGCTTTATGAATGCGAAGAGCCCGGCGCGGCGTTGCAGGCGCTCGGCGATACGCAGGTGCCGATCGACGTCGGAGTAGCGAACCCGCACGAGGGCACGTTTGCCGATTTCGTCGAGCACCAAACGCTCGAGGGCCTCGAGCAAATGCTGCTCGCGAGCGGCCACCCCGTGCGACTCAAGGGCGCGATGCTCGCGCTGGGCTCGCTGCTCAAGCCGGTCATGCTGAGCCACGCACCGAATCTCGAGCGCGGACTGACACTGCCGCTGCCGAACGACACGTTCTATCGCAGCCTCGTCGCGGCGTTCTGGCTCGAGCTGATCGCACCGTTCCTCAGGCAGGCGGATGTCGAGCTCGCCATCTTCATGGGCACGATCGCGGAACGGGAACGGCTTATCGTCGGCTTCAACGGCGCATCGGCCAAGACCCTGCACAGCGTCATGGATCCGCAAGCCTATGCGGCACACAACATCGACATCGACGATCCCGAATGGATCGACGACCACGCTCAGAACGAACATGGAATCAGCAAGCTCGTCAGCTATCTCGAGCAGCCGCAACTGTCGCTGCGTATCGCCATCGATACGTTCCGCGAAGCATTCGTCGGGGCATGACGTGAAGACGAGCAGCTTGTTAGCGAATCGGCACCCGGTCTCGCCGCGGAATTTGAATTTGCTCGCCGCGATGCTGGCCTTGGCCGGCTGCCTCGCCACCGGCATCGCGCACGCCGACGACTACGGCGCAGCCACGGTCTCGCCCGTCGACAACAGCGGCGTTCAGGTTCGCGTGACGACCCTCCCTGCGCCGGGGCCATCGGCGCCAACGAGCCCATCCGGCGGCACGAACTCACCCTCGCGCACGCCGGCACCGGCCAACGCAGCGCCGGGACAGGTCGTCGCGAGCGGGAAAGTGCCCGACGAAGCGACGCACAGCGCCGTCCTTGCGCGGCTGCGCGAAACATACGGAGCCGGCAACGTCGTCGATCAAATCGAGGTGGGCAGCGTCGCGACTCCGCCGAACTGGGGGGCGAACGTGCAAAAGCTGCTCGGCCCGCAGTTGAAGCAAATCAGCAAGGGGCAGCTCAAGATCGACGGCACGCGAATCGACGTGAAGGGCGAAGTCTCGAACGAATCGCAACGCCAGCAGATCGCGAGCGACATGGCCAATGCGCTGAACCCGACCTACACGATCCGCAACGGGCTGCGCGTGAGCGCATCGGAGCAAGGCCTACTCGATACCACGCTCGCCAACCGCACGATCGAATTCGAGACCGGCAGCGCGTTGTTGACGCCGCAGGGGCGAGCGATCCTCGATCAAATGGCGGCAGCGCTGGCCCGGATATCGGATAAGACGGTCGAGATCATCGGGCATACCGACAATTCCGGCAGCCGCACGTCGAACATCGCGCTGAGCCAGGCGCGCGCCGATGCCGTCAAGGGCTATCTCGTCACGAAAGGCGTCGCGCCGCGCTCGATGACGACGATGGGCGTCGGGCCCGATCAGCCGATCGCATCGAACGACACGGGCGACGGGCGCGCCCGCAATCGCCGCATCGAGTTCCGCGTCGGACAGTAGTCAACTCGCTTCGTTCAACTCGCTTCGTCCGGCTTCACGCCAAGCAACTCACGGATATGCGCGAGCGAGCCGTCGTCTTTCACGACGGCGGCGAGCCACTCATGCAGCGGCATATCGGCCCAGCGTGCGGCCTTCTCGGCCAGGTAGGCGGCCGGGCTATGCGGCTCGGTCGCCCGCAAGAAGTGCGCGACGGCGTGCAATTGCGCTACGGCATCGGCACGGCTTTGAATCGGGCCCGTATGGCGCACGGCGGCTTGAGCGGCAGCGTTGGCTGGCATGGCAGTTTCGAGAGAAGGAGCGGTCTTGAAGGTCGGTTCGGCGCGCTCGGCAGCGCTCGCGGCAGGGTGCTGTGCAGCCGCCGGCTCCAGCTTCGCGCCCACGTCGCGTGCAAAGCGTTCGACAAGCCCGAACACGAATTCGTAGGCATCCTTGGTCTGCCGGAAGCTCGGCGCCGACGTTCCGGCGCGCGCGTCGAGCTCGCGCTCGAGCGCCAGCATCGCGGCCTCGAAGGCCTTCAGGTCCGTGAGCAACGTGCGGTAGAACGCGGGCGGCGTCGCTCGTTTGGCCGCTTCGATCTGCTCGATCGACGGCTTACCGCGCGCGATCTCATCCGCGCGGTCAGGGTCGCGACGCACGGCTTGGGCAACGTTCGTCGCCACTTCCCAATCCACGCCGCGAAATGCGCCTCCCGATGCTTGAGTGAGCGGCACCTCGCGCAAGAGCTGCCCCGTGCGGCCGACGAGCCAGGCCACATTGCCGAGCCGATATTCGGCATCGTCGCCTTCGGGCAACGGATGAACGCTGTCCCAATAGCGCTCGCTGAGCGCCGCAAGCAGCGCATAGCCTTGCGACAGGCCGGCCACGCCCTGCTTTATCGCAAGCGCTTCCGTAAGCCAAGCGGCCAAGCGCAGGTCTTTCGTCTCCATCTCGAGCAGCCGCGAGCAGCGCTCGATGACCAAGCCCCAATCGGCTTCTTTGATTTCGGTGATCCACTCGCCTTGGTCGAGCGATGGATCGTCGAAACGGCGGGCGTGCGCAATATCATCGAAGTCGGAGGAAAACAGCAAGTCTTCGCCGCAAGGCGATGCGCCGTCGAGCGGCGCGACGAGCGGTGCGAGTTCAATAGGCATCTCAATCCACCTTGTATTCGAAAGCGCCCGTATCCAACGCGCGCACCGCGATGCGCTCGATGCGCTCGCCTTGAGCGATACGGCCGAGGACATGCTGCGCGAGTTCGGGCAACAGCGTTCCGTTGAGAATGTGATCGACGTTGCGCGCCCCCGAATCCACTTCCGTGCATCGCGCCAGCACTGCATCGACGAGTGATTCGTCCCACGCGAACAGCGCACGATGATTCTCGGCGATGCGCGTGCGGATGCGCGCGAGCTTGAGCTCGACGATCTCGGCAAGGACATCGTCGGAAATCGGGTAGTACGGCACCACCTTTACGCGGCCGAGGAACGCCGGCTTGAACGCCTTGTACAACTGCGGCCGCAACAGTTCGGCGAGCACGTCGGCGCCGGGTAACCCCTCCCCCTCGCGATTCAAGCAGGCCTGCATGACCGCGGCCGAGCCGACGTTCGACGTGAGGATGATCAGCGCATGCCGGAAATCGATCTCACGCCCTTGCGCGTCGTCGAGCGTCCCTTTATCGAATACTTGGAAAAACATCTCGAGCACGTCCGGATGCGCCTTTTCGATTTCGTCGAGCAGCACGACCGAATAAGGATTGCGCCGCACGGCTTCGGTCAGCACGCCGCCCTCGCCATAACCCACATAGCCCGGCGGCGACCCTTTCAAGCCCGACACGCTATGCGCTTCCTGGTATTCGCTCATGTTGATCGTGATCAGCTTGCGCTCACCGCCGTAGAGCGTGTCCGCGAGTGCGAGCGCCGTCTCTGTTTTACCGACGCCCGAAGGCCCCACGAACAGGAACACGCCGCGCGGCTTGTGCGGATCTTCGAGGTTGGCGCTCGCCGTGCGTACGCGCTGCGCGATCGCGTCGAGCGCGTGGTCTTGACCGATCACGCGCGCCGCCAGCAACGCCTTCAGATTCAGCACGGTGCCGATCTCGTCCTTCACCATGCGGCCAAGCGGAATGCCCGTCCACGCTGCAACGATCTCGGCGACGACATGACCGTCAACCTGCAGCGGCACCATCGGGCTCGACTGCTGCAATGCCTGGAGTTCGGACGTGTGCGCGGCAAGGGCCTCGCGTAGCGCTCGAGCCGCGTCAGCATTCGCCGCTTGGCTTTCGGCGGACGTGCCGGCGGCGGACAACTCGCGCCGCAATGCTGCGATCTTCTGCGCCAGCGCACGCTCTTGTTCGTAGCGCGCCTCGTCTGCGGCAAGGGCGGCAACGTCGGCTTCGCGTGCCGCGCGCAACTGCGCGAGCCGCTCGGCGTGCGCGCTCGCGGCGCTCTCGGCATTCTCGCGCTCAAGTGTCGCGACCTCGACATCGACGCGCTCGATTCGCTTGCGCGCGTCATCGATGACGGCCGGGGTCGAACCTTGCGCCAGTGCGACTTTGGCGCAAGCCGTGTCGAGCACGCCGATCGCCTTGTCGGGCAGCTGCCGTCCGGTGATGTATCGATGCGAGAGACGCACGGCCTCGGTAATCGCTTCGTCGAAAATGCGCACATTGAAATGCGCCTCCATGCGCGCCGCCAACCCGCGCACCATCGCGCAAGCGAGCGCCTCGCTAGGCTCGTCGATTTTCACGACTTGGAAGCGCCGCGCGAGCGCGACGTCCTTCTCGAAGTACTTGCGGTATTCGCTCCACGTCGTGGCAGCAATCGTTCGGAGTTCGCCGCGCGCGAGCGCCGGCTTCAGCAGATTGGCCGCGTCGTTTTGACCGGCTTGTCCGCCCGCACCGATGATCGTATGGGCCTCGTCGATGAAGAGAATGACCGGCACGACGCTCTTCTTCACCTCGTCGATAACGTTCTTCAAGCGATTCTCGAATTCGCCTTTTACGCTCGCGCCGGCTTGCAGCAGGCCCATATCGAGCACGTGCAGCGCCACGCCGACGAGCGGCGCAGGGACATCCCCCACCGCGATGCGCAGCGCGAGGCCTTCCACGACGGCCGTCTTACCGACACCCGCCTCGCCTGTCAGGATCGGGTTGTTTTGGCGGCGGCGCATGAGGATATCGATCGTCTGCCGAATTTCGGCTTCGCGTCCGATGACGGGATCGATCTGCCCTTCGCGTGCGCGCTGCGTCAGGTTCGTCGTGTAGGTGTCGAGCGCCGGCGTCTTCGACGGCGCGGCAGCCACAGCAGGATCGAGCGCCACATTCGCAGCATCGGCCCCGCCGGCCGTCGACAAACCAGCGACCCGCTCCGCTTCGATCGAACCGGCCGTCGCTTCGTCGAACCGGTGCTTGAGCTGATCGACAGGCACGCGCGCGAAGATCGGCGACATCCGCTCGGCGAATTGGACAAGCTCCGGCGATGTGAGCAGTGCGAGCAGCAAATGGCCCGAACGGATGCGGGCCGCATGCGAATCAAGCGAAGCGATGAGCCAAGCCTGCTCGAACAGCGCGATTAGATGCTGGGAAAACACGGGTGTGCGGCTATTGCCCGTCTTCATCCGCTCGAGCTCGCGCTCCAAATCCCCGCGCAGCGCCTCCTCGCTTAGGTCATGCGTGCGCAGGACGACCGATAGGTCGCTCGCCGTCTGCTCGATCAGCGCGAGCAGCAGATGCTCGAGATCGACTTCGTAATGACCGCGCGCGAGGCATAGGCTCGCGGCGCGCGTTGCGGCATTCAGGCACAACGTATCGAGCTTGGCGACGAGGGTCTTTAGGGAAGTGCTCATATTCGGTCGATTCTTTTATCGAATGTCGGATCAATCAATGGATGACATTGAGCTCGTAGCGCGCGTCGTCGCGGTCGCGCTCGGCCTCGCGGGTGCACAGAAAGGCGTCGTAGCCGAGCCGCGCACCGGCGCCCAGGCGGCTCATGCCCACCTCCGCGCGCGCGAGCACGAGCGACACCTCGTATTCGATCGTGTTGCCGGCAAGCAAGGCCAACATGCGTTCGAGCGCCGCGGCGCGCGCCTCGCCGGGCAGAAACGCTTCGTAACTGCGTTTCGTGAGCGGGCCGACGACAATCCGTGCGCGCATATCGCGCTGCCAGACACGCTCGCCGGCCAGCGCGGTGGCGCCGAGCGTCGCATTCGCGCCGCCCAGCACCGTCATCCGCTCCCGCGGTACCGTGTACCACCCGCCGTCGAATTGCCCGACCCTCACAGGCACGCGAAAGTAGTCGGTGAGCGTACGAGCGAGAAAGCTCGCCGACATCGGCCGGTGGCGCGCAGGGAGCGCGTAACCGGCGATCGTCTCGTCAATCAGCGCGCCGCGCCCTGCCTGCAGGTGCGCGCGAGTCGCCGCATCGGGCACGCCGGCCAGCGCAAGCAATAGCGGCAAAAAACGTTCGTCGCGATCGAGCTCGTAATGAAACGGCAGCCGGTATTTCTTCCACGCCGCGTAAAAAAGCGCCGTCGCGCGATTCGAAAAGACGTCGAAGAACTCGCGCGCGGCATGATCGCGCTGCACCTGCGCACGCGCGATCAACTGCTCGGTGTAGTGCAGCGGCAGCGCCCCTTGCCCGCCGAGCAACCCGAAAAATGCGGGAGTGAGTTCGATGCGCCCGATCTTGCGCTGCGCGAGCGCCGCGCGCCAGGCGTCGGGGCCGATAAGCGCGTCGCCGGCCACGTCGTACGGCACCGCATGTTCGACCTCGCTCGGCGGGAAGGTCAACGCAAGGCTGTTGCGAAATGCCACGGGCTTCGCACCGGGCTCGCTTGGGCGGCCCTCGCCTTCGCGCGAGAACCATGTCTCGAGCAGGCGGACCGCTTGAAAGAATTGGAATCGATAGGGCTCGTCGAGCAGCCGCTCGATTACGCCAGCATCGATTCCGCGCTGCGCGGCTTGCATCGCAAGATCTCCTCGCCGGTGCAGCCTGCAATGGCCACGAATTGCATGAGACTGTTCAAAAGCACGAATGGACCAAGGACGTATGGCGCACGCGTACAAGCGTGGCGAGGCTCGTGCGTGACGCGCACTCTTGGCGATTTCATAGCAAGCTAACTTTCAACTCACGCTGTCTGCGTGCGCGGACAACGGCATGCAGCGCGTTTCGTCGATGGGTTTCGACGATGCGCCGCCCGCGCGATCAGGACGCAAGCGGCGCATGCACGGCGACGTTAGACCGCGTAGGTCTTGTCGTTCTTCGTCAGGCTCCACGCACCTTGCGCGTTACCGCCCGCACCGCCGCCCACCTTCTGCTGCGTGTATTTCCACTGCACGGCCGCATACTTCAGCGAGAACTGCTCCGTCGGCAGGCCTGCGCCGGCGACGCTCGGATTGACGGCCGAGATGATTACGTACTTCATCTTGATCTCGAGGTACTTGACCCGATTGCCTTCGCCGTCAGAGCGCAGGAAGTCGACCGTCACCTCATCGAACGTCGTGCCACCCGATGCGTGTTGGTAGAGCAGCGGGCTCACGACGTCGATGTCCTTCGTGAACGTCATGTCGCCGTGCTCGCAGCGCTCGGAGGTGGCGCCGCCGGCCGTCGACGAGGTGGCCGAGCGCGGCTGCGTGATCGTGTGATTCCACGAGCTGACTTCGATCCAGTCCTGATGATCTTTGTCGGCGGATTCGCCCTTGATGGCGGGCGTACCAAACTTCAAGTAAATGTCTTTCATGACTTTGCAACTCCCAGGTAGCGGTTATAAGCAGCCGCGGGCGTCACGCGCGGCTGCACTCGGAATAACGTGTTATTACGCGCCGGCGGCTTTCGGCAAATCGGCCACGAGCCGCAGCGAGATCGACAGTTCGTCGAGCTGAAAATGCGGGCGCAGAAAGGCGACGGACCGGTACGAGCCCGGCTTGCCGGGGATCTCGGACACTTGGATCGACGCCTCGCGCAGCGGGAACTGCGCCTTTTGCTCTTGCGTGGCGTTATCGTCGAGCAGCACGTACTGCGCGACCCAACGGTTCAAGAACTGCTCGACGTTTTGCGCCGAAGCGAAGCTCCCGATCTTGTCGCGCATCATCGCCTTCAGATAGTGGGCGATGCGCGACACGGAGAAGATGTACTGCAGCTGTGCCGATAGCACGGCATTGGCGTTGGCGCTGTCGGTGTTGTATTTCTTCGGCTTTTGCACCGATTGCGCCGCGAAGAAGGCCGCGTAGTCGGAGTTTTTACAGTGCACGAGCGGAATGAAGCCCAAATCGCTGAGCTCCTTTTCGCGCCGATCGGTAATGGCAATTTCCGTTGGGCACTTGAGCGCGATTTCGCCGTCGTCGGTCTTGAACGTGTGCGTCGGCAAATCCTCCACCAGCCCGCCGCCTTCCACGCCGCGGATCGCCGCGCACCAGCCGAAGTCGTCGAACGCAGCGGTCAGACGCGTGGCGAACGCCCAAGCGGCGTTGCACCAGAGGTACTTGCCGTGATCGGAACCGTCGACGTTTTCGACGAAATTGAAGGTGTCCGCGACGAGCCCATCTTTCGGATTGAACGGCAGCCGGCCCAGATAGCGCGGTAGCGTCAAGCCGACATAGCGAGAATCCTCTCCGTCGCGGAACGACTTCCACTTCGCGTATTCGACCGTGTCGAATACTTTGGCCAGGTCGCGCGGCTTGCCGAGATCGGAGAACGATTCGAGACCGAGCAGCTCAGGTGCCGCCGATGCAATGAATGGTGCATGCGCCGCTGCGGCGACATGCGACATCTGCTCGATGAAATACATGTCCTCCGGTTGACGCGTCAGCTCGAAATCGCCGATCAACGCGCCAAACGGTGCACCGCCGAACGTGCCGAACTCTTCTTCGTAGATCTTCTTGAAGAGTGCGCTCTGATCGAACTCCGAAGCCGCCTTGAAGTCGCGCACGATCTCGCGCTTGCCCGCGTGAAGCACCCGGATCTTGATCGTCGAGCCGGTGTTGCTTTCCTTGCACAGGTAGTTGAGCCCGCGCCACGTGCTTTCCATGCGCTGGAACTCGGGCGCATGCATGACTTCGCTCAACTGCGCCGACAACAGGCGGTCGAGCTCGGCGATACGCGCGTCGATCGTCGCGGAAAGGTTGTCCGAGACGACGACGGTGCCGTCCATCACCTGGTGTACGAGCTCGCCGATGAGATCCTTCGCGCGCGCATGCTCCGAATCCGATTTGGCAACCTTGCTCTTTTCGACGATCTCGTCGAGCAGCGACGTGGCGCCGGCTTGCGCCGCACCGATAGAAGCCGTGGCCGTTTGCTGATTCATCCTCACACCCCGCTTACGTTATTCGCCTTGCTTGTCTTCGCCATCGCCGTTTGCGCCCGTTTTGCTCGTTTCGCCCGCCAGCGCGTGCAACTGCTGCGTGTTGGCGAGCACTTCGCTGAGCAGGCTTTCGAGCTTGTCATTGCCCGCGAGCTTGTTGCGTAGATCGGCCAGCTTGGAGCGCGCATCGAGCAAGCGCCGCAGCGGCTCGATTTGTCGAACCACAGCGTCCGGCCCGAAATCGTCCATCGAACGGAAGCGCAGATCGACGCCGAACGAGCCGCCGGCATCCGTCAGCTCGTTCTTCACCTGGAAAGCCGCCCGCGGCTCGAGGCCTTTCATGACGTCGTCGAAATTGTCTCGATCGACGCTGACGAACTTGCGCTCGCGCAGCTTCGGCTGCTCGATCTCGGACTGGCCGGCCAGATCCGCGACGACGCCCACGACGAACGGCAGCTCCTTGACTTCGATCGCGTCGCCGCGCTCGACGTCATAGGTCAACTGCACGCGCGGCGGCCGCACCTTTTGCAGGCGTTTCTGAATGCTTTCTTTCTTCGCCATCGATGGCTCCCAATGCAACTAGATCAAACGGACCGATCAGCGAAGGGCACTGAAGGGATCGGATGCGCCGCCGCTCTTCGCGGCTTGAACCGGTGCGGCACTTTGAGCCGGCGCACTCGGCGCCGGGGCTGCCGCCGCTTCGGCCGGCTTCTCGGCGCTCTTTTGAGCGGCAGCCACGGGGCGGCGCACGACGCGGCGCTTTTTCGCGACGGCTTTCTTTTCGTCGGCCTCTTCGGGGAACAGCGCGTTTTGGCCGAGCGTTTCGCGCAGCTGGTGCGCGAGCACTTGAGCGTCGGCCTTCGCATTGCCGGCCAGCGCCGAATCCTGACGCAGCTGGCCGAGCGATTCGGTCGCGACGCGAAGCCCGCTCACAGCCAGCACGCTCTTCGCTTCGCGATCGGTTTGGTCGCGCGAGAGCGCCTCTTGTGCGGCGACGATGGCCTGCCCGTAATGCGATTGGGAGAACTGGATCTGCGCGATGCGCGACCACGGCTCTTCACGCGTTGGGTCCGCCTTCGCCAACTGGTCGTAGAGCCCGAGCGCACGCGTTGGGTCGCCGCCTTTGGCGACGGCGTCGGCATCGGCTAGCGCTTTGTTAAAGGCTTCGGGAGATTGCATGTTCGCGTTTTGCGTCGCGCAGCCAACCATCGCGACGCATACAAGCACCGTCGCACAAAATGTGAAAATTCTTAGTTTCATCGTTCTTTCTTCTTGCGGCGGAGCCGTTTATTAATTCGCCTGGGAAACCGCAACTTTGCTTTGCGGCGAGCGCGGGCGTATAGTACCGGCCAATTTTCGATAATTCAACAGGGCAGGCTTCAGTTCAGATTTTTCTAGTTTTCAATGCCACTGATATCTCAGATAGGCACACAGACAAGCGCACGGACCAAGCGCGGGCAAGTACAAACAAGTGCAAACAAGCAATGCAGAAATAATTTCCGAATTGATGTGTGATGAGTTAAATGGCGGAAATTTTTTCCTCCTATCGACTAGACAGACTTGTACGTCGCTTTGTCGCATTTATGGCCGCGCGGCGTTGAAATCGTTATCAAGTTGTCAAACCTAGCGCAATGAAAACCATTTTGGACGGGGTGCGGGCGTGAGTCGTCAAGCTTTTGGTTATCTGAATCCATCGAAGCTATCGCGCATCGCATGGGGAATCGCCGCATGCGTGGTGCTCGGCGGATGCGCCGCCGGTATCTCGGTAATCGGCGCCGCCGCTTCCACCGCGCTACAGGTAGCCGGCATAGGCAAGCCTCCCGTGCCCGATTCGCAAAAGCCGCCACGCGACATCGCGCTGATGCTGGCGGCCGGCTCCAACCTGAACGCGGCGAAAGACAACCATCCGCTCGCGCTGGTCGTTCGGCTCTATGCATTGAAAGACCCGACGTCGTTCCAGCAAGCGCCGTTCGACACGTTTACCGATCCGGCCAAGGAAAAGAACGCGCTGGGCGCCGATTTGCTAAGCGTTCGCGAGGTGACGCTGATACCCGGTCAACATTACCAAATGACCGAGAAGGTCACGCGCGAAGCCCAAGCGTTCGGCGTCGTCGCATTGTTTCGCGACCCTGCACTGCAGCGCTGGAAATTCGCCTTCGATCCGGCTAAATCAGAGAAATCCGGCATAATGATCGGCCTTCACAACTGTGCAATGACCGTCACGAGCGGCAGCGTGATCGCATCCGATCCGCGATTACCGATGCAGCCGCTCAATTTGCTGTCGTCCGTCAGTTGCGGCTAGCACGTGGGCCAATGACCTTCGCCGCACCGGCCGATCGCAGTGTCACGGCTGCGGCGCGAACAATCTACTAAATGCAGATAGCGAAATTGAGATGAGTTATTCGGCGAAATTGCTTTGGGGCGAAGGCCTTTTTCTGAGGCCGCAGCATTTCCAGCAACAAGATGCCTATCACGAGGCTCGGCTATTCGAATCCATACGCGCAATACAGCCATTCAATTGGGGCTTGCGCAGCGTGCGGTTCGACCCGGACGCGCTCGGCAACAATCTGCTGCGGATCTCCGAACTCTCGCTCGTCTTCCCCGACGGCACGCTCTTCTCCGGACCGGTGGCCGACGACCTGCCGGAGCCGCTCGCACTCGATACGCTGCCCGAGGGCGTGAGCGACTTCACGTTCTATCTCGCGATGCATCCGCTGCACGAGGCGGGCGCCAACAGTGCGGACGAATCGACCGGCGCCTTTACCTCGCGCTATGCGCCGAAGCAAGCGAGCGTCCCGGACCAATTCACCCATGCGGCCGTCGCCGATCTCACGTTCCTCAAGACACGCGTGAAGCTGATCAGCGATACGGAGCCGCGGGCCCAATTGTTTGCTGTCCCGGTTGCGCGCGTAAAACGCACGGCATCGTCGGGGTTCGAACTCGACGAGACGTTCGTGCCGCCCTGCCTTGCGGTGGAAGCGTCGCCGATTCTTCATCAGCGGCTGCGCCAACTCATCGATGCGCTGCAGGCCAAGGTCGGCGCGCTGTACGGCTTTCACCGGGAGCCGACGAAGAACATCATCGAATTCCGCTCGGGCGACATCGCCTCGTTTTGGCTGCTGCATACGGCCAACGGCGCCGTCGCCTCGCTCATGCATCTGCTCCAGCAGCCCACGCTGCATCCTGAGCGTCTTTTTCAAGAGTTGCTGCGGCTCGCCGGGCAGTTGATGACGTTCTCGAAGCGCTACTCGCTCGCCGAGCTGCCCACCTACCGCCACGAAGATCCGGGCGCCGGCTTCGCGCAGCTCGACACGATCGTGCGCGATCTGCTCGAAACCGTCATCTCGACGCGCTACTTCGGGATCGCGCTCGAAGAAGTGCGCCCGTCGTTCCACGCCGGCCGGCTCGATTCGGGCAAGATCGACGATAAAACCACCTTCTTCCTGGCCGTGTCGGCCGACATGCCCGCGGTTGAACTCGTGGAAGCGGTGCCCGCGCGCTTCAAGGTCGGCGCACCCGACGATGTGGACAAGCTCGTGCTGTCGGCCATGCCGGGGGTGCGTCTCGTCTATACGCCGCAAGTGCCGCCGGCCGTGCCCGTGCGCCCGGGCGCTTGCTACTTCGCACTCGAATCGCGCAGCGGCCTGTATGACCGCATGCTGCAAGCCCAGTCGGCCATGATCTACACGCCGTCCGGCATCAACGAACTCAAACTTGAACTAATCGCGGTCACGTCATGACTCAAATGCCTTCGCTGTTCGGTGCCCCTGCTCCGGCCACGTCGTCCTCGGCTGCGACCGAGGGGAACTTTCAAGCGCGCTCGCTGCGCGACCTGCTCTACGACGGCTTCTTCATGCTGTTTCTGCTCAAGCAAGGGCGCGAGCCCGGCGATGCCGGCGAGTTCGTGGTCCGCGTGCAAGCGTTTCTGGCCGAGTTCGAGCGAGGCGCGAAAAGGCTGAATGCACCGGCTGACGACGTCTACGTTTCTAAGTTCGCATTTTGCGCGGCCATCGACGAAGCCGTCCTGGCGTCGCAGTTCGCGATCCGCGTCGAATGGGAGCGTCGGCCGCTGCAGCTCACGCTGTTCGGCGAGCAATTGGCCGGCGAGAAGTTTTTCGAGCTTTTGGAAGAATGCCGCGCGCAGGGCGCCGCACGGCTGCAATCGCTCGAGGCATTCCATATGTGCCTGCTGCTCGGCTTCCAGGGCAAGTATTTGCTCGAGGGGCCCGAGAAGCTCGCCTACCTGACGGGGCGGCTCGGCGATGAAATCGCACAGATGAAAGGCAAGCGGGCGCCGTTCGCGCCGCACTGGCCGCTACCCGATCAAATCGCGCATCGGCTTAAGCACGAGTTGCCGCTGTGGACGATCGGCGCAGTGTTCGCGCTCGTCGGGCTCGGGGCCTACTTCGGCCTGAATACCTATCTGCGCGATTCGACGATGCGCACGCTGTCGCCCTACTCGCAGCTCATCAAACCCGAAGCCGAATCGGCCAATCTCACCATTTCGCTGCCCTAAGCGAAAGCGGGTGCACGCGTTCGCTTGCCGCTGTCGATCGCGTTCACGGCGTCCCGCTGTTCCCCGGCACGGTCGCCGTCGACTTTTTACGCGTAAGCTTCCAAACCGCCGCAAGCGCCACGGGCACGATCGCCGCACCCACGCCCACCAGCACGATCAAGTTCAGATACTGCCGAATAAACGGGATATTGCCGAAGAAGTAGCCTGCAAGCACAAGCAGCAGCACCCACAACGCGGCACCGGTCACATTGAAGAACTGAAAGCGCCCCATGCGCATGTCGGACACGCCCGCCACGAACGGTGCAAAGGTACGCACGACGGGGATGAAGCGCGCGAGGACGATCGTCTTGCCGCCGTGCCGTTCGTAGAAGTCGTGCGTTTTCTGGAGTGCGGCGCGATCGAGAAAGCGTTCCAAGTACGGGATATGCGTATTGAAGACTTTTGGCCCGATCGCGCGTCCGATCACATAGTTCAGCGTGTTCCCGCCGACCGACGCCACAAGCAGCATCGCAATCAGCGACGCGAGGCTCATTTCTCCGGTCGCGCAGAACGCGCCGCCGATGAACAGCAGGGAATCGCCGGGCAGAAACGGCAGGATTACGAGGCCCGTCTCGCAGAACACGATGGCGAACAGTACCGCATAGACCCAAGCACCGTACTGATGGACGAAAGCGCCGAGGAACTTGTCGATGTGCAGCACCAGGGCCATGAAATGAAGCAGCGTGTCCAAAGGCATTCCTTCCCAAAAGTCGAAAACAGCAAAACGTCGGACGATTGACCGTGCGTAGCCAAACCCCGGCCGCAACGCAATCGCGTCATGATACCCAAACCCCGTAACCGATCTCGAAACGGCTTGGCGCGCCCCTCGGCTCCGGCGTTCCCCGCCGCGGCGAATCGCTATAATCGCGCAATGTCCGAACTTCCCGAATCGCCGGCCCACGCCGAGCGCGCCGCGCAGCAGGAGCCTACCGCGAGCCCCCGCCGCGCGATCGCTCCGTTGCCCGATCAGCTGATCAGCCAAATCGCCGCGGGCGAGGTCGTCGAGCGTCCGGCCTCGGTCGTCAAGGAATTGCTCGAAAACGCGCTGGACGCGGGCGCCAAGACACTGCGGATTTTGCTCGATGCCGGCGGCGTGAAGCGCATTTCGATTACCGATGACGGCTGCGGCATTCCCTCGGCCGAGCTTCCCCTCGCGCTCTTGCGCCATGCCACGAGCAAGATCCGCTCGCTTGCCGAACTCGAGGCCGTCGCCACGCTCGGGTTTCGCGGCGAAGCACTCGCTTCGATCGCCTCCGTGGCCGAAACGTTCATTACGAGCCGCACGCACGACGCCGCGCACGCGATGCGCCTCGACGCCCAAACGGGCGATTTGACGCCCGCCGCGGGCGGCGTAGGCACGACGATCGAAGTGCGCGAGCTTTACTTCAACACGCCCGCGCGCCGGAAGTTCCTCAAAAGCGAGCAAACGGAGCTTGGCCATTGCGTCGAGATGATCCGGCGCGCCGCGCTCGCCCGGCCCGACGTCGCCATCTCGGTCTTGCATAACGGCCGCGCGCTCGAGCATTGGAACGCGAGCGAGCCGCCCGTGCGCGTCGCCAAGATTCTAGGGGAAGGGTTCGGGAGCGCCCATCTGCCGCTCGAAGAAGTCGCGGGGAATGTCGCGCTCTATGGCTGCGCGGGCCTGCCGACCGCAAGCCGCGGTCGTGCCGACCAGCAGTACTTCTTCGTCAACGGCCGCTTCGTGCGCGACAAACTGCTCACGCATGCCGTGCGAGCGGCCTATGAAGACGTCCTGCATGGCGATCGCTACCCGTCGTATGTGTTGTTTCTCGACTTGCCGCCCGAAGCCGTCGATGTGAACGTGCACCCGTCGAAGATCGAGGTGCGTTTTCGCGACTCGCGCGGCGTCCATCAATTCGTGTTCCACGCGCTGCAACGCGCATTGGCGCGCCATGCGGGCGCCTCGCCCGAGACGACGGCGCTGGGCCACGCGGCGCAGATCGAGCCCCGTGCGGGCGCCGGCCTGGGAGACGGCACGATAAGTGGAAGTAGCGGCGCAGCCGCGGCGGCAGGCGCCGCGCCTGGCGGCGTATCGATTTCGGCGGCAAGCCGTGGCGGCTCGACGTGGATGCGTGACTCGCGCATGACGCAAGGGACGCTGCCCGTCGCACAGCCGCTCGCGCTTTACGATGCGCTGTTCGGACGCAAGCACCCGGCGCCCGCCGACGGCGCCGCCGCAGACTCAAGCGGCACGCCGGCCGGCGATGCGCCATGGCTTGCCGCCCCGGCATCCTCGCGCTTCGAAGCCCGCGATGCCGCTACCGAGGCAATCGCGCCCGCTTTCGGCGCATCGCAAGCCTTCACGCCGGCCGATCTCGAACACCCGCTCGGCTTCGCAATCGGCCAGATCCACGGTGTCTACGTGCTCGCGCAGAACGCGCGCGGGCTCGTCATCGTCGACATGCACGCCGCGCACGAGCGGATTCTCTATGAACAGTTCAAGCGAGCGCTCGCCGACAGGACAGTAGCCGTGCAGCCGCTCCTGATCCCGCTCTCGATGACGGCCGACGCCGTCGAGATCGGCACCGCAGAGGAAGAGCGCGAAGCACTCGATGCGCTCGGGTTCGATCTGGCGCCCCTCTCGCCAACGACGCTCGCGATCCGCGCCGTGCCGGCGCTGCTCAAGGACGCCGATCTGCAGGCCCTCGCACGCGCGGTGCTGGCCGATCTACATGCGTACGGCGGCTCGCGCGTGCTCACCGAACGCCAGCACGAGTTGCTCGGCACACTGGCCTGCCATCACGCCGTGCGCGCGAACCGACGCTTGACGCTCGACGAGATGAATGCGCTGCTACGGCAGATGGAGGCGACCGAGCGCGCCGATCAATGCAATCACGGCCGGCCAACCTGGTATCAGTTGACGCTCACCGATCTGGATCGGCTGTTCCTACGGGGACAGTGAGCGCGTGAACGAACGTCGCCCAATCGCGATCGCTTGTTTGCTGGGCCCGACGGCCTCGGGCAAGACCGCGGCCGCGCTCGCGTTTGCGGCCAAGTCCCCGACGGAGATCGTCAGCGTCGATTCGGCGCTCGTGTATCGCGGCATGGACATCGGCACGGCGAAGCCGACGCCGCAAGAACGCGCGAGCGTGCCGCACCATCTCATCGATATTCGCGAGCCGACCGAGGCGTACTCCGCGGCGGATTTCCGGGCCGATGCCTTGCACGCGATCGACGAAATCCTTGCGCGCGGCCGCGTGCCGCTGCTCGTCGGCGGGACGATGCTTTACTACAAGGCGCTAACGCAAGGGCTGAACGACCTGCCCTCCGCCGATCCCGCGGTGCGCGCGACACTCGAAGCGGATGCCGCGCGCGACGGCTGGCCGGCACTGCATGCGCGGCTCGCGAGCGTCGATCCGACGACGGCCGCGCGCTTGGCGCCGAACGACGCGCAGCGCATCCAGCGCGCGCTCGAGGTGTTCATGCTGACCGGCGAGCCGATGTCGGCGCGGTTGGCCGCGGCCGATCGCGGCCATCAAACGCGCTACCGATTCGTGCCGATCGCCTTGGAGCCGGCCGATCGCGCCGTGTTGCATGCCCGCATAGCCCAGCGCTTCGATGCCATGCTTGAGGCGGGCTTCCTCGAGGAAGTGCGGCAGTTACGCGCACGCGGCAATCTGCATCCGAGCCTGCCGTCGATGCGCTGCGTCGGCTACCGGCAGGCGTGGGAGTATCTCGACGGTTCGATCGATTACGCGACGATGCGAGACAAAGGCGTGTTCGCAACCCGCCAACTCTGCAAGCGGCAGTTGACCTGGCTGCGCTCAATGCCCGAGCGGATCGTGATCGACTGCTGCGCACCGAGCGCGACCGAGGATACCGTCAAGGCCATCGAAGCGATCGTCGGCGCAAACGAGGGTAGCGCGCCGGCGTAGTCGGCGTAGTCGACATAACAAGCCGCGATGCCGACGCGCTACGGCTTAGACGACGACCGTCTGCGCCTCGCCTTCACGGCTCTCACGTACCACGCCGATCTTCCACACCTGCTCGCCGGCAGCCGTGAGTTCGCGCATAGCATCGTCGGCATCGGCTGCCGCCACGACCACCGCCATCCCGATTCCGCAGTTGAAGACGCGGTGCATCTCGGCGTCGGCCACGCCGCCATGCTGCTGCAGCCACGTGAACAGAGGCGGCATCGGCCAGGCCGATTGCTGCAGTTCGGCCGTGAGCCCTTCACGCAATACGCGCGGAATGTTCTCGACGAGGCCGCCTCCCGTGATGTGCGCCATTCCCTTCACGGCGATCTTTTGCATCAGGGCCAAGAGCGGCTTCACGTAGATGCGCGTAGGCGCCATCAGCGTGTCGGCCAGCGAGCGGCCGTGGAAATCGGCCGATAGATCGGGATTCGCGCGCTCGATGATCTTGCGCACGAGCGAGAACCCGTTCGAATGGATGCCGCTCGATGCGAGGCCCAGCACGATGTCGCCGGGGGCGATCGTGCTGCCGTCGATGATTTTGCTCTTTTCGACCGCGCCGACGGCAAAACCGGCCAAGTCGTATTCGCCGTCGGGGTACATGCCCGGCATCTCGGCGGTTTCGCCGCCGATCAGCGCGCAGCCTGCCAACTCGCAGCCCTGTGCGATGCCCTTGACGACGGTGGACGCGGTTGCGACGTCGAGCTTGCCGCAGGCGAAGTAGTCGAGGAAAAACAGCGGCTCGGCGCCTTGGACGAGGATGTCGTTGACGCTCATCGCGACGAGATCCTGACCAACCGTGTCGTGCTTGTTCAGATGAAACGCCAGCTTGAGCTTCGTGCCGACGCCGTCGGTGCCCGAGACGAGCACGGGTTCGCGATATTTCTTCGGCACCTCGAACAGCGCGCCGAACCCGCCGATACCGCCTAGCACGCCTTCGCGCAGCGTCTTTTTCGCAAACGGCTTGATGGCGGCGACGAGCGCATCGCCGGCGTCGATATCGACGCCCGCATCGCGATACGACAGACCCTGGGCGCCAGCCTGGGCGTCCGGCGCGGATTTCGGTTGATTCATGGGGAAGGGCGAGAAGGTCGGTAAAATGCGATTTTAACCGATGTCGATTGCCGAGCCAGAGTCCGCGCCCCGAGTGCGGCCTAACCCGGCACTTGGTACGACAGCAGCCGGCCGCCGGCGCTCGTCGCGCCGATCCGACTACACATGGACATGCCCTTGTCGCAGAGTTCTCCGCTTCTTACGCCCTACCAGCGCCAAGCCCTCTTTTGGGGCACCGTCGCGCTCGGCCTCGGCATCCTGCTTTGGCTCTTGAGCCCCGTCCTCACGCCGTTCCTGCTCGGGGCGATCCTTGCGTACATCCTGCAACCCGGCGTGGCCTGGCTCGTGCGCCATCGCGTCCCTCGGGGCGTCGCCGCGCTCTTGATGATGCTCGTGTTCGCGCTGCTCGTCTCGCTGCTCGCGCTGCTCGTATTCGCCGTCGTGCAAAAGGAAGGGCCTCAGTTGAAAGCGCAGATTCCGGGGCTGATCTCGCATCTGCACGACTGGGCGCAGCCCAAGCTCGCCCTGCTCGGATTCGCCGACGTCTTCGATTTCTCGAGCCTGCGCGACGTGCTGACGACCCAGCTCGAGAGCAGCGCGCAAACGGTCGCGCTCGCGGCGTGGAAATCGCTGCGCACGAGCGGCAACGTCATGATCACGCTCATCGGCGACCTCGTGATGGTGCCGCTCGTTCTGTACTATCTGCTCTACGACTGGAACAAGATGCTCGCGCGTCTGGCGGGCATCGTCCCGCGGCGCTGGCTGCCCAAGACGCTCGAGCTCGCCGTCGAAATGGACCGCACGCTGTCGCAATACTTGCGCGGCCAATTGCTGGTGATGGCCGTGCTTGCCGTCTTCTACGGGTTGACGCTCACGATCGCGGGGTTCGAGATCGCGTTGCCGATCGGCATCTTCACGGGGCTCGCCGTGTTTATCCCCTATGCCGGCTTCGCCACCGGCCTCGCGCTCGCGCTGCTCGCGGCGCTGCTGCAATTCGGCAGCCTTTACGGCTTCGCCGCCGTCGCGATCATCTACGGGGTTGGGCAGATTATTGAAAGCATGTTCCTCACGCCGCGGCTCGTCGGCGAACGCATCGGCCTGCACCCGCTTGCCGTGATCTTCGCGCTGCTCGCGTTCGGCCAATTGTTCGGCTTTTTCGGCGTGCTGCTCGCGCTGCCCGTCAGTGCGATCATCTCCACCGCGCTGCGCGAAGTGCGCCGCGGCTACATTGCGAGCGCGCTGTACAAGAACTGACAAACCGACACTGACTGCTTTTTTATCGTGACTGTGCATCGTCAACTGACGCTCGACCTCGGCACACCGCCGCCGTCGACGTTCGACAACTTTTTCGCCGGCGCCAACGCCGAACTCGTCGTGCGGCTGGCCGAACTCGACGGCGCGCTCGCGGCCGGCCCGCTCGCCGATCGTACGTTCTACGTTTGGGGCGAGCCGGGTAGCGGCCGCAGCCATTTGCTGTCGGCGCTCGTTCATAGCGCTGCGCCGGGGCGCGTGTCGTTCCTCGGGCCGCAAAGCGCGTTGACGGCGTTCGCATTCGACCCCGGCGTGGCGATCTATGTCGTGGACGATTGCGACAAGCTTTCCGGCGCGCAGCAGATCGCGCTGTTCAACCTCTTCAACGAGGTGCGCGCGCATCCGATGAGCGCCCTCGTCGCCACGGGTAACGCGGCGCCGATCGCGCTGGCCGTGCGCGAGGATTTGCGTACGCGCCTCGCCTGGGGCCTCGTGTTCCACCTCGCCCCGCTGCCCGACGAGCATAAGAGCGCCGTGCTCAAGCACGCGGCGAAGGAGCGCGGCATTGCGCTCGCCGACGACGTGCCCGCCTATCTGCTCACGCACTTTCGGCGCGACATGCCGAGCCTCATGGCGCTGCTCGATGCGCTCGATCGTTTCTCCCTCGAACAAAAGCGCGCGATCACGTTGCCGCTGCTGCGCACGATGCTCGCTTTGCCGTCCGCCGATGCCGCCTCCGAAGGCTCTCCGGCTACGGCGAGCCGCTTCAAGTAAAATGCGCCCTCATGACGAATCTCGCACTCTTCGACCTCGACCACACGCTCATCCCGACCGACAGCGACCACGAATGGGGCCGCTTCATCGTGAAGCTCGGCATCGTCGATGCCGAAACCTACCTGCGTGACATCGATCGCTACTACGCCGATTACAAGCGCGGCGAACTCGACATTCACGCTTATCTCGAGACGATCCTCGCGCCGCTGGCCCATCGCTCGCGCGCAGAGCTCGCCGCATGGCACGCGCAATTCATGCACGAAGTCATCCGCCCCGCGCTTGTGCCGGCTGCGCTCGAGCTCGTGCGCGAGCATCAGGACAACGGCGATCTGTGCTGCATCGTCACGGCGACGAACGAGTTCATCACGCGTCCGATTGCCGATGCGTTCGGCGTCGACATGCTGATCGCGTGCGAAGTGCAGACCGTAGACGGCCAGCCGCACTCGCCGTTCACGGGTCGCGGCACCGGCACACCCAGCTATCGCGAAGGCAAGATCGTGCGGGTCGAGTCGTGGCTCGCCTCGCTCGGTAAAACGTGGGCCGATTTCGGGCACAGCTACTTCTATAGCGATTCGCACAACGACATCCCGTTGCTCGAATGCGTTACGGATCCGATTGCGACCAATCCCGACGCCACCCTGCGCGCACATGCGCAAGCGAAGGGCTGGCGCATCCTCGATCTTTTCAAACCGTCGTGATCAAGAAACTCATCCGCAAGCTGTTCGGCCAAGATACGGATACGGCCGCCCAAGAAGACTCCCTCCCCGAAGAGGCCGCCGCGGCCAAGGCCACCGCTGACGAAGCGACGGCCAAACCGCGTCGCAAAAAACCGCGTGCGGATCAGCGCGCGAGCCCACCGGAGCCCAACGTTCCTGTCATCCTGTCGTCCGACATCCACGGAATCGATCCCACGCTGATCTCGCGCAACGCCGTGCGCGTCACCGAGACCCTGCAGCAGGCCGGTTACCGCGCGTTCATCGTCGGGGGTGCCGTGCGCGATTTACTGCTAGGTATCGCGCCGAAGGATTTCGACGTCGCGACCGATGCCACACCCGAGCAAGTGCAACGCCTGTTCCGCCGCGCGCGGCTGATCGGACGACGCTTTCAAATCGTGCACGTGCAGTTCGGGCAAGAGATCATCGAAGTGTCGACGTTTCGCGCGCTGGTGGATGCCCCGAGGGAAGCCCCGTTGGAAGCCCCGTTGGAGAGCGCTCCAAAGGAAAGGCCCCCGGAAGACGCGGACGCGGACGAGGACGCACCCGCCGCACCTGCCAAGCGCGTGCGCCGGGAAGCGCTCGATCGCCGCGGTTCGCCCAAGGGAGCGTCCTACGGCGCGCATGCGATCGATGCGAGCGGGCGCGTGTTGCGCGACAACGTCTGGGGCGAACAGCATGAAGACGCGACGCGACGCGACTTCACGATCAACGCCATGTACTACGACCCGGCTACGCAGACGGTGCTCGATTACCACAATGGCATGGCCGATGTCCGCGCGCGCCTGTTGCGCATGATCGGCGATCCCGCCACGCGCTATCGCGAGGATCCCGTTCGGATGCTGCGCGTCGTGCGTTTCGCGGCCAAGCTCGGCTTCGAGATCGAGGACACCACGCGCGCGCCGATCAAGCCGCTCGCCGATCTGATCCATAACGTGCCGGCCGCGCGTCTGTTCGACGAAATGCTCAAGCTGCTGCTATCGGGTCACGCGCTTGCCTGCCTGACGCGGCTTCGCAACGAAGGCCTGCATCACGGCCTGCTGCCGCTGCTCGACGTCGTACTGGAACAGCCGCATGGCGAGTCGTTCGTTACGCTCGCGCTGAACAGCACCGATGCGCGCGTGAGGGCCGGCAAGTCCATCTCTCCTGGGTTCCTGTTCGCGACACTGCTCTGGCACGACGTGCAGCAGCGCGCGCAGCAGTACGAGGCGAACGGCGAATATCCCGTGCCCGCGCTCCATCGCGCGATGGACGACGTGCTCGACATGCAAACCGAAAAGCTCGCCATCCATAAGCGTTTTTCAGCCGATATGCGCGAGATCTGGGGCTTGCAGGCCCGCCTCGAAAAACGTTCGGGCCGCAGCGCGCTCAAGCTCGTCGAACACCAAAGATTTAGAGCGGGTTATGATTTCCTCCTATTACGGTGCGAATCGGGGGAGCTCGATCCCGCGATCGGTGCATGGTGGACGGCCTTCCTCGAAGGCGGCGCGGCCGAGCGCGAAGCCCTCCTGTCGCAAGGCGGGCGTGAGCGCGCCCCGCGCAAGCGGCGGCGCCGCAGCGGCCGCAGCCGCAGCGGCGGTGACGAACAATCGGCCGGTGCGCAGGCGGAGCCCGCGCAGCGCGCCGAAGAGGACTGAAACGGCGGCGGCGTGCCGCGCAATGCTAGTGGTGAAGTCGTAGGAAGCCATGCCATGACGGTTGCTTATCTCGGTCTAGGCGCGAACCTCGGGGATGCTCGCCAATCCCTGAAGGATGCTGTCGTCTGCCTCGCCCAGCAGCACACCATCGCGGTGCTCGCGAAGTCGAGCCTGTACCGCACCGCGCCGATCGATGCGAGCGGAGACGATTACTACAACCTAGTCGTCAAGCTCGAGACTGCGCTGAGCGCGTACGCCCTCCTCGCGCTCTGCCATCGGATCGAACATCACTTCGGCCGCGAGCGCCCCTCCCGCAATGCACCACGCACGCTCGATATCGATATCGTCCTGTTCGGCGATACCCGCATCGACGAGCCCGATCTCATCGTCCCGCATCCGCGCGCGTTCGAGCGCGCCTTCGTGCTCGTCCCGCTCATCGAAATCGACCCCGACGTCTCGATCCCGGGCTATGGCCGGGCCGATGCACTGCTGCCCGCGGTCGCGCATCAGCGCATCGAGAAGGTGAAGACCTGCCGCTGCGCGATGGCCGATATGCTGGAGCAGGCGGCACCGCGGCGCGCGGACAATGGCGACGAAACGGCTCGGGGAACAGCCTCCGAAACGCACCCGGCGATGAACGCCGGCAAGACAGGATGTCGATGAATATCCCGCCCGTTACGGTGGTAGCGCCCGACCGGCGCGCCCCGCATCGCTATATCGCGATCGAAGGACCGATCGGCGCGGGCAAAACGTCGCTCGCGCAACGGCTCGCCGAACGCTGGCCGATGCGCACGCTGCTCGAGCGGCCCGAAGCCAATCCTTTTCTCGGGCGCTTTTACGGCGACATGGCGCGCTACGCGCTGGCGACCGAATTGCAATTTGCGCTGCAGCGGGCGGAAGAAGGCCGCGAAACGGCGGAATGGCTCGCGCAGGGTACGGCAGTCATCACCGATTTTATTGCTCGCAAGAGTCCGATCTTCGCTCGCTTGACGCTGCTCGATGACGAGTGGCGTCTTTATCAGGCGCTGACCGAGCGCATCGATATGGCTTGCGCGCCCGTCCCCGATCTCGTCGTCCATTTGCAGGCGAGCGCACCGACCCTGCACTCTCGCGTCGAAAAACGCGCGCGGCCCGACGAGCGCACGATCTCCGAAGCGTATCTGCGGCAGCTTGGCGACGCATACGATCAATTCTTCTACCACTACGACGACAGTCCCGTGCTGACCGTCAATACCGAACACCTGAATCTGCTCGAATCGGATGCGGACTTCGCGCTGCTGGTCGAGCAGATCGAGACGATGCGCGGGCGTAAGGCGAGCTTCGTCAAAGCCGGCTAACATCCGGGCCCGCCGCACGCTCGCGCCGACTTTTCCTTTCCGAACACGAGAGCTCCGATGACTTATTTGCAGGAATCCAATCGGCCGAAGATCACCGTGCCGAAGCTGCAAGCAATGCGGGAAGCCGGCGAGAAAATCGCGATGCTGACCTGCTACGATGCCAGCTTCGCGTCGCTGCTGGACCGCTGCGGTGTCGATGTGCTGTTGATCGGCGACTCGCTCGGGAACGTCTTGCAAGGCCATAGCACGACGCTGCCTGTCTCGCTTGCCGACATCGCCTATCACACCGCCTGCGTCGCACGCGCACAGCCGCGCGCGCTCATCGCCGCCGACCTGCCGTTCGGCACCTACGGCACGCCAACCGATGCGTTTGCAAGCGCCGTCGAACTCATGCGAGCCGGCGCCCAGATGGTCAAGCTCGAAGGCGGCGAATGGCTCGCCGACACGGTGCGCTTTCTCATCGAACGCTCGGTGCCCGTTTGCGCGCATGTTGGCCTCACGCCGCAGTCGGTGCACGCGTTCGGCGGCTTCAAGGTGCAAGGAAAAACCGAGGAAGGCGCCAATCAACTATTGCGCGACGCGCACGCGATGCAAGAAGCCGGGGCCCAGTTGCTCCTGCTCGAAGCCGTGCCGCCGGCGGTCGCGTCGAAGGTCACGAACGCGGTCGCGATTCCTACGATCGGCATCGGCGCCGGCGTCGATTGTTCGGGGCAGGTGCTCGTGCTGCACGACATGCTCGGCATTTTCCCCGGGAAGCCGGCCCGCTTTGTGAAAGACTTCATGGCCGGCGCTCCCAGTATCGGCGCGGCCGTCGAGGCTTACGTCAAAGCGGTGAAAAACGGCTCGTTCCCCGGGCCCGAGCACGTTTTCTAGACGGGTGCCGAACGATCGCCCGCCGCGGCTGGGTCTGCTGCTGCCATGTAAGCCGAGCACACAAACGCGCTGCGGAGCAGCTATCGAGCGTTGCAGCGGCGCTCCCAGGCAAACAGTGATTGAACTGTCGCGCGGTGCCAGCGCTTAAGCGCTCGGCAGAACACGCGCCGGCAGTGCGCCGCGCAGCGCATTGCAGACGATGAGCGATTCGGCGCGCAGTACGTCGGCGCGCGTCAACGTCCGTTCCTGTGCCCGCATCGCCGGATCTTCCAGCAGCACCTGCCGCATCACGCCCGGCAGCAGCCCGGCCGATAGCGGCGGCGTGAACCACTCGCTATCGAGTTTTACGAAGACGTTCGAGCGTCCGCCTTCGGTCAACTCCCCTCGCTCGTTAAAAAACAGCATGTCGAAGCCGCCCTTGGCTTCGGCCAGCCGCCACGCGCGATCGTATTCGGCACGCGACGTGCTTTTGTGCCGCAGCAGAAAATCCTGGGAGCGCGTCGGCGCGAAACCATACTCGTCAGCAAGGAGCACGCCGACGGGAGCAAGCGCCCCGGGCTCCGACGACGGCACGCCATCGGCAAGACGTGCGACCGGACCGAGCACGCCGCCTGTGATCTCCGCTTGCCCGCTCTTGCTCAACGCCAACTTGACTCGATGCGCGACGCCTGCCGGCAACTGCCCGCAATGCGCGGCGAGCCGTTCGCGCAACGCCTCTGCGTCGAAGCAGAAATCGAGTTCCGCGACGCTTTGGGCAAGGCGTGCGAGATGCCGGTCGAGATAGCGCACGCCGTCCTCGCGCGTCGCATACATCGTCTCGAACAACTGAAAGCCGGGGTCGGCGCCGGTCAAGAACTTCGCTTTGAGCCGGCACTCCGCGTACTCGTCGGCCGCCACGCTGTCGAGCACGATGCCGCCTCCCACGCCCATCGTTCCATGCCGCGTACCGCCGGCCTCGCCGCCAGTAGGTGCGCCTAGCGTAAGCGTACGGATCGCCACGGATAGGCAGAAGTCGCCGCAAAGCATCTCGCCGCCCGGCAGTGCCGCGGGCACCGCATCGACCCAGCCGATCGCCCCCGTGTAGAGCCCTCGCGGCGTCGTCTCGATTTCGTCGATGAGCTGCATCGTCCGATGCTTGGGCGCCCCCGTGATCGATCCGCAGGGAAAGAGCGCGCGCAGGATGTCGGCGAACGACGTGCGCTCGCGCAAATCGGCCTCGATCGTCGACGTCATCGCCCAAATCGACGGGTAAGGCTCCACGGAAAACAGCGCCGGCACGCACACGGAGCCCGTCTTCGCCACGCGCGACAGATCGTTGCGCAGCAGGTCCACGATCATCAGATTTTCGGCGCGGTTCTTCGGGTCATTGCGCAGGAAGATCGCGGCGCGCGCATCGTCGTCGGGCGATGCGCCCCGTGCAGCCGTCCCCTTCATCGGACGCGTGCGCAGCCGCTCGCCGGTCTTTTCGACGAAGAGTTCCGGGGAGCACGAAAGCACCCATCGCGCGTCGGGCAACGCGATCAGCGCGCCGTAACGCACCGGCTGCCTCGCACGCAAGCGCCGATAGAGCCCGACCGGAGAGCCGAACGCGTCGAACGCGAGGCGATAGGTGTAGTTGATCTGGTAAGAGTCGCCGGCACGCAAAGCGTCATGCACAGCCGCGATTGCGGCGGTAAACGCTTCCGGTGTCACGCTTTCGACGACGTTGGCCGCACCTGCAACAGACGGCTGCGGCAGGGCCTTGCCGTCGCCGTCGAGTTCGGCCAGCCACGCGTCGACGTCGGCACACGAGCGCTTTTCGCACCGCTCGAACAACAAAAAGCGCAGCGAGGCATCGCCAGGCTGCGCGGATATCGAAGAGGAAAAGACAGAGCGCTTGCCGAACGCCAGATCGCGGCCGAACTCGTAATCGCCGAGCACGACTGCATGCAAGCCGCCGCTGATATCGTGCTCGGCTGCGGCACAAACGGCATCGAGCGCGGAAATATCCGTGCAGGCGTGCTCACGCACAAAACCCGTATAGAGGCGGCTCGTGGGGGCTGCGGCGCTCGCGTCGCAATCGTCGAGCAGCGCGAACGCCGCGCCGCATTGTTCAGACTTCATCGCATCTTCCGTCGGCGCTGCGCGCGGCGCATCACGCTTGCGCGTTCGGCGCCGGTTAGCCGCTCCGTGCGTCGATCAATCGAAAAAGCTCTTCACACGGTCGAACCAGCTTTTGCTCTGCGGGCTGTGACGCGGGCCGCCTTCGATGAGCGACTTCTCGAACTGCTTGAGCAGGTCGCGCTGCGGGTCGGTCAGCTTGACCGGCGTTTCCACTTGCACATGCACATACAGATCGCCGGGCACGCTCGAGCGCAGCCCCTTGATCCCCTTGCCGCGCAGCCGGAACGTCTTGCCCGACTGAGTGCCCTCGGGCACCGGGAAGGTTGCGCGACCCGCGAGCGTCGGCACTTCGATTTCTCCGCCGAGCGCCGCCGTCGTAAACGGAATCGGCATTTGGCAATGCAGATCGTCCCCGTCGCGCTCGAACACGGTATGCGGCTTGATGTGGATCTCGACGTAGAGATCGCCCGGCGGCCCGCCGTTCATGCCCGGCTCTCCGTTGCCCGACGAGCGAATGCGCATCCCGTCGTCGATGCCGGCCGGGATCTTGACCTCTAACGTCTTCGTTTCCTTCACCTTGCCCGCGCCATGGCAGTTCAGGCAGGGATCGGGAATGTAGGTACCCGTGCCATGACACTTCGGACAAGTTTGTTGGATGCTGAAAAAGCCCTGCGACATGCGCACCGCGCCCGCGCCGTTGCAGGTCGGGCATGTTTCGGGCTTCGTCCCCGGCTTGGCGCCGGAGCCGCGGCATACCTCGCACGACACCCAGGTCGGCACGCGAATCTGCGTCTCGCAGCCATGGGCCGCTTGCTCGAGCGTGATCTCCATGCTGTAGCGCAGATCGGCGCCGCGATAGACTTGCGGGCCCGCACGGCCCCGGCCCGCCGCGCCGCCGGCCGCCTGACCGAAAATATCGCCGAAGATGTCGCCGAACGCATCGGCAAAACCGCCGAAGCCCTGCGCGCCCGCGCCGCCCATGTTCGCATCGACGCCCGCGTGCCCGTACTGGTCATACGCCGCGCGCTTCTGCGTATCCGAGAGCATCTCATAGGCTTCCTTCGCCTCTTTGAAATGATCTTCGGAGTTCTTGTTGTCCGGATTGCGGTCGGGGTGGTACTTCATCGCGAGCTTGCGATACGCCTTCTTGATCTCGTCGTCGCTCGCGTTCTTCGCAACGCCCAGAACCTCGTAGTAATCCCGTTTCGCCATCGGTTCACCGCCGGTTCGCGCTTTGGGGCGCGACCGCTCCTTTCGCATACTGTTGAGTCTTGCGACTCGTTAGGCAGGCACCGCTAGGCCGCACCAATCGGCCAAAACGCCCTGCCCTCCATAAAGCAAATGTGCCCGGAGAACCCGAAGGCCCGCCAGGCGTTGGTTCGGCCGGCCGCTTCTCTCGATCGACGGGAGAAGCGCCGGCCGCCTCACGGCTCGATACGGCAGCCGTGGGTCAGTCCTTCTTCACTTCCTTGAACTCGGCATCGACGACATCGTCTTCCGGCTTGCCCGAGCTCGCGCCCGAGCCTTGGCCCGCGCTCGCACCGGCACCCGCCGACGCACCGCCGGCTGCTGCCGCGCCCGCAGCACCTTGTGCCTGCATGTCCGCGTACATCTTCTCGCCGAGCTTCTGCGACGACGTGGCAACCGCTTCGATCTTCGCTTCGATCGTTGCCTTATCGGACGAGTTGTTCTTGAGCGCCTCTTCGAGCTCCTTGAGCGCCGATTCGATCTTCTCCTTCTCGGAGGCGTCGACCTTGTCGCCGTATTCGGTCAGCGCCTTCTTCGTGCTGTGCACCAGTGCGTCGCCTTGATTGCGTGCATCGGCCAGCTCGCGCAGGCGGTGATCTTCCTCGGCATTCGCCTCGGCATCCTTCACCATCTTCTCGATCTCGGCTTCGGACAAGCCCGAATTCGCCTTGATGGTGATCTTGTTTTCCTTGCCCGTCGCCTTGTCCTTCGCGCCGACGTGCAAGATGCCGTTCGCGTCGATGTCGAATGTCACTTCGATTTGCGGCACACCGCGCGGTGCGGGCGGAATGCCCTCGAGATTGAATTCGCCGAGCAGCTTGTTGCCCGCGGCCATTTCGCGCTCGCCTTGGAACACTTTGATCGTCACGGCCGATTGGCTATCGTCGGCCGTCGAATACACCTGCGCGTGCTTCGTCGGGATCGTCGTGTTCTTGTTGATCATCTTCGTCATCACGCCGCCGAGCGTCTCGATGCCGAGCGAGAGCGGCGTCACGTCGAGCAACAGCACGTCCGTGCGGTCGCCCGATAGCACCTGCCCTTGAATCGCGGCACCCACGGCCACGGCTTCGTCAGGGTTCACGTCGCGGCGCGGCTCCTTGCCGAAGAACTCCTTGACCGTATCCTGCACCTTCGGCATGCGCGTCATGCCGCCGACGAGAATGACGTCGTCGATATCGCTAACCTTCACGCCGGCATCCTTGATCGCGATGCGGCACGGCTCGACCGTGCGGGCGATCAGATCCTCGACGAGCGCTTCTAGCTTTGCACGCGTGATCTTCAGGTTCAAGTGCTTCGGACCCGACGCGTCGGCCGTGATGTACGGCAGGTTGATTTCCGTCTGCTGCCCGGACGAGAGCTCGATCTTCGCCTTTTCGGCGGCTTCCTTCAGGCGCTGCAGCGCGAGCACGTCCTTCGACAGGTCGACGCCCTGCTCCTTCTTGAACTCGCCGATGATGTAATCGATGATGCGCTGGTCGAAGTCTTCGCCGCCAAGGAACGTGTCGCCGTTCGTCGAGAGCACTTCGAACTGCATTTCGCCGTCCACATCGGCAATCTCGATGATCGAGATGTCGAACGTACCGCCGCCAAGGTCATACACGGCGATCTTGCGGTCGCCCTTTTCAGCCTTGTCGAGACCGAACGCGAGCGCGGCCGCCGTCGGCTCGTTGATGATCCGCTTGACTTCGAGGCCGGCGATGCGGCCCGCGTCTTTAGTCGCCTGACGCTGGCTGTCGTTGAAATAGGCCGGCACCGTGATCACGGCTTCCGTGACCGGCTCGCCAAGGTAGTCCTCGGCCGTTTTCTTCATCTTGCGCAGCACTTCCGCGGAAATTTGCGGCGGAGCGAGCTTCTGACCGTGAGCCTCGACCCAGGCGTCGCCGTTTTCGGCCTTGACGATCTTGTAGGGCATCAAGCCGATGTCCTTTTGCACTTCCTTTTCTTCAAAGCGGCGACCGATCAACCGCTTGACCGCGAACAGCGTGTGCCTGGGGTTCGTCACGGACTGACGCTTGGCCGGCGCGCCGACGAGAATTTCGTTGTCGTCCATGTAGGCGATGACCGACGGAGTCGTGCGGGCTCCCTCCGAATTCTCGATCACCTTCACCTGGTTGCCTTCCATCAGCGCCACACACGAGTTCGTGGTGCCGAGGTCGATACCGATAATCTTGCCCATTTTTCCTAATCTCCTAGATCTTCCGATCGCTTCGACGAGACGGCGCTTCGTTCCTGCGACCGCCCGCTCAATTCAAACCTGCACCCAAGATGTGTATCGCCGCACCGTTTTCAAGACCCTGGCCACGACGCGGTCATTGGTTTTTTTCGATAATCTTCGCCCGCGCCGCATCCACGGCTGCGCTGAACTGCGCGAGGCCGTGCCAGCCGGTCGCGCGCCCGAGCCGCTCACCCCGGTAAAAGAAGAACCACGTGGGCACGCCGTGCAGCACGAAGCGGCGCCCGAGCTCGGGGTGCTCGTAGACATTCGCGTGGAACCACGCGAGTCCGAGCGAGCGAATCGCCTCGGGCTGCGCCAGCATCGCCTTCTTCGCGATCTCGCAGTTAAAGCAATCCACACCCCAAAAGAAGACCACGGCCAGCGCATCGCCGGCCGAAGCGAGCCCCTCGTCGATCGTGTCCGCGGTGACTTCCTGCATGTCGAACACCGAAAATGCGGTGGCGTCGACGTCGTGCTCGCTCATAGGTGCACCTTCGGGCGGATGCGGCGTCCGCTTACTTCGGCTGCGCGACGGTGACGAGTGCGGGGCGCAGCACGCGATCGGCGATCACGTAGCCCTTTTGCAATACGGAGACGACCGTATTGGCCTCTTGTTCGGCCGGCACCATCGAAATCGCCTGATGGCGGTGCGGATCGAATTTCTCGCCGACCGGATTGACGGCCGCGATGCGTCCCTTTTCCATCGCGCTCGAAAGCTGACGCAGCGTCAACTCAACGCCCTCGCGAAGCTTCGTCGGGTCGCCCGAAGTATCGCCCAGCGCGGCTTCCAGACTGTCGAGCACGGGTAGCAGGTGCTCGGCGAAGCTCTCGATCGCGAACTTGCGCGCCTTCGATACGTCTTCCGCGGCGCGGCGCCGCACGTTTTCCGTCTCGGCTACCGCACGCAAGAAATTCTCGTTGAGCTCCGCGATTTTCGCTTGGGCTTCGACGAGCGCAGCCTGGGCTGCCGCAGCATCGGCTGCCGCGACGCTCTCGCCGGGCTGGCCCTGCACCGCAGCCGTTTGCGCTGCGACGTTCTCGGCAGCCGGTTGCGGGGCGACCTCTGCGGGAGACTGTTGTTGCACGCTGGCCGGATTGTCTTGCGTAGGTTCCATGTCGCTCAAAATCGTCCAAATAAGTGAAATCGAAGCGGCGGCCGGCCCGTTCGCCGGCCCCTTAACGAGGCGGGCCGCGGAAGCCGAAAGGCCCGGCGCCCGTTACCGAAATTCGGCCGCACCACCGCACGTCGCGAGGGAAAGTGGGGCCGATCGAAGGCATTTCAAGACCCTCGCGCCCTGTTGCACCCTTTCCGCGAACTGGAAATGAACGGTAACACCGCTTACCACGCGGCGCACCAAAACGGCGTTGAGCACCATCCTGGTTTGCCCTAAACTCTTCTTACAGGTTTTGCGCCTTAGCCTGCTGCGGCGATGGAACACTCCAGCATCGCCCGTCCGAAGCGTTCACGTCCGTATCGCCTTCTCCGTAAGGGAGTACCGTGAAACTGACCTTTGCAATCGCGGTGGTCGCCCTGGTACTCATTGCGGGAACCACCACCATCTGCCTGTCCGGCGTGCTGACCGCCTGCACGACGGAATACGGCGGCGCGCACGCCGCCATCGACCCGCTGTTCAATCCCCACCTGAAAGCTTGTCGATGATGCGCCGGTCGCGCTTGGTCGGCCGTCCGTGCAACTCGGCAGTCGGCTCGCGATACGTGCGGCGCCGCTCGGCCTCTACCGCGCGCTTGGCCCGGCTGTCGGGCGTCTCGGCATAGAGCGTTTGCGCCACACTGGCCGGCCCGCGCACCTCGCAAATCCCGAGCACACGAACTTCCCAAACAACTCGCTCGATCTCGATTGCAACGAGATCTCCGACCCGCACGTCCTTCGCCGGCTTGACGGCGGCGCCGCCTATGCGCACGCGGCCTTTCTCGACGGCGTCGGCAGCTAACGAGCGCGTCTTGAAGAAACGCGCGGCCCAGAGCCACTTATCGATGCGCGTGCGCGCACCAGGGTCAGTCGAAATCGCGTAGTTCATACAGACGCACCCACCGGCGTGCCGGCACGCACGGGCCAGCCTTGCAGTTGCTGGGCGACGATCTCCCCGAGCGCGGCGATCCAAGGCTGAGAGGCGTTCAGGCAAGCAATGCGATGAAACTCCTTCCCGCCGGCATGCAGGAATTCGTCGCGCACTTCGAGGCCGATCTCCTCGATCGTCTCCAAGCAATCGGCCGTAAAGCCGGGACAGAACACATCGGCGCGGCGCACGCCCGCCGCGCCAAGTTCGCGCAACGTGGGCGCGGTGTACGGCTGCAGCCACTCGGCGCGGCCGAAGCGCGACTGAAACGTCACGCGGCATTCGGTGGACGTGAGACCGAGCGCCGACATCAACAGCGTCGCGCTCGTGCGGCACTGTTCGTAATACGGATCGCCAAGATCGAGCGTACGCTTCGGTACGCCGTGAAAGCTCAGCACGAGCTTATCGCCAGACGCGAAATCGGGCCGGCCGTGGGCGGCCCAGTAGCGGCGCAACTGCTCTGCCAAAGCCGCGATATAGGCGGGATGATCGGCGTAATGACGTACGGTGCGCACTTCGGGCTGATTACGCATGCGCCCCAGCGCGGCGAACGCGGCGTCGAAGGCCGTGGCCGTCGTGGATGACGAATACTGCGGATACATCGGCATCAGCAGCACGCGCTCGGCGCCCGCCAGCTTGAGCTGGCCCAGCATGGCGCCGATGCTGGGCGTGCCATAGCGCATCGCGTAATCGACGAGCACCGGGTAGCTGTTCGCATGAAGCAGTTGGCGCAGCGCTTCGACCTGCTTCTCCGTATGCACACGCAGCGGCGAGCCTTCGGGCATCCAGACCGATGCATACTTTTTTGCCGACGAGCGCCCACGCAATGGCAGGATCAGCGCACGCAGCAGCGGCTGCCAAAAGAGCGCCGGAATTTCGATAACGCGCGGATCGGACAAGAACTGGGCGAGATAGCGACGCACGGCACGCGGTGTCGGCGCGTCGGGCGTGCCGAGATTAATCAGCAGTACAGCCACGCGATGCGACGTAGCAGGCTGCGACGGCAACTCGAGATCGAAACGCATGAATGATAGAAGGCGCCCGAGGGCAAGGCGACGCGCGACGCGAAGGCCGCGCGGCTTGGTTTCACGTGGGGACCATTATAGCGGCGCGCCCAAAGGCGCTTGCCCTCGGCCGTTCGGCAGATGGCGCACCTAAGCTAACGCGGGCACGATAGGCATGCGTCGCACACGTGGCGGGTGGCAAGCGGCAGGCTGTGGGCTGTGGGCTGTGGGCTGTGGGCTGCAGGCTGCAGGCGGATCCCTTGCGCAATCGGTCCCGCCGAATGCGCAACGCCGCCCCCGGTCCGCGCGCGGCTATCGTTCGTTGCTGCTGAGCGCGGTGGAAAGCAGGCGCGCGGTGATGTCGACGATCGGAATCACGCGGTTGTAGGCCATGCGCGTTGGCCCGATTACACCGAGCGTGCCGACGATCTTGCCGTTCACCTCATACGGTGCCGTCACGACGCTCATCTGCTCGATCGGCACGAGCGTCGATTCACCGCCGATGAAAATCTGGACGCCTTGTGCGTGGCTCGACACGTCGAGCAATTGAAGGAGGCTCGTTTTTTGATCGAATACATCGAAAAGCTTACGCAAGCGCGCCATGTCGGAGGACAAGTCCGCCACTTCGAGCAGATTACGCTCGCCGGAAATGAGCAAGGTCTCGCTGTCGTCGCTTTCCTCGGTGCTGGCCGTGACGGCCGCGTGCATGAGCGTCGTCATGTCGCCGCGCAGTTGATCGATTTCCTCGCGCAGGCGCCGGCGCACTTCGTCGAACGAAAGCCCCGCGAAATGCGCGTTGATGTAATTGGAGGCCTCGATGAGCTGCGAAGGCGAATAGTCGCGCTGCGTCGCCATGATGCGGTTCTGCACGTCGCCTTCGGGCGTCATGATAATGAGCAGGATGCGCTTGGACGACAGGCGCATGAACTCGATTTGCTTGAATACGTGACTGCGGCGCGGCGTCATGATGACACCCGCGAATTGCGACAAATTCGACAGCACGCTGGCTGCGGCCGCGACGACCTTTTGCGGCTCGCCGGGCTTGAGCGTCTTGCGCACGACGCGCTCGACCGCTTCATCGTCCTGGACGGGCTCGACCGTCAGCATGGTATCGACGAAGAGCCGATACCCGCGCGGCGTAGGAATGCGGCCCGCCGACGTATGCGGGCTGGCAACGAGCCCCATCTCCTCGAGGTCCGACATCACGTTGCGGATCGTCGCGGGGCTCAGTTCGAGCCCCGAGTACCGCGACAACGTGCGCGAGCCGACCGGCTGGCCTTCTGCGATATAGCGCTCGATCAGCGTTTTGAGGAGAGTTTGTGCGCGGGGTTCTAACATGACGCAAAAGTTTAGCCTAACGGCGTGCCCCCCGCGAGCGTATGACAGCGCTCGAGCTTGCGCATGCGCCCGGCCTCATACGTGAGCCGCAGGCATGCACCGCTGCACCGGCGGCGGGCGCGCCAGGCCGCCGGCGTCTTATCGGGACCACCCCATTCTAGCGACAAATCGGGCCCGCAGGACGCTCGCGTGCCGGACCGTGCCCGGGCAAACCATGACGACGGTTCTTTTCGACACCCAGCTATGGTGTAATGCCGGCATGAAAATAGGCAGCCAATTCAAGACTGTGGCGCTCGTTGGGCGCAGCAACACGCCAGGCATCGGCGAGCCGCTGACCGCGCTCGCCGCTTGCATCGCAAAGCGCGGGTTCGAGGTCGTGTTCGAGACCGATACCGCGCAGGGGATCGGCGTGACGGCCTATCCGACGCTCGCGCCGGCCGAGATCGGCGCCCGCGCCGATGTCGCCGTCGTGCTCGGCGGCGACGGCACGATGCTTGGCATCGGCCGTCAGTTGGCGCCTTACGGCACGCCGCTCATCGGGGTGAACCTGGGCCGTCTCGGCTTCATCACGGATATTCCGGTCGCCGACATGAGCCAGCGGGTGCCGCACATGCTCGAAGGCAATTTCGAGCGGGAGGAGCGTACCCTGCTCGAGGCTCGCATCGTGCGCCAGGGCGAACCGATCTATCACGCGCTCGCGTTCAACGATGTCGTCGTCAACCGCAGCGGCTTCTCGGGCATGGCCGAGCTGCGCGTATCCGTCGACGGCCGCTTCATGTACAACCAGCGCTCGGACGGGCTCATCGTCGCGACGCCAACGGGCTCGACCGCCTATGCGTTGTCGTCGCAAGGCCCGATTCTGCATCCGCAACTGCAGGGGCTCGTACTCGTGCCGATCGCACCGCATGCGCTGTCGAACCGGCCGATCGTGCTGCCCGACGACAGCAACGTCGGCATCCAGATCATCGGCGGACGGGACGTCAACGTGAATTTCGACATGCAGTCGTTCACCGCGCTCGAACTCAACGACACGATCGAGGTGCGACGCTCACGGCATACGGTGCCGTTCCTGCATCCCGTCGGCTACAGCTACTATGCGACGCTACGGCAAAAGCTTCACTGGAACGAGCACCCGTCCGACGAGGAAGGCGATGGCAAGACGCTCTAGCGCTATCTTCGGTTTCAGCTTCAGCCTTCGACAATTCGCTACCTGCGCTCTCCAGCAAAAAAGCCTTTAAGACGACTCTCATGCTCCGCCATCTCTCGATACGCGACTTCGTCATCGTCGCCGCGCTCGATCTCGAATTCGATCGCGGCTTCACCGTGTTCTCCGGCGAAACGGGCGCGGGCAAATCGATTCTCATCGATGCGCTCGCGCTGACGCTCGGTGCGCGTGCAGACGCCGACGTCGTGCGCACCGGCGCTGCCCGCGCCGATCTGACCGCCGAGTTTCACGCGGGCGGCGACGTGGCGCGCTGGCTCGACGATCACGCGCTCGGCGGCGAGGAGGAGGCCGGTGCCGGCGACGAAGGCCGCGTGCTGCTGCGCCGCGTCGTCGACGCAAACGGGCGCTCGCGCGCGTTTATCAACGGCACACCGGCCACGCTTGCGCAGTTGCGCGAAGTCGGCGAAATGCTCGTCGACATTCACGGCCAGCATGCGCACCAACTGTTGATGCGCCCCGACGCGCAGCGGGCGCTTTTCGACACCCATGCGGGGCTCACATCGCTCGCAGCGGGCGTCGCGCGCGCGCACCGAATCTGGCGCGATGCGCAACAAGCGCTCGAACTCGCGAGCACACGCGATCGCGAGCTGCAGCTCGAACGCGAGCGGCTCGCCTGGCAATTGGCCGAGCTCGACAAGCTCGCGCCGCAGCCGGGCGAATGGGAGGAAATCGGCGCCGAGCATCGGCGGCTCGCGCATTCGGCGAGCTTGATCGAAGGCGTGCGCGCCTCGCTCGATGCGCTTTCCGAAGCCGACAACGCAATCGTCGGGCAACTAGGCTCGATCGTCTCGAAGCTGCGCGATCTGGCCGAGATCGATCCTGCGCTCGGCGACGCGCTAGCCGCACTGGAGCCGGCCGAGATTCAATTGCGGGAAGGCGCCTACTCGCTGACCCACTACGCACAGCGCCTCGAGCTCGATCCCGATCGCCTCGCACAAGTCGAGCAGCGCCTCGATGCACTGCATTCGCTTGCGCGCAAGTTTCGCCTGCGACCTGAAACGCTGCCGCAGGAGCATGAGGCTCGCCGCGCGCAACTGGCAGCGCTCGATGCGGCAGCCGATCTCGATGCACTCAATGCCGCCGTCGAGAAGGCGCGGCAGGCGTATATGGCCGAGGCTAAGCAACTGTCGAAAGCGCGCGCCAAAGCCGCGAAGGCGCTCGAGGCAGCCGTCACGACCGGGATGCAGGAATTGTCGATGGCGGGCGGCAGCTTCGAAGTCGCGCTCGTTGCGCTTGCCGAGGGTGGCGCGCACGGGCTCGAACAGATCGAATTTCGCGTAGCCGGCCATGCCGGCGTGCCGCGCCGGCCGCTCGCCAAAGTCGCCTCGGGCGGCGAGCTCGCGCGGATCAGCCTGGCGCTTTCCGTCATTGCAAGCGCGGCAAGCCCCACGCCTACCCTGATCTTCGACGAAGTCGACACGGGCATCGGCGGCGGCGTGGCCGAAGTCGTCGGACGCTTGCTGCATCAGCTCGGACGCGAGCGGCAAGTACTATGCGTGACGCATCTGCCGCAAGTGGCGGCGCGCGGCGATCATCACTTCCAAGTCGCCAAAGCGGCCGGGGACGGCGGCACGACGCTGTCGAGCGTTGTCGCGCTCGATCGCGCGAGCCGCGTCGAGGAAGTCGCGCGCATGCTCGGTGGGCTCGAGATCACGGCCACGACGCGCCGGCACGCTAAGGAAATGTTGGCGGCTTAGCGGCACCGCACCCAGGGCTCAAACCTTAGGCCATCAAGGCACAAGGCACAGGGCACGGCAGACACCCCGCCGGCTCAGCCGAATACGCGCTGCCAGAGCTTCGATACGGCTTCTCGCTCCGGCTCGATGCGCTCGTGCGGCACGCGCGCCGTCTCCATGCCGTCGAGCCGCAGTTGGTGCTGCAGCTTACGGTAGGTCCGATAGGCGGCGCCCACGGTCTCGGCCTCGTCCGCGCTCATCAGCCCGAAGCGCGCGACTTCGCGCAGCAGCGCGATGTTGCCGGTGTTGCGGATCAGTTCGGGATCGTCCGCCGCATACAGCAGCACCCAATACTGAACGATGAACTCGATGTCGACCATGCCTCCGCGGTCGTGCTTGACGTCGAACAGCGCGCTGCGATTGGGGTGGCCCGTCGCCACACGCTCGCGCATCGCAACGATCTCCGCCGCGAGCGGTCCGGCCTCGCGCGGCATCGTCAACACGCGTTCGCGGATCGACTCGAACGCGCGGCCGATTTCCTCGTCGCCCGCGCAAAAGCGTGCACGCGTCAGCGCCTGGTGCTCCCACACCCAGGCCGTATTGGCCGCATCGCCTTCGCGCAGTTGATAACGCCTGAACGCGCCGAGATCGGTGATAAGCAGCCCCGATTCGCCGTTGGGCCGCAGACGCAGATCGATATCGAACAGCGTGCCCGCACCGGTTGCCGTCGTCAGCCAGGTAATGAGCCGGCGCGTAAACGTCGAATAAATGTCCGAGGCTGAGTCGTCGGGGTCGTCGTAAAGAAAGATCACATCCAGATCCGACGCGTAGCCGAGTTCCTTGCCGCCCAGTTTGCCGTAGGCGATGGCGGCGAACCGCGGCACCTCGCAGTGACGCCTCGGCAGTTGTTGCCAGACCGTCTCGATCGTCACGTCAAGCACGGAATCGGCAAGCTCGGACAGGCGGTCGCTAACCTGCTCGACCGTCAATCGGCCCGCCAAGTCGATCAGCAAAATGCGAAAGACTTCCGCCTGATGCGCGTGACGCAGCAGGTCCATCTGCTGCTCGACGCCGTCCGCCGCAGCCAGGCGGGCGCGCAGCGATGTCTTGAATACAGGCCAGTCGAACGGGCTGCCGATCGATTCGTCGTCGAGCAATTCGTCGAGCAACTGCGGGTGCCGGATCAGATAGCCGGCAGCCCAACGCGACCCGGCGAGCACGGCCATCACCCGCTCGAGCGCGGCCGGATATTCGTTCAGTAGCGCCAAATACGCACCGCGGCGGCTTACCGCTTCGAGCAAATCGATCATGCGCGCGAGCGTCGAGGCGCGCTTGTCGGGCGGCTCCATCGCCGCGGCCGCGTCGAGCGCGCGCGCGGCAATCTTGTCGAAGCGTTCGCGATTGCGCTCGGGCAGGCCCTGGTAGCGCGCCGAGCGCCTTACCGCGCTCAGGCGCGCATAAATTTCGTTGGCATCGTCGAAGCCGGCGGCTTTCAGACGCGCGATCGCCTGCTCGTCTCCCGCTTCATCTTCGAGCGCGCGGCTCCAGATCTCGCCGGCCCGCAACGCCTTCGTCCCCCCGGCGCTCTGCGCACCGGATGCCGACACGCTCGCTTTGTCGGCGAAGATCCGGTCGAACTGCATCTCGACGCGCTGGCGGTGCTCCTCGAGCACGGCAGCGAGCGCCGCATAATCGGCGAAGCCTAGCGAGGCCGCCAGCTTGGCCCGCTCGTCGGCATCGACGGGTAGCGCATGCGTCTGCGCGTCGTTGCGATACTGCAGACGATGCTCGAGTTCCCGCAGAAAACGGTAGGCGTTCGACAGATCGGCGCACACGGACGGCGCGATCAAGCCGCGCGCCGCGGCATGACGGAGCACGGCCAGCGTGGGCCGGATGCGAAAGCCCGAATCCTGGCCGCCCCGGATCAATTGGAAGACCTGCGCGCTGAATTCTATTTCGCGGATCCCGCCACGCCCGAGCTTGATATCGTCCGCTTTGTCAGGCCGCATCGTGGCGCGACGTTGCGCTTCCTCGCGAATCTGGGCGTGCAGCGAACGAATCGCGCCGATCGCGCCGAAATCCAGATAGCGTCTGTAGACGAACGGTTTGACGAGCGCGTCGAGCTGCCCAGCTAGGCGTTTCGCCGCGTCGCTCTCATGCTCGGAAACGAGCCGGCCCTTGATCCAGGCATACCTTTCCCATTCTCGGCCTTGAACGTAGAAGTACTCCTCGAGCATACCGAGGCTGCAAACGAGCGGGCCTGAGTCGCCGTTCGGGCGCAGCCGCATATCCACGCGAAAAACGTATCCGTCCGCCGTCTGCTCGGCGAGCGCGCCGATTAGGCGCCGCCCGAGCCGGGTGAAGAACTCTTGCGTCGAAATGGCGGCGCGGCTGCCGCCCGCGGTTTCGCCGTCGTCTTCATAGACGAAGATGAGGTCGATATCGGACGACACGTTCAACTCGTGGCCGCCCAGCTTGCCCATGCCGACGACGCCAAGCGTGAGCCGATTGCCGTCGGCCGCACGCGGCTCGCCGTAAAGCGCCTCCAAATCGGCGGACAGGACGTCGAGCGCACGCTGAATGGCCGCTTCGGCCAAAGCGGTCATCGTACCGGTCACTTCGGCGACAGCGGCCTTGGCGCCCAGGTCGCGCTCCATCACCGCGCAGAACACTTCCGTGCGCAAGCGGCGCAACGCGCAGCGCAGCGCATCCTCGCCGATCGGGGCGATGGGCTCGACGCCGTGCGCTTCACCGTATTCGGCAATGAGCGCGTTCAGCCGCGCATCGATACGCTCGCGCGTAATGGGCGCTTCGGCCCACGCGGCGATGCGCTCCGACAGTTCGGGACGCGCGGCGATCGCGCGCGCGTAGTAAGAGGAATAGGCGGAACTCGGCAGTTGAGCAGCAGTCATGAGTAATCGGTGGGCGTGGCTCGTTCATTGCGACGGCTAACGAAAGCACGTGGCGGTGAAGCTGGCGCAACGCCTGCCGCGATGCAGCACTGCCATCCGACGCTCACTGCAGCAAGGTGCGGCGCGCGGCGTAGGCGCCCCGAGCAGCAGGCGCTTGCGAGCGGAGGTGAGCGGCCGCTGTGATACCGCTGTGATACATTTCGTCGTCCGAGACGCCAAACTACCACATCCCCGATTCGCCGCAGCATGTCCGAAAGCAAGGAATCCGCCGAAGCCGCCGTTGCCGGACACGCGCGTCACGAACATCGGCGGCTGCGACGCATGCTCGGTTTCGCGCTCGCCGCCGCTTTTCTGGTTTACTTCACCGTTGCCGCGCTGTTCGTCGCGCTGCGCTACGTCGTGCTGCCCCACATCGACGATTTTCGCCCGCGTATCGAGGCGCTCGTCGCCAAGCGGCTGCACGCTGACGTCCAGATCGGCAAGCTCGCCCCCTACTGGTCGGGGCTTGAGCCCGGGGTCGACGTCACGGGCCTCGTGATCCGCGATTCGCATGGCGATCGTGCGCTGTCGGTCCCGCATGCAACCGCCACGCTGTCGTGGGCCTCGCTGCTGCGCGGCAAACCGGCGCTGGCGAGTCTCGTCGTCGAGCAGCCGGATGTGCTGGCAGCGCGCGAGCCCGACGGCACGCTATGGATCGCGGGCGTGCAAGTGCCGACGACCCATACGGGCAACGACACGTTCTCCACTTGGCTGCTTACGCAACGGGCGATTGTCGTTCGCGGCGGCACCCTGCGCTGGCGCGACGCGCAGCGCGGTGCGCCCGAGCTCGCGCTGCACGATGTGCGCATCGCCATCCTAAGCGACGGCTTCGTCCATCGCGTTGCGCTGCAAGCACCTGCCGACGACACGTTGCTCAAGGGCCCGCTCGACTTTCGCGCGCGTTTTCGCCATACGCCGCTGATGGCTGTCGGCAAGCCGCAGAATTGGACGGGCCAAGCGTACCTATCGACGGGCCCGGTCGATCTGCCGAGGCTCGCGCAATATGTGAAGCTGCCCTTGACCACCTATGCGGGCCGCGTCGACAGTGCGATCTGGGCCCGCTTTAGCGACGGGCATATCCGCTCGGCGCACGGCAAGCTGCAAGGCGCGGACATCGCGTTGCGCGTACGCCCGGCGCAGCCGGAACTCGACATGCCGGTCGCTCGCTTCGGCTGGGAACTCGAAGTCGATCCGCAGCGCGATTACCGGCTGCGGCTCACCGATTTGCGCGCTGAACTCGGCCAGCCGCCGCTAGCCGACGGCACACCCGTCTCGCGCACGCTGACGCTCTCGACGCTGACGGGCCGCTACCGCGTCCCGACGCTCGATCACGGTCAGTTGATGAGCGTGACGGGCGACCGCGTCGATTTAGGCATCCTCGCGCAATTTAGCCGCGCACTGCCGGTGCCTCGCCGCTTTCTCGACGAGCTCGTGCGCTTCGATCCGCGCGGCATGGTCGCCAATTACACGATAGAGTTCGAGCGCGGCCGCCCCGAAAACGCGCTTGCGGCAAGCGAGGAGCGCGTCAGCGGCACCGCCCCGATCATCCGCTATCGTTTCAAGGGCGACCTTCAAGGCATCAGTCTCGCCGCGCAAGAGCCGCCGCCAGGGCTCTCGCCGGCCGGCCACCCGCATGCCGGCCTGCCTGGCTTCGAGAATCTATGGGGCAGCGTCGACGCGGACGAGACGCACGGCACCCTCACGGTCGATACCGTCAATGCCGCCGTTACGATTCCCGGCGAATTCGACGATCCGCGGCTCAGCTTCGACCGGCTGCGCGCGCGCGGGAACTGGACGGTTAGCTCCACACGCGCACCGGGCGATGCGCATAAGGCCTTCTCGCTCACGGTGCCCGAGCTCAGCGTCGAGAACGCCGATACGGCCGGCAGCGTCGCCGCGACCTACACGAATCCCGGCCATGGGCGCGGCGCACTCGACCTCAAAGCGACGATCGATCGCGCGAAGCTGCCGGCGCTTGCCCGCTATCTGCCGACGAGCATCGGCGAGCATCTGCGCCACTATCTAGGTCATGGCCTGCAAAGCGGGATCGCGCGCGACGCGACGATCGAGGTGCATGGCGGCCTCGACCAGTTCCCCTACTCGCGCGAGCCGAAGGCGGGCATCTTCCGCATCGTCGCGCCGTTCGCGGGTGGCACGTTCGATCCGTCGCCCTACCCTGCGAAGACACTCAAGAACGGCACCCCCGACGTCTGGCCCGCCATCGAGGGGATCGACGGTGTGTTCACGCTGAAGGAGAACCTGCTGCGCTTTGACATCGCCCGCGCGCATTACAAGCGCGTAGCGATTACGCGCGTCGCGGGACACATCGACGATCTGGGCAACCACGGCTCCGATCTCGTCGTCGACGGCGACGCGCGCGGCCCGCTCGCGGATCTGCTCGACTACGTCAGCCGCAGCGCGCTGGCCGGCATGAGCGGGCATGTCGGAGACAAGGTGCGTGCAAGCGGTCCCGCCACGCTCGCGCTGACGCTGACCGTGCCGCGCACGCACGAGCCGCAAGTCGGCGTGACGGGCACGGTCGGCCTCGAAGGCGACACGTTGTCCGCCCCCCAACTTCCGCCGCTCGAAGCGCTTGCCGGCCGGGTTCGCTTTACGAAGCAGACGTTTGCGCTCGAACGTGTGACGGGCCGCTGGCTCGGCGGCGACGTGCGCGCACAGGGCGCGCTGCAGGAGAACGGCAACTACGCATTCGACGTGACCGGCCGCATCGCCGCCGACAGCGCACGCGAACTCGACGTAGACGGCCCCGCCGCGACCGTGCTCAGCCATCTATTCGGCACCGCGCCCTATTCCGTCAGCGTGCGCGGCGCCAAGGGCACGCTGCCGACCGTCTCGGCCAGTTCGGACTTGACCGGCCTCGCGCTCGATCTGCCGGCCCCGCTCGGCAAACCGCTCGGCACGCCCATGCCGTTTTCGTTCGAAGTAAGACCGCTGCGAATCGGTGAAGGCGGCGATGCGGCGACGACGAGCGAAAGCACCGGTACCGGTACCGGTACCGGCGCGCGCGCGCGCGCCGATCTGCGCCTTGGGCCGGTCGAAGCGGCCTACGTCGTCGAGCGCGTCGAACGTCTGGAACGCGCGGGCGCAGCCGGCAGTGGCCACGGCGTCGCGGTGCTGCAAGGCGCGATCGGCCTGAACCAGCCGGCGGTCCTCCCGTCGCACGGCGTCAGCGCCACGCTGGCGGCCGACTCGCTCGACGCAGACGCTTGGCACACGTTCGTCAATGAACTGCGTACCGACCGCAAACCGGCGCCGCAGCAACCGTCCACCGATTCGCCGTTTCGCGCATCGCAGTTCATGCCGAGCCGCATCGCGGCGCGCGTCAAGTCGCTCAAACTGACGAGCCGCGAATGGTCGAACGTCGTCATCGATGCCAATCACGAAGGCGCGAGTTGGCAGGCCGATCTGGCCTCCGACGAAGTCGCCGGCAAGGTATCGTGGCAGCCCGGCGACGTTGACGCGCCCGGCGGACGGCTTCGCGCCCGGCTGTCGAAGGTGGCGATTCCTGCCGCTGTCGGACGAGATCTGCTCGGACAGCTCACGCCGAGCGAAAAAGAGCACATGCCTGCCATCGATCTGGTCGTCGACGATCTGAAGATCCGCGAGTACGACATCGGCCGACTCGCCGTCAACGCACGCAATCTCGACGAAGACGGCGTACCCGTCTGGCAAGTCGACCAACTCGACGTCTCGAATCCGGCCGCACACCTTGCCGCAACGGCCAATTGGCGGACCTCGCGCAGGCTCGGTGCCGAGGTCGACGTCGACACCCCGCGCCGCACGATCGTCGACTTCAAGCTCGACGTCGCCGATGCCGGCGCGCTGCTCGACCGCTTCGGCCTGCCACGCACCGTGAAGGCGGGATCGGGCTCGCTCGCCGGCAAGTTTCTCTGGCGCGGCGGCCCGACGGCGATCGACTATCCGACGTTGAACGGCCGCGTGACGATGGATCTGCATCACGGCCAGATCTTGAAGGTCGACCCGGCCGTCGCGAAGCTGCTCGGCGTGCTGAGTCTGCAAAGCATCACGCGCGTGCTTGCGCTGAACTTTCGCGATGTCATCGGCGAAGGGCTGCCGTTCAAGAGCGCGACGGGCACGGCGCTCGTCGAAAACGGCATCGCCCGCACGGACGACTTCCGCCTCATCACGGCGCCGATGCGCGCCGACTTGTCGGGCGCCGTGGATCTCGCCCAGGAGACGCAGCGTCTACGCGTCGTGATCACGCCCACCATCAGCGCGGGCTCGGCGGTCATCGCGGCGACCGTCGTCAATCCGCTGCTCGGCCTCGGCGCGCTCGTCGCGAACGTCGCCCTCTCCCAGTCGATCTCACACGCGTTCTCTCACGACTATTCGGTGACGGGATCATGGTCGCACCCCCTCGTCGAGCGGGTCGCCTCCGATCGGGGTAAGATGGCTGCTCCGGCCGAGGCGTCGGGCCCGTGACGTGCCCGGCGTGGCCATGAGCCCGGCGAGGCCGCGCGCCAGCCCACTGCCCGGTAGCATCCGACACCGAATTCATGAGCGATCGACCTGTTCCTACGACGCCGTTTCGCGTCGCCGCGCTGCAGATGGTCAGCAAGCCCGAGCGCGAGCGCAATCTCGCAGAGGCCGAGCGGCTCATCGCGCAGGCTGCGGGCGACGGTGCCGGGCTCGTTCTACTGCCCGAGTACTTCTGCTTCATGGGCTATAAAGACTCGGACAAACTGGCCGTGCGCGAGACGTACGGCGACGGTCCGATTCAACGCTTTCTGGCCGACAGCGCGCGCCGCCACGGCGTATGGGTGATCGGCGGCACGCTGCCGCTGGCCGTGACGGATCCGGTGCCGGACGCTACGCGGGTGCTCAATACGACACTCGTGTTCGATCCGAGCGGCGCCGAGAAAGCGCGCTACGACAAGATCCATCTGTTCAATTTCGAAAAAGGCGCGGACTCGTTCGACGAAGCGCGCACGATTCGGCCCGGCGGCGAGGTTCGCACGTTCGACGCACCGTTCGGGCGAGTCGGCCTGTCGGTCTGTTACGATTTGCGCTTTCCCGAGCTGTACCGGCGCATGGGCGAACTCGCGCTGATCGTCGTACCGTCGGCGTTCACCTATACGACAGGCCGCGCGCATTGGGAGCTGCTGCTGCGCGCCCGCGCCGTCGAAAATCAGTGCTACGTGCTTGCCGCGGCTCAAGGCGGCTCGCATGAAAACGGACGCCGCACGTGGGGCCACAGCATGTTGATCGATCCGTGGGGCGAAATCGTGGCCGAGTTGGACGAAGGCCCCGGCGTCGTCTCCGGCGACATTGATCGCGCACGCATCGACGAGGTGCGGCGCAGCCTGCCTGCATGGCGCCATCGAGTGCTTGCTTAACTTTCCGCATCGAACCGACCGCATGAATCTCATCGAACCCGGCATCCGCAACCTCGCGACCGCAAAAGACGTCCTGCTCACGCCCTACGGCATCGACGAGGCGCGCTTGACGCGCACGCTCGCCGATATCTTCACGCATCGGATCGATTACGCCGATCTGTACTTCCAAGCGACGCGCAGCGAAGCGTGGAGCCTCGAGGAAGGCATCGTGAAGTCGGGTAGCTTCAGCATCGACAAGGGCGTCGGCGTGCGCGCCGTCGCCGGCGACCGAACGGCTTTCGCTTACTCCGACGACCTTTCGCCCGAAGCGCTCGCACAGGCGGCGCAAGCGACGCGCTCGATCGGCAAAGCAGGCGGCGGCAAGCAGAAGATCAAGGTGGCCACGGCACTGAAGGGCGTGGCCGGACGCGATCTCTATTTGGCGGGCGATCCGCTCGCCTCGCTCGACGCGACCGAGAAGGTCAAGCTGCTCGAGCGTATCGAGCAGATGGCGCGCAGCCGCGATACGCGCATCACGCAGGTCATGGCCGGGCTCGCCGGCGAATACGACGTCGTGCTCGTCGCCCGCAGCGACGGTGTGCTCGCGGCCGACGTCCGCCCGCTCGTGCGCGTATCGGTCACCGTCATCGCCGAACAAAATGGCCGCCGAGAAATCGGCAGCGGCGGCGGCGGCGGACGTTTCGACTACGGCTATTTCACCGACGATGTGCTGGCGCGCTACGTCGACGATGCCGTCAAGGCAGCGCTCGTGAATCTCGACGCCCGCCCGGCGCCGGCCGGCACCATGACGGTCGTGCTCGGCCCGGGCTGGCCCGGCGTCTTGCTGCACGAGGCGATTGGCCATGGGCTGGAGGGAGACTTCAACCGCAAGGGATCGTCGGCATTCGCCGGGCGCATGGGCGAGCGCGTAGCGGCGAAGGGTGTCACTGTCGTCGACGACGGCACGCTGCCGAACCGCCGCGGTTCGCTGAACATCGACGACGAAGGCAACGCGACTCAATGCACGACGCTGATCGAAGACGGCGTACTCAAGGGCTACATTCAAGACACGCTGAACGCGCGGCTTATGAAGATGCCCGTCACGGGCAATGCGCGACGCGAGTCGTACGCGGCCCTGCCGATGCCGCGCATGACGAACACGTATATGCTGGCCGGCGATAAGGATCCGCAGGAAATCATCGAATCGGTCAAGCATGGCCTATACGCCGTCAACTTCGGCGGCGGCCAAGTCGATATCACGAACGGCAAGTTCGTGTTTTCGGCTTCCGAGGCGTACATGATCGAAGACGGCAAAGTCACCTACCCCGTCAAGGGCGCGACGCTGATCGGGAGCGGGCCGGAATCGCTGAAGTACGTCAGCATGATCGGCAACGATATGGCGCTCGATACGGGTGTCGGCGTCTGCGGCAAGGAAGGGCAAAGCGTGCCCGTGGGCGTGGGCCAGCCGACACTGCGTATCGACAACCTCACGGTGGGCGGCACGGTCTAAGCGAACGGCCCCGCTTGCAACGCGCGCTTGACCGGCGTATAAAGTGGAACGCACCTTTTTGAAGAGCCTCACCCCCGTCATGTCTACGAAGTTTTATTTCTACTTCTTTTGGCATCTCAGTCCGCTGGCGGATCGAGAGGGGTGTTAGCGCGCAACGCGAACCCGAATTCCCGAAAAACCGCCAGAGAAATCTGGCGGTTTTTTTTTCGCCTCGGCCTAGCCGATCGCCGGCGAAACCTGCACAGAAAGAACCGATGAGGAGAACCCGAGCATGCCCCCGCACAATACCGACGACGTCCGCATCCGCGAGCTAAAAGAACTCACGCCGCCCGCACACTTGATCCGCGAGTTTCCGTGCAGCGAGAGCGTGTCCGATCTCATTTACGGCACGCGCCGCGCCCTGCATCGCATCCTGCACGGCATGGACGATCGCCTCATCGTCATCATCGGCCCCTGCTCGATCCACGACACGAAGGCGGCGCTCGAGTACGCGGGCCGGCTCGTCGAGCAACGTAAGCGCTTTGCGGGCGAGCTCGAGATCGTCATGCGCGTCTACTTCGAAAAGCCGCGTACGACGGTGGGCTGGAAAGGGCTCATCAACGATCCGTATCTCGACAACAGCTTCAAGATCAACGACGGCCTGCGTACTGCGCGCGAGTTGCTGCTCGGCATCAATGAGCTCGGTCTACCCGCCGGCACCGAATACCTCGACATGATCAGCCCGCAGTACATCGCGGATCTGGTCTCATGGGGGGCGATCGGCGCCCGTACCACCGAATCGCAGGTTCATCGCGAGCTCGCATCCGGTTTGTCTTGCCCGGTCGGCTTCAAGAACGGCACCGACGGCAACGTGAAGATCGCCGTCGACGCGATCAAGGCCGCGTCGCAGCCGCACCATTTCCTCTCGGTCACAAAGGGCGGCCACTCGGCCATCGTCTCGACGGCCGGCAACGAGGATTGCCACGTGATTCTGCGCGGCGGCAAGACGCCGAACTACGACGCGGCGAGCGTCGATGTGGCCTGCGCCGATATCGGCCGCGCCGGTCTCGCAGCCCGGCTGATGATCGACGCGAGCCACGCGAATAGCTCTAAAAAGCACGAGAATCAGATTCCCGTCTGCGCCGACATCGGTCGGCAAATCGCGGCGGGCGACGAACGCATCGTCGGCGTCATGGTGGAGTCGCATCTCGTCGCCGGGCGGCAAGACCTGCAGCCGGATTGCCCGCTGACCTACGGCCAAAGCATTACCGATGCTTGCATAGCCTGGGACGAAAGCATTGCCGTACTCGAGGGGCTCGCCGAGAGCGTCAAGCAGCGGCGCATCGCGCGCGGTAGCGGCAACTGATCGGCACGCGTGGTCGATTCGGTCAGGCCAGCGCGCCCGTGCCGAACACTTCGCTATGAATGCGAACCGGATCGACGCCGCGCGCGACGAGCGCTTCGCGCTGCGCTTGCATGAAGGCGAGCGGCCCGCAGAGGTAGTAATCGGCATCGGGCAGAACGGCCTGCTCGGCGATGCGCGGAAAGTCGATGCGGCCCGCGAAGTCGTAATCGACTCCTTGGCGGTCGCCCGCCCCCACTTCTTCGTAAAACACGGCGCGCGATACGTTCGAGCGCGCCGCCACGACTTGCGCGAGCCACGCCTTGAACGCGTGGACCCCGCCATGGCGGCATGCGTGCACGAACGCGACGCGGCGCTCGCTGCCTTCGGCGGCCAGCGTCGAGAGCATCGAGACCATCGGCGTGAGGCCGACGCCGCCCGAGACGAGCACGACCGGCGTCGACTTCGTGCGATCGAGATGGAAAGCGCCCATCGGCGCCGTCACTTCGACGATGGTTCCTTCTTCCACGCCATCGTGCAACAGCGTCGAAAGACGCCCTGCCGGCACGGCCTCGTTGCCCGCTTCGCGCTTGACCGAGATGCGCAGCCACTTGCCGTGCGGCGCATCGGACAGGCTGTATTGGCGCGGCTGGTCAACGCCGAGATCGCCGACGAAACGCTTGACCGTCACGAATTGACCGGGCTCGAAGCCGGCGGCCGGCGCGCCGTCCGTGGGCGTCAGATAGAACGAAACGATCTCGTCGCTTTCCACGACCTTGCGCGAAACGACGAACGGACGATAGCCGCTCCATGCCGCGCCCTCATACAACTTCGCTTCGGCGCCGATCATGATTTGCGCAAGTTGCGCGTAGGCCGCGCGCCAAGCCTCGAGCGTGGCTTCGTCCACCGCATCGCCGAGCACCTCCACGACTGACGCTAGCAGGTTCTCGCCCACGATCGGGTAGTGCTCCGGCCGGATATTGAGGCTCGCGTGCTTGTGCGAAATGCGGCCGACGGCCGTGCCGAGCGCGCCGAGATTATCGATGTTGGCGGCGTAGGCGTAGACAGCATGCGCGAGCACGTCAGCTTGGCTGCCGCTCGTCTGATGCGTCTGATTGAACAAATTCTTCAACTCAGGACGATTCGCGAACATGCGGCGGTAAAAATGCTTCGTGATCGTCGCACCATGCTGCGCAAACACGGGGGCGGTAGCTTTGACACGGGAGATCTGGTCGGGCGTAAGAGCGGAGGTCATCGATTCGCGTTCCTCGTTAAGATGCATGAAGAATACATGTTAATGAGGAACAACGGTCATACGACAGTTTGTCGCAGGGCAACATCCCCCCGGGGACACAGCCGTCCGGCCTCTGCGCAAGCGTCCCGGACTTGTCTGCTGCAGCCGCGTTAGCGGCGACCGCGATTGACTATTGCACTCGGCGCGCCGGCTGCCACAGCACGTCGCTGCCGCCACCCGCGCGATTGAGTACGCGCGCGAGCACGAACAAGAGATCGGACAGACGGTTTACGTAGCGGCGCGGCGCATCGGCCAACGCCTGTCCGGCCCCGAGCGTGACGATGGCGCGCTCGGCACGGCGGCAAACCGTGCGACAGACATGTGCCAGCGCTGCGGCGCGCGTGCCGCCCGGCAGGATGAACTCCGCGAGCGGCGGAAGATCGGCGTTGTAATGCGCAAGCCAGCCGTCGAGCCGTGCAAGGTGTGCATCGCCGATCACGGTATGGCCGGGAATGCAGATTTCCCCGCCGAGATCGAAAAGATCGTGCTGGATGGCTATCAAGGCATCGCGGACATCGGCCGGCAGCGGCTCGTTCAGCAGCACGCCGATCTGCGAGTTCAGCTCGTCCACGTCGCCCATCGCGCCAACGCGTGCGTCATCCTTGCGCACGCGGCTACCGTCGCCGAGGCCTGTCGTGCCATCGTCGCCCGTGCGCGTCGCGATCTTGCTCAAGCGGTGGCCCATCGTCTTTGCTCCTTTATCCGTTCCAGGCGTCGCCGCCGCGATTGCGCGTACTAGGTTGACCGGGGCTTCGCCTGGAACCTAGCAGCGCCGTTGAGTGGCCACGACGGCAAACGCGACCCATTATAGGCGCGCCTCCGGGTGCACCCGACAGGCCTGCCGGTCGGCCTTTCGGCCAATGCTGGCGGCCCGGCGATCGGCGTAGAATGAAGCGATTCTTGAACCGGGCGTCCGTCGTACGCTGCTCCATCGCCGTGAGCGACGCGCCGCGCGGCCTTGCCCGGGGTTTAGCCCGGGGTCTAGCCCGATTACACCGACGCGCGGGCCGCCTAGGCGGCCCGCTCGAGGAGACGCCTTCTGTGAACCACCCCGCGCCGCCCGCCGTCCTGCGCCCTCGCCGGCCGTTCCCCGCCGAACTGCTCGCAGCCCTGCAAGCCGCGTTCGGCGAACGCGTGTCGATTGCCGAAGCCGTCCGGGCACATCACGGCCGCGACGAGTCGCCGTTCGATCCGCAATTGCCCGATGCCGTCGTGTTCGCGCAAAGCACACAAGACGTGCAGACCGCTGTCGAACTCTGCGCCCGCTTCGACGTGCCGATCATCGCGTACGGTAACGGTTCGTCGCTCGAAGGACAGTTGCTTGCCGTCGAAGGCGGGGTCACCATCGACGTATCGGGGATGAATCACATCGTATCGGTGGCGGCCGAAGATATGACGGCCACCGTGCAAGCCGGCGTATCGCGCAAAACGCTTAACGAAGCGCTGCGCGATACCGGGCTCTTCTTTCCAATCGATCCGGGCGCCGATGCGAGCCTCGGCGGCATGTCGGCCACGCGCGCATCGGGCACGAATGCCGTGCGATACGGGACGATGCGCGAGAACGTCCTCGGGCTCACCGTCGTGCTCGCCGACGGGCGCATCGTCAAAACCGGCACGCGGGCGCGCAAATCGTCGGCCGGCTACGACCTGACGCGCCTGTTCGTCGGCTCCGAAGGCACGCTAGGCATCATCACCGAAGTCACGGTGCGGCTCTATCCGCAGCCCGAAGCCGTGTCGGCGGCCGTCTGCGCATTCCCATCGATGGCCGAAGCGGTGCGCACCGTCATCGAAACGATCCAGCTCGGCGTACCGATTGCGCGGGTCGAATTCGTCGATGCTTTGGCAATCCGCGCCATCAACCGGCACTCGAATCTGACGCTGGCCGAATCGCCCACGCTGTTTTTCGAATTCCATGGCACGGACGCAAGCGTCAAGGAGCAGGCCGAGCGCGTCGAGAGCCTTGCGGCCGAACACGGCGGCAGCGGCTTTGATTGGGCCACGCGGCCCGAGGAGCGCAGCCGCCTCTGGAACGCGCGGCACATGGCCTATTTTGCGATGCTGCAATTGAAGCCCGGTTGCCGCGCCGTCACGACCGATGTCTGCGTACCGATCTCGCGGCTTGCCGATTGCGTGGTGGAAACGGAGCTGGATCTACTTGGCTCGCCGCTGCCGTGCCCAATCGTGGGCCACGTCGGCGATGGCAATTTTCACGTCGCGATCCTGATCGATCCCGAGAAACCCGAGGAATTGATCGAAGCCGAACGGCTCAACCGGCGCGTCGTGGAGCGCGCGCTCTCGATGGGCGGCACCTGTACGGGCGAGCATGGCATCGGGCTGCATAAGATGGATTTCCTGCTCGAGGAGCATGGCCTTGCCGCCGTGGATGCAATGCGCGCGATCAAGCATGCGTTCGATCCGCGCAATCTGATGAACCCGGGCAAAATTTTTTCGTACACGGCCTGAAGCGGCCAACGGAGAGCGTTTATGGAAGCCGTTGCGTTGCCCGCCGCCGAAATGCGCGCCGAACGCCAGCGAGAAGTCGTCCAGGCGTTGATGGCGACGCTGCCCTCGCACTGCCTGCTCCATCGCGACGAGGACACGGCGCCGTACGAGTGCGACGGCATGAGCGTCTATCGACAGTTGCCGCTCGCCGTCGCGCTGCCCGAAACCGAGGCGCAAGTGCAACGCGTGTTGCAAATCTGTCGGCGGCTCGCCGTGCCGGTCGTGCCGCGCGGCGCGGGCACGGGCCTGTCGGGCGGCGCCACGCCGATCGCACACGGCATCGTGCTGTCGCTCTCGCGTTTCACTAAAATCGTCGAGGTCGATCCCTACGCGCGTACGGCCACGGTTCAGCCGGGCGTGCGCAACCTAGCCGTGTCCGAGGCGGCCGCGCAATACGGGCTCTATTACGCGCCGGACCCCTCATCGCAAATCGCCTGCACGATCGGCGGCAACGTGGCTGAGAATTCGGGCGGCGTTCACTGTCTGAAGTACGGGCTAACGGTCCACAACGTGCTGCGCGTGCGTGCGGTGACGATGGACGGCGAGATCGTCGAATTCGGCTCGCTCGGGCCCGATGCGCCCGGGCTCGACCTGCTGGCGGTCCTGATCGGCAGCGAGGGCATGTTCGCCGTCGTCACTGAAGTGACCGTCAAGCTCATACCCAAGCCGCAAACGGCGCAAGTCGTCATGGCGAGCTTCGACGATGTCGTTAAAGGCGGAGAAGCCGTCGCCGCGATCATCGCCGCCGGCATCATCCCGGCCGGCCTCGAAATGATGGATAAACCTGCGACGCACGCCGTCGAGGGCTTCGTCGGCGCCGGCTACGACCTCGACGCCGCCGCGATCCTGCTCTGCGAGTCGGACGGCACGCCGGAGGAAGTCGCCGATGAAATCGTTCGAATGACGGCCGTGCTGCGCGAGCACGGCGCGACGCGCTTGCAGATTTCCCGTACCGAGGCCGAGCGCCTGCGCTTCTGGTCCGGACGCAAGAATGCGTTTCCGGCCGCCGGCCGCATCTCACCCGATTACTACTGCATGGACGGCACGGTCCCGCGCCGGAGCATCGGCCCACTGCTCGCGCGGATCGATACGATGCAAAGTAAATACGGGCTACGGTGTATCAACGTATTCCATGCCGGCGACGGCAATATGCATCCGCTGATCCTATTTAACGGCAACGACCCCGACGAGTTGCGGCGTGCCGAGGAATTCGGTGCGGACATCCTCGAAACCTGCGTCGAACTCGGCGGCACGGTCACGGGTGAGCACGGCGTCGGCATTGAAAAGATCAATTCGATGTGCGTGCAGTTTTCGGAAGCGGAGCGCGATGCGTTCTTCGCGGTCAAGCGCGCCTTCGATCCTGCCGAGCTTCTCAATCCGACGAAGGGCATACCCACGCGCGCGCGCTGTGCGGAATACGGGAAGATGCACGTGCGCGGCGGCCTGCTGCCGCATCCGGAATTGCCGCGGTTTTAGGCTGCGGGCTATCGCGATCGCCGCATTGCGCTCGATCGGCCCCAACGCCGCGGCGTACGCGTAGTTACCCTAGGCGGGCCTGCCCCGCTTGTCTCGCCGCATTCGGTCGGTACAATCTGGAAAGAAGCAACCACGGCATGACTGACTAAAAGCCGGCTACACCGGATGAACGATACGACGAAGCGCGAAGCCATGCAGGAAGAGGAGATCGTGGCCTACTGGTCCGAACGGATCCGGGCGGCCACGGCCGAGGCACGCCCGCTGCGTTTGCGCGGCGCCGGCTCGAAGGACTGGTACGGCCAGCAGCTGCAAGGCGAGATACTCGATACGCGCGCTTATCGCGGCATCATCGCGTACGACCCCGCGGAACTCGTCGTAACGGCGCGCTGCGGCACGCCGCTCGCCGAACTCGAAGCGGCGCTCGCCGAAAACGACCAAATGCTGGCGTTCGAGCCCCCGCACTTCGGCCGTGCATCGACACTCGGGGGCTGCATCGCGGCGGGAATCTCGGGGCCGCGCCGCGCGCAAGCGGGCGCCGCGCGCGATTTTCTCCTGGGAGTCACGCTGATGAACGGTGCAGGCGAAGTGCTGCGGTTCGGCGGCCAGGTCGTCAAAAACGTCGCGGGCTACGACGTCTCGCGGCTGATGGCCGGCTCGCTCGGCACGCTCGGGCTCATGCTCGATCTATCGATCAAGGTGATGCCGCGGCCGGCCGTCGAGGCCACACTCAAGTTCGACATGAACGGTACCGACGCCGTGCGCAAGCTCAACGAATGGGGCGGCCGGCCGCTACCGATCACGGCCAGCGCTTGGCGCAACGGCACGCTCGCCGTGCGTCTGTCGGGAGCCGAGACCGCGGTGAAATCGGCTCGCAATACGATCGGCGGCGAAGTCGTCGATGCCGTCGAAGCCGAGCGGTTTTGGGAAGGATTGCGCGAGCAAACCGATCCGTTCTTCGCCTCTATTCCACCCAATGCGGCGTTATGGCGCCTCGCACTGCCTTCGATCACCGAGCCATTGCAACTGCCCGGCACACAATTGATGGAATGGGGCGGCGCTCAGCGCTGGTGGATCACGGACACCGACGCACAAACCGTTCGCATCAGCGCGAAGCAGGCGGGTGGGCATGCGACGATCTTTCGCGCGGGCGGCGCTTTCGATCGCAGCGTCGGCGTGTTCACGCCATTGCCGGCCCCGATCATGAAGATTCATCGAGGGCTCAAGATCGCTTTCGATCCCGCGCGCGTGTTCAATCGCGCCCGCCTCTATCCGGATTTCTGATGCAACAGGTTTTTCCGTCCCGAAGGAGCGCCCAGCCTTCACGTCCCCCGCGACCGGGCAAGCGATAAGAGCGCAGCGATGCAGACCCAACTTGCAGACTTCATCCGCAATACCGCCGACGGCGAAGAAGCCGAGGCGATCTTGCGTAAGTGCGTGCATTGCGGCTTCTGTACGGCCACCTGCCCCACGTATCAATTGCTCGGCGATGAGCTCGACGGCCCGCGCGGACGCATCTATCTCATGAAGCAGATGGTCGAAGGCGCAACCGTCACGCGCAGCACGCAGTTGCATCTGGACCGCTGTTTGACTTGCCGCAGTTGCGAGACGACTTGCCCGTCGGGGGTGCAGTACGGGCGGCTCGTGGAAATCGGGCGGCGGCATGTCGAAGCGACCGTGCCGCGGCCGCTGGGCCAACAACTGCTACGGCGGTTGCTCGCGAGCGTGCTGCCGAACAGCGCCGTCTTTACGCCAGCCATGCGACTGGGGCAACTCGTACGGCCGTTCCTGCCGCGCCGGCTGCGCGACAAGGTTCCGCCGCGCCAACGGCTGCTCGAATGGCCGACGAAGGCGGAGCCCATGGGCGCCCATCGCGCTGCGGCTGCGGCTTCGGCTTCGGCTGCGCCTGGGGCTGCAGACGCAAGTGCAAGTGCAAGCGCAGATCAGGGAGCACCCGCGCAGACGCGCCGCATGTTGCTGCTCGCCGGCTGCGTGCAGCCGGCCATGCTGCCGAACATCAACATTGCTACGGCGCGCGTGCTTCATGCACTGGGCATCGAGACAGTGATCGAGCCCGAGGCCGGGTGTTGCGGCGCGGTCCGCCTGCATCTTGGCTACCGCGACGAAGCGCTCGACGACGTGAGACGCAACGTCGACGCATGGTGGCCGCATGTCGAGGCGGGCGTCGACGCGATCGTCATGAACGCGTCGGGCTGCGGCGCGACGGTAAAGGAATACGGACATTTGCTGCGCAACGATCCGGCTTATGCGGAGAAAGCGCGTCGCATCACGGAATTGACGCGTGACATTGCCGAAGTGCTTGGTGACTTTGAAGCGAAACTCACGGGACTCGCGCGCCGGCGCGGCATACACACGGTCGCGTTTCATCCGCCCTGCACGCTGCAGCATGGACAACAGATTCGCGGCACGGTGGAGCATTTGCTGGCTTCGCTCGGCGTCGAGACGCGGCTGCCGAACGATAGCCACCTTTGCTGCGGTTCGGCCGGCACCTATTCGATCACGCAACCGGCGCTCTCCTATACGCTGCGCGATCGCAAGGTGCAAAGCCTAGAGACGCTCGAGCCGCAGATGATCGTCTCGGCCAACGTCGGTTGTATCGCGCATCTGCAAAGCGGCACATCGCTGCCGGTCGGGCATTGGATCGAGCTCGTCGAGCATTTGATTTACGGGTGAGCGCTAGACGTCCGGGACCTGCCGAGCATCGGCATGCCGATCCGTATAATCGTGGTGCTAATGCTCGCCCCAATTTCGCGACAGACTCTATGCCTTCCCTCGCTCATTCCCTCGCGGCAGTCAACGCGCGCATCGCCGAAGCCGCCCGCGCTGCCCAACGCTCGCCCGACTCGGTCCGGCTGCTGGCCGTCTCGAAGACCTTCCCCGCCGACGACGTGCGCGCCGCCTTCGCCGCGGGCCAGCGCGCGTTCGGCGAAAACTACGTGCAAGAAGCGCTCGCGAAGATCGAAGCGCTCGCCGATTTGCGCGCGCATATCGAATGGCATTTCATCGGCCCGCTGCAATCGAACAAAACGCGGCCCGTGGCCGAGCATTTCGACTGGGTCCACTCCGTCGATCGGCTCAAGATCGCCCAGCGCTTCTCGGAGCAGCGGCCCGACGCCATGGCGCCGTTGAACGTCTGCTTGCAGGTGAACGTGAGCGGCGAGGCCTCGAAAAGCGGTATCGCGCCCGAAGAAGCGCCCGCGCTCGCCCGCGAGGTAGCCGCGCTGCCGAAGCTGCGGCTGCGCGGCCTCATGTCGATCCCAGAGCCCGCATCCGATCCGGCGGCGCAGCGCGAGCCGCATCGCACGCTGCGACAACTCTACGAAACGTTGCGCGCGCAAGGACTCGAGCTCGACACGCTATCGATGGGCATGTCGGGCGATCTCGAAGCGGCTGTCCTCGAAGGCGCGACGATCGTGCGCGTTGGCACGGCCATCTTCGGCGGGCGCGATTACACACACTGAGCCGCGGTCTATAATCGGCCGCTGCTTCCCTTCCTATTCTCGGTCATCATCATGAAGATCGCATTCATCGGCGGTGGCAATATGGCCGCCGCCTTGATCGGCGGCTTGATCAAGCGCGGCGTCGCACCGGCGGGCCTCTACGCCATCGACGTCAACGAAGACGCCCGCGCACGTACACATGCGCAATTCGGCATCGCAACGGGCGCGCAAACCGATGAGGCACTGCGCGATTACGACGCCATCGTGCTCGCGGTGAAGCCGCAAGTGCTCAAGACCGTGGCGGCATCGCTCGCGCCGCATCTGTCGGCTCAGTTGGTCGTTAGCATCGCGGCCGGCATTCGCGGCACCGACCTTTCGCGTTGGCTCGGCGGCTACGCGCGCGTCGTACGCGCCATGCCGAACACCCCGGCGCTGATCGGCCAAGGGGTCACGGGGCTCGTGGCGCTTGCGGGCGTGAACGAAGCGGGACGCACGCTGGCCTCGGACGTGCTCGGCGCCGTCGGCACGACCGTCTGGTTCGACGACGAAGCGAAGATCGACGCCGTCACCGCGATCTCAGGCAGCGGCCCCGCCTACGTGTTCTATTTCATCGAAGCGATGCAGGAAGCGGCGAGCCGGCTCGGCCTCAGCCAGGAAGAAGGCCGCGCGCTCGCGCTCGGCACGTTCGCCGGCGCAGCCCAATTGGCCGTGCAATCGGAGGAGACCGCTGCCGTCCTGCGCGAGCGCGTGACGTCCAAGGGCGGCACGACGGCCGCGGCGCTCGCCGCGTTCGACGCGCAAGGCATCAAGGACGCCATCGTGAAAGGCGTGCTGGCCGCCGATGCGCGCGCGAAAGAAATGGGCGAAGAACTCGGGCGCCAATAAGGCGCGGCAATGCGACGAAGCCGGCCAACCGCCGGCATTTTTCGGTATTTTTCCGGCACTTCCCGACGCATCACCTCAAAGCGCAGCCGCCGCATAATGGGCGGCGATCCCGGCAAACAGCACGCCGCCGAGCCAGTTGTTGTGGCGAAATGCCGCGAAACACGCCATCCGCTCGCGGTCGCGAATCAGCGTGTAGTGATAGAGCGCGCAGCCGAGCGCAGCGGCCCAGCCGACCCAATAAAGCCAATCGAAACGCAGCGCCACGCCGAGCGCCGCATAGATACCGAGCGTGGCCGCATAACAGAGCATCACGGCCGCTACGTCAAAACGGCCGAATGTCAGCGCGGACGTGCGGATGCCGATCTTGATGTCGTCGTCGCGGTCGACCATCGCGTATTCGGTGTCGTACGCCACTGCCCAAAACACGTTCGCCGCGAGCATGACCCATGCGATCGCCGGCACATGGTTCTGCACGGCTGCGAACGCCATGGGAATGCCGAAGCCGAACGCGATGCCCAGATAAGCCTGCGGAATCGCAAAAAACCGTTTGGTGAAGGGATAGCTGCCGGCCACGAACAGCGCCGCCACCGACAGTTCCTTCGTTAAGGCATTGAGCGGCAGGATCAGCAGAAACGCAAGGATCGATAGGCCCGCGGCAATCGCCAGCGCCTCCCAAGCGCGAATCTTGCCCGACGTAATCGGTCGCGATTCGGTGCGTTTGACGTAGCGGTCGAAGTCGCGATCGGCGTAGTCGTTGATCGCGCAGCCCGCCGAGCGCATGAGCACGGTCCCCACGATGAAGATGACGAGCAAAGACAGCGACGGCCGGCCGTTCGACGCGATCCACAGCGCATTGAGCGTGGGCCATAGCAGCAACAGGCTGCCGATCGGCTTGTCCATACGGATCAAGCGCAGATAGAGCGGAAGACGGGCAAACAGGGGCGCGTACATGGGCAAAGCGGCCGAAGACGAAAATGAAATGCGCTTGCCGCTTCAGGCGAGCATCGAACGCAGCATCCACGCGGTTTTCTCGTGCGTCTGCATGCGCTGCGTCAGTAGATCGGCGGTCGGTTGATCGTTGGCGGTATCGGCGGCGGAGAACACTTCCCTTGCCGTGCGCGCGACGGCCTCTTGCCCCTGCACGAGCTGGCGAATCATCTCTTCGGCTGCGGGCACGCCGTCGGCCTCGGGGATCGACGACAGCTTCGCGAAATCCTTGTAGCTGCCCGGCGCATGCACGCCCAAGGCACGAATACGCTCGGCGATCGCGTCGACGGCCAGCGCAAGCTCGTTGTATTGACCTTCGAACATCAAATGCAACGTGTTGAACATCGGACCCGTGACATTCCAATGGAAGTTGTGGGTCTTCAGGTAAAGCGTGTAGGTATCGGCAAGCAACCGTGAGAGACCGTCCGCGATCTTCTTGCGGTCCTTGTCGTTGATGCCAATGTCGATGCCGATGCCGATTTGCGCGGCGGTGTTTTTCTTTGCCATGGCGATTTTCCTTCGAAGGGTCAAGCGAAACGGCCAAACGGGCGAATTCGTCGGCAGCCATCGCACGAGCGGATCAGCAAGCGCAGCCGACGCGATTCGGTAGGGAACGAACGATCGCCAGTGTAGCCCAGGCGCATGGAACAGTGCCAGTTGGCAGACGCCTCGGCGCGAACCGCGCCGAGGCGTCGCATCGCCGCAGTGCGCTACTTCGCCCGCGCAGCCTGGCGCCGCTCGATCGCGGCCGCGACACCCGCGCCGTAAGCTTCTTCAACGCTGCCGAAGTGCGCGAGCGCACGCGCGACGATGTCTGCCGGCACCCCATCGATATGGCGTGCAATGTTCTCGAACAAGCGTTCGCGCTGGCCTTCATCGAACAGACGGAACAGTGCGCGCGGCTGGCTATAGTAGTCGTCGTCCTCGCGATGGTCGTAGCGGTCGATTGCCCCCGCCGCGAGCGGCGGCTCGGCCGCATTGCGATCCTGCGCGAAATCGCCGAACCGGTTCGGCTCATAGTTCGCCGTGCCGCCGAGGTTGCCGTCGGTGCGCATCGCCCCGTCTCGGTGGAACGCATGGTGGACCGGGCACTTCGGCGCATTCACGGGAATCTGGTGATGATTGACGCCGAGCCGGTAACGCTGCGCGTCGCCGTACGAAAAGAGCCGCCCTTGCAACAGGCGATCGGGCGAAAAGCCGATGCCGGGCACGACGTTAGCCGGCGTGAACGCCGCCTGTTCGACATCCGAGAAATAGTTGCCCGCGTTGCGGTTCAACTCGATCACGCCGACGTCGATGAGCGGATAGTCCTTATGCGGCCACACCTTCGTAATGTCGAACGGGTTGTAAGGCACTGTTGCGGCGTCGGCTTCGGGCATGACCTGAATGCGGAAATGCCATTTCGGAAAATTGCCGCGCTCGATACTCTCGATCAGATCGCGCTGCGCGCTCTCGCGATCGCCGGCGATCACTTGCGCGGCTTGTTCGTCGGTGTAGTTCTCGACGCCCTGGGCCGACTTGAAGTGGAATTTCACCCAGAAGCGCTCGCCGCTTTCGTTGACGAACGAGAACGTATGCGAGCCGAAGCCATGCTGCTGGCGATAGTTCTGCGGAATGCCGCGGTCGCTCATGAGGATCGTGACCTGATGCAGCGATTCGGGATGGCGCGTCCAAAAGTCCCACGCGGCTACATTGCTGCGCAAGTTGGTGTACGGGTCGCGCTTTTGCGAGTGGATGAAGTCGGGGAACTTCAGCGGATCGCGAATGAAGAACACGGGCGTGTTGTTGCCGACGACGTCCCAATTGCCCGCTTCCGTGTAGAACTTGATCGAAAAGCCGCGCACGTCGCGCTCGGCGTCAGCGGCGCCGCGCTCGCCGGCCACGGTCGAAAAGCGAATGAAGAGCGGCGTTTCCTTGCCGATCCCCCCGAAAATCTTGGCCTTCGTGTACTTCGTGATGTCGTGCGTAACGACAAAGCGGCCGAACGCGCCCGAGCCCTTCGCATGCACGCGGCGCTCCGGAATCACTTCGCGATCGAAATGCGCAAGCTTCTCGAGCAGCCAGACGTCTTGCAGCGCGATCGGTCCGCGCGCGCCGGCGGTCAGCGAATTCTGGTTATCGGCAACGGGCGCACCTGCGGCGGTTGTGAGTTTGCGGTCGGACATCGTGAAAGCTCCTCGTGGAATGTGAATGTATTAGTCGTGCGCGGTGCGATCGGCTGCGACGGCAGCCGTCCGATGGATCAAGCGACAGGAAACGGTGAGGGAAGCGGGCGGGCGCTCTAGCGCTAAGCGGCAAGCGCGCGGTCGGCCAGCAGAGAGAAGGCGACCGCCCGGGAGCGGCGCAGCGCGACGGCCAGTCGGGCGCCGGTGCGCGAATGTCCGGGTGAAGAAACGACTCTGGCGATCAGTTGCGACATGACTTCCTCCCATCCAAATGGCGCCCCAACGGCGCGGTCCATGGAGGAGAGAATAAAGAAATCTATCGATTGTTTAAATTTGATTGTCGCTATCTATTCGATAGGGAAGCGGCAACGATCGGTGGCTGGCGGCCACTCCTCAATTCACGACGGCCGGCATGTCGAGCTTGTTGACGCCGTGCAGCTCGCAGGCGGCAATGGCCTCGCTGATGGCGTCGATGGCGGGCATGCGCGTGAAGCTCTTGCGCCAAGCGAGGACCACGCGCCGGTCGGGCACGGGCTCGTCGAACGGCACATAGCTCAGCAGCCCCGCATCCGCGCCGCCTGCGTGTGCCCGAACTTCAGACACCGACATGCGCGGCAGCACCGTGATGCCGACGCCGCTCGCGACCATATGACGGATCGTCTCGAGCGATGAGCCTTCGAATGTCTTCTGAATACCGTCCGCCGTTTGTGAAAACCGCATGAGTTCGGGGCAGACGCCCAGCACGTGATCGCGGAAGCAATGACCCGTGCCGAGCAGCAGCATCGTCTCCTGCTTCAGATCGCTGGCGTCGATCTTCTTGCGCGATTCCCACGCATGTCCGGCCGGCAGTGCAACGACGAACGGCTCGTCGTAGAGCGGACGCACCATGAGCCCCGTTTCGGGAAACGGCAGCGCCATGATCGCCACATCAATCTCGCCTTGCTTGAGCAGTTCGATGAGCTTGAGCGTGTAGTTCTCCTGCAGCATCAGCGGCATCTGCGGGACGCGCTTGATCATCTGCTTGACGAGCGTGGGCAGCAAATACGGCCCGATCGTATAAATGACGCCCAAGCGCAGCGGCCCGACGAGCGGGTCCTTGCCCTGCTTCGCGATTTCCTTGATGGAAAGCGTCTGCTCGAGCACGCGCTGCGCTTGCGTGACGATCTGCTCGCCGATCGGCGTCACGCTGACTTCGCTGGTACCGCGCTCGAAGATCTGCACATTCAGTTCGTCCTCGAGCTTCTTGATCGCCACGGAGAGCGTCGGCTGGCTGACGAAGCACGCCTCGGCGGCACGGCCAAAATGCCGCTCGCGCGCAACCGCCACGATGTATTTCAGTTCAGTGAGCGTCATAGGGGGACCAATCAGCACGTTGAAATCGATAGGTTTATCTTATACACCGGCGACGCGGATTCGCCAACAGGGGGGGCTCGGCCGCACGGCTGTAGCTCGGCGCTTCGCCCAAGAGCGGCAAGCCGAATGCACCCTACCCGACGTTCGACGCCCCTCACCGCGCGCCGGTCGTCACGCCTTGAGAAACTGCTCGCGCCCACCGAGCCAGCGCGCGAGGTGCTGCAAGACGACATCCGGATAGTCGGCGATGAGGTGCGCCGCGGCTTCGCGGGCCGGTTCGATGAGCCAAGCATCGTTTTCGAGACTCGCGAACCGCAGCATGGCCGCGCCCGACTGACGCGCACCGAGGAATTCGCCGGGGCCGCGGATTTCCAAATCGCGTCGTGCGATCTCGAAGCCGTCGGTCGTCTCGCGCATCGTTTTCAAACGCTCGCGCGCCGTCAGAGAAAGCGGATTGCTGTAGAGCAGAACGCAGACCGATGCCGCGCTGCCGCGCCCCACCCGCCCGCGCAACTGGTGCAGTTGCGCGAGGCCGAATCGCTCGGCGTGCTCGATCACCATCAGCGACGCATTGGGCACGTCGACCCCAACCTCGATCACGGTCGTGGCGACGAGCAGTTGCACGTCGTTGCGCGAAAAGGCGTCCATCACGGCCGCCTTTTCGGCGGGCGGGAGCCGTCCATGCACGAGGCCGACGCGCAGTTCGGGCAGCGCGGCGACCAGTGTCTCGTAAGTGTCGATCGCCGTCTGCAATTGCAACGTCTCGCTTTCCTCGATCAGCGGGCAGACCCAGTACACCTGCCGTCCCGTCAACGCGGCCTCGCGCACGCGGGCGGTGACTTCGTCGCGGCGCGCGTCGGAAATCAGCTTGGTGACGACCGGCGTGCGTCCCGGCGGCAACTCGTCGATCGTCGATACGTCGAGATCGGCGTAATAGGTCATCGCGAGCGTGCGCGGAATCGGTGTCGCCGACATCATCAACTGGTGGGGCTGGAATGCCGCGGCGCCGTCGGCCGCGCGATCGGCCTTGGCCCGCAGCGCAAGCCGTTGCGCCACACCGAAGCGATGTTGTTCGTCGACGATGACAAAACCGAGCCGCGCGAATTCGACGGTGTCCTGAATGATCGCGTGGGTGCCGATCACGAGCTGCGCCGATCCCGAGGCCGCGGCCTCGACGGCTGCACGTTTTTCCTTCGTCTTTAAGCTACCCGCGAGCCAGGCAACGGTGACGCCGAGCGGCTCGAGCCAGCTGCGCAGCTTGCGCGCATGCTGTTCCGCGAGAATTTCGGTAGGCGCCATCATCGCGGCCTGGTAGCCGCAGTCGATTGCCTGCGCCGCGGCCAATGCGGCGACGACCGTTTTGCCGCTGCCGACATCGCCCTGCAAAAGCCGCTGCATCGGATGCGGCGCGTTCAAATCGGCGGAAATCTCCGCGACGACGCGCGTCTGCGCCCGCGTCAACTCGAACGGCAACGCAGCCAACAGCCGTGCGACGAGCGTCGCGTCGCCTTCCCCGCGCGGCATCGGCGGCGCCGAGCGGGCGCGCCGCTCCTCGTGTGCGCGCTTGAGCGAAAGCTGCTGCGCCAGCAGCTCGTCGAACTTGATGCGGGTCCACGCCGGGTGAGTGCCGTCGACGAGCGCCGTTTCGTCGGCGTCGGCGCTCGGGTGATGCAGCACGCGCACAGCCTGCGCGAGCGGCGGCAGGGCCAGCGGCCGGCAGTATTGCTCGGCGACGCGCTCGGGCAAGATCTCGGGCAGCGGCGTTCGTGCGAGCGCGTTGTCGATCGCCTTGCGCAGATAGGCTTGGGAGACGCCGGCCGTGCTCGGATAAACGGGCGTCAGCGCTTGCGGCAGCGGCGTGTCCTCGTCGACGGGACGCACCGTGGGATGAACCATCTCGAGCCCGAAGAAGCCGCCGCGGACATCACCGCGCACGCGCAGGCGCACGCCGATCGCCATCTGCTTGACCTGGGACCCGTAGAAGTTCAGGAACCGCAGCGAGAGCTCGTCGCCTTCGGTGTCGCGCAGCTTGACGACGAGTTGCCGGCGCGGCCGATACGCGATCTCGTTGTCGACGACGATGCCCTCCGCTTGCGCCGTCTCGCCGGGCAGCAACTCGCCGATCGGCGTGAGTGTCGTCTCGTCCTCGTAACGCATCGGCAGATGCAAGACGAGATCGATGTCGCGCGCAAGACCGAGCTTGGCGAGCTTGTCGGCCGTCTTCACAGTCTTGGCAGCGGTGCCGGGCGCAGCTTCGCGCGGCGTCCCGGGGGGCACGGGCGGCGCCGTTTCGTCGGCAGAGCCGGGCGGACGGCGTTTGGGCAACGGCATGACTCTCCTGGCAAGTACAATAACGGTTTCTCTTACACGAACGGCACGCGGGCCCGCATCGGCTTCGCGCTTCGCGATCATAGCGGCTCGTGAGCCGTCCAACGCACTACCGCCGCAGGTCAACGCAGCATGTTCACGCTTTCCGATTTCGATTTCAATCTGCCGCCCGAGCTCGTCGCGCAAACGGCGCTGCCCGAACGCAGCGCGAGCCGCCTGCTCGAAGTGGATACGACGGCCGCACCTGCGCGCCTCGTCGATCGGCGCTTCGCCGAGCTGCCCGAATGCGTCGCCCCCGGCGATTTGCTGGTCTTCAACGATACCAAAGTGCTGAAGGCCCGCTTCTTCGGCCAAAAGGCGAGCGGCGGCAAGATCGAGGTGCTCGTCGAGCGCCTCACGGGAGCGCGCACCGCGCTCGCGCAAATCCGCGCCAGCAAGAGCCCCGCGCCGGGCACGACGCTCAAGCTGGCCGACGCATTCGACGTCACCGTCGGCGAACGTGTCGAGCCGTTCTACACGCTGCATTTTCCAGACGACTGTCTCACGCTGATCGAGCGGTACGGCCGATTGCCGCTGCCGCCGTATATCGAACACGATGCCGATGCGACCGACGAGACGCGCTATCAAACCGTCTTCGCGCAACATCCCGGCGCCGTGGCCGCGCCCACGGCCGGCCTGCATTTCGACGAGGCGCTGCTCGCGCGGCTCGAGGCCCGTGGCATTGAACGCGCGACGCTGACGCTGCACGTCGGCGCCGGCACCTTCCAGCCGGTGCGCGTCGAAAATATCGCCGAGCACAAGATGCACAGCGAGTGGTATCAGTTGCCCCAAACACTCGTCGATAAAATCGCCGCCACACGGGCGCGGGGCGGGCGGGTGATCGCCGTCGGCACCACCTCGATGCGGGCGCTCGAAGCCGCCGCGCGCGACGCGCACGCCGCGGGCCGGCCGCTCGCGGCGACTTGCGCCGAAACCGACATCTTCATCACGCCCGGCTACGCTTTTCGCGTCGTCGACCGGCTCGTGACGAACTTCCATTTGCCGAAGTCGACGCTGCTGATGCTCGTCAGCGCGTTCGCAGGCGTGGAGACGATCCGCGAGGCCTATCGGCATGCAATCGAAGAACGCTATCGGTTTTTTAGCTACGGCGACGCGATGCTGCTAACAAAGGCTGCGCTCTAACGCGGCCGCCCCGGCAAGTCATTCGCTTCCAAAGCTATACTTCGCGCGCCGCCGCTTCCGTGCCGCAGCGTCCTTCCCCTGCGCCGGACTTGCGATCCGCAGCGGGCGCTTTGCGCCTTGCTCCGGTCTCATGCAGCGCTTTTTTCGGTCGCACTAGGAGCCCGCTATGACCGAAGGTCATACCCACGATAACGCGTCACCCGCTGCACCGGGCCTAAACGGCCTCGAGTTCAAGCTGCTCAAGACCGACGGCCACGCGCGCCGCGGCCGCTTGACGCTGAACCACGGCGTCGTCGAAACGCCGATCTTCATGCCCGTCGGCACGTACGGAACCGTCAAGGCGATCCAGCCGCGCGAACTCGAAGAGATCCGCGCGCAGATCGTTCTCGGCAACACGTTTCACCTTTGGCTGCGCCCGGGGCTCGAAACGATCGCCGCGCACGGCGGACTGCACGGCTTCATGGGCTGGCACCGGCCGATCCTGACCGATTCAGGCGGCTTTCAGGTGTTCTCGCTCGGCGCTTTGCGCAAGATTACCGAAGACGGCGTCACGTTCGCCTCCCCCATCAACGGCGACAAGCTGTTTCTGTCGCCCGAAGTGTCGATGCAGATTCAAAAGGTGCTGAACTCCGACATCGTCATGCAATTCGACGAATGCACGCCGTATGCGACCGACGGCGTGCCGACGACGCACGAGGACGCCGCCGCATCGATGCGCATGTCGATGCGCTGGGCCAAGCGCTCGATCGACGAGTTCGGCCGGCTCGGCAATCCGAACGCGCTGTTCGGCATCGTCCAGGGCGGCATGTACGAGGACCTGCGCGACGAATCGCTCGCCGGTCTCTCCGAGCTCGATTTTCATGGGCTCGCCGTGGGCGGGCTGTCCGTGGGCGAGCCCAAAGAAGCGATGCTGCGCGTGCTCGAGCACATCGGCCCCAAGCTGCCGGCCGACAAGCCGCACTATCTGATGGGCGTGGGCACGCCCGAGGATCTGGTCGCGGGCGTGGCCGCGGGCATCGACATGTTCGACTGCGTCATGCCTACCCGGAACGCGCGCAACGGCTGGCTCTTCACGCGCTTCGGCGACGTCAAGATCCGCAATGCGACGCACAAGAATTCGCTGCGCCCGCTCGACGAAACCTGCGGCTGCTATACCTGCCGCCATTTCACGCGCGGGTATTTGCATCATTTGCATCGGGTCGGCGAAATCCTCGGGGCGCAGCTCAATACGATCCACAACCTGCATTACTACCTCGAGCTGATGGGCGAAATGCGCGACGCCATCGACGCGGGCGCGTTCGAGGCATTTCGTCAGCGTTTTCGAGACGAACGCGCGCGCGGCATCGAGTAGCCGCGGCCGTCGGTTCGCGCGCGCCGGCCGCGCTGGCATTGGCGCGCGGGGGCAACGGCTACCGCTCTCGCAGATGCGCGGACGGCGCATGCCGCGCCGGTGGTAAAATACGCGGCGATTTTTAGATCGTCTCAGATCATTCCGATCGCTATTACGGAGAAAACCAACGTGTCGCTGATTTCCAACGCATTCGGGCAAGGCGCAACCGGCGGGGCCGAGTCGAGCCTGATGAGCTTTTTGCCGCTCATCCTCATGTTCGCGGTGCTGTATTTCATCATGATTCGCCCCCAGATGAAGCGTCAAAAGGACCATCGCAACATGCTCGCCGCGATGGCCAAGGGCGATGAAGTCGTGACTAACGGCGGCGTAGTCGGCAAGATAACGAAGGTCGGCGAAGCCTACGTCGGCGTCGAAATCTCCGAAGGCACCGAGATCACTGTGCAAAAGTCCGCGGTCACGACGATTCTCCCCAAAGGCACGATCAAGTCGCTCTAACGCGGCTCGCCGCTCTGCCCGGCCCAATGCGGCGGCGCGCGCCTAGCGCGTCGCGCGCTGCCCGCGGCCCCGCACGCGAACGGCGCGCACCGCCCACACGCCAACCCATCGTTCGGCTCCCCCATGAATCGCTACCCCCTTTGGAAATATGTCGTGATGGCCGTGGCGCTTGCCATCGGCCTTCTGTACACATTGCCCAACTTCTACGGCGAAGCGCCGGCCGTGCAGGTACTGAGCGGCAAGGCGACGGTCAAGCTCGATTCGTCGACGCTCGCCGAAGTCGAATCGGCCCTCGCCGCGAGCCAAATCAAGCCTGACGACATCACGTACGACACCGGCGCGGCCAACGCCAACATCCGGGTCCGCTTGAAGGACACCGACACGCAACTGCGCGTGAAGGAGTTGCTGCAAAAGGCGCTGAATCCCGATCCGAACGATCCGCAGTACGTCGTCGCACTGAACCTGCAAAGCGCATCGCCGCGCTGGCTGACGGCGCTGCATGCGCTGCCGATGTATCTGGGGCTGGACTTGCGCGGCGGCGTTCACTTCCTGATGCAGATCGACATGGCGGGCGCGCTGAACAAGCGGCTCGACTCCGACGCATCCGATGCGCGCACGCTCTTGCGCGAGAACAACATTCGCGAAGGGGGCGTCAATCGCGTCGGGCAGTCGATCGTCATCGATTTCGCCGACCAAGCGACGGCCGACTCAGCTCGCGTTCAACTTACGCGCGGCGTGACCGAACTGCAGTGGACCACGCAGAGCCCGGCCGGCGGCGGCGTGCAACTGGTTGGCCGGTTCGCGCCGGCCCAGCAGCGCGCGGTCGAGGAAGCAGCCGTCAAGCAGAACATCACGACACTGCACAACCGTGTGAACGAACTTGGGGTGTCGGAGCCCGTGATCCAGCAGCAAGGCGCCGACCGCATCGTCGTCGAGTTGCCCGGCGTGCAAGACACGGCGAAGGCGAAGGAAATCATCGGCCGCACGGCCACGCTCGAAGCGCGCCTGGCCGATCCGGTCAATACGCATCCGGCGCCCGGCGAAGCCGTTCCGCCCGGCGACGAGCTCTTCACAGAAGGCAATCAAACGCCGGTGCTGCTGCGCAAGCAAGTGATCTTCACGGGCGACAGCATCATCGATGCGTCGGCCGGCTTCGACGAGCATCAGCGTCCGTCCGTCAATATCCGCTTGAATTCGTCGGCGGGCCGCGCGGTGGCCAGCGTCTCGCGCGACAACATCGGCAAGCCGATGGCGATGGTGCTGTTCGAAAAGGGCAAGGGGCAGGTGCTGACGGTCGCGACGATCCAATCGGAGCTCGGCGATCGCTTCCAGATCACCGGCCAGCCCACGCCGCAAGCCGCGGCGGATCTCGCCCTGCTCTTGCGCGCGGGCTCGCTCGCCGCGCCGATGGACATCATCGAAGAGCGCACGATCGGCCCGAGCCTCGGCGCGGACAACATCAAGAAGGGCTTCGATTCGGTCATCTACGGCTTCGCCGCGATCACCGTCTTCATGATCGCCTACTACATGCTGTTCGGTTTCGTCTCGGTTATCGGCCTCTCGGTCAACTTGCTGCTGCTGATCGCCGTGCTCTCGATGCTGCAAGCCACGCTGACGCTGCCCGGCATCGCCGCTATCGCGCTCGCGCTCGGTATGGCGATCGACTCGAACGTGCTGATCAACGAGCGCGTGCGCGAAGAGTTGCGCCATGGCGCTCCGCCGCAATTGGCCATTCAGAACGGCTATGCGCATGCGTGGGCCACGATTCTCGACTCGAACGTCACGACGCTGATTGCCGGCCTCGCGCTGCTCGCCTTCGGCTCCGGCCCCGTGCGGGGCTTTGCCATCGTCCACTGCATCGGCATCTTGACGTCGATGTTCTCGGCCGTGTTCTTCTCGCGCGGGATCGTCAACGCGTGGTACGGCGGCAAGAAGAAACTCAAGACGCTCGCGATCGGCCAAGTATGGCGGCCAGCCGGGGCGGAGGCGCTGGCCTACAGCCCAGCGACGAGCGAGGCCGACGCCGATACCGATACCGACACGATACGCGCGACCAAAGCCGTGGCCGCGCAGCAGAAGGGCAAGGGCGGACGCAGCGGCGCGAAGCCGGTCCTGCGCAACCGCGCGCGCGAGGGCACCTCGTCGCGCAAACCGGGCTCGTCCCGCTAACCCGTTCGCGAGGACCCGGAGACTACAACATGGAATTTTTCCGCATCCGCAAGGATATTCCGTTCATGCAGCGCGCGTTGATTTTCAACGCGATCTCGTTTTTGACTTTTTTCGCGGCGGTGTTTTTTCTGCTGCATCGCGGGCTGCACCTGTCGGTGGAGTTCACGGGCGGCACCGTCGTCGAAGTGCAGTATCCGCAAGCGGTACAACTCGATCCCGTGCGCACGACGCTCGGCAATCTCGGCTACGGCGATGCGCAGGTGCAAACATTCGGCACCTCGCGCGACGTGCTGATCCGCCTTCCGCTCAAGCACGGTCTGACGTCCTCGCAGCAGAGCGATCAGGTCATGGCGGCGCTCAAGGCGCAGAACTCGGCGGCTCAGTTGCAGCGCGTCGAGTTCGTCGGGCCGCAGGTGGGCAAGGAACTCGCGACGGACGGCCTACTCGCGCTCGCGTGCGTCGTCGCGGGCATCGTCATCTATCTGTCGTTCCGCTTCGAATGGAAGTACGCCGTCGCCGGCATCATCGCGAACTTACACGACGTCGTGATCATTCTCGGCTTCTTCGCATTCTTCCAATGGGAGTTCTCGCTTTCGGTGCTCGCGGCCGTGCTGGCCGTGCTCGGCTACTCCGTGAACGAATCGGTTGTTATCTTCGACCGGATTCGCGAGACGTTCCGCCGCGAACGCAAGATGACGGTGATGGAAGTCATCAACCACGCGATCACGAGCACGATGTCGCGCACGGTCATCACGCACGGCTGTACGCAGATGATGGTGCTGTCGATGTTCGTGTTCGGCGGGCCGACGCTGCACTACTTCGCGCTTGCGCTCACGATCGGCATCTGCTTCGGCATCTACTCGTCGGTATTCGTCGCGGCGGCGCTCGCGATGTGGCTCGGCGTGAAGCGCGAGGATTTGCTGAAAGATAAGAAGCCGCGGCATGATCCGAGCGATCCGAACGCCGGCGCGGAAGTCTGAGCGGAAGCCGGAACGGCAGGCGGCTTCTGCAATAGCAATAGCCCCGCTCGCCAGCTTCCTGCTTCTCGAGAAACGGCGCGCATCGCGGTTCATTCCGCTGCGCGCCGTTTTTGTTTGCCTGCGTTATTTGAACCCGAGCGTCCTACGCGCGGCAACCCGCGCGGCGAAGCTCGCGCAAGCCGCGAACATCACGTAGAAGCTCGGCGCAGCTTTTTCGCCCGTCGGGCCAAGCTTACTGCTTGACGCCTTCGGCTTGAATCCGGAGCTTCGTATCCATGCTGAAGCCGTATGTCTTGCCGAAGTCGAGACCGAACTCGTCGCGATTGAAATCGGCACTCGCCTCGACGCCGCAGACCTCGCGCTTAAGCACCGGGTGCTGCATGCATTTGAACGAGTCGATTTTCAGATTGACGGGCTTGGTCACGCCGTGCAGCGTCAGCGTGCCGATCACTTCGGCGGGCTTGTCGCCGTCGAACTTGATCTGCGTGCCCTTATAGGTGGCCGACGGGTACTTGCTCACGTCGAAGAACTCGGACTTCTGCAGGTGCCCGTTCAGCGTGGTGTTACCCGTATCGATCGAAGCCGGATCGATCGTCACGTCCACGGTGCCCGTCTTGGCCTGGCGATCGAGCGTGACCGTCCCCTTCGTATTCGTGAACTTACCGCGCCACACCGATAAGCCGCCGAAGTGATCGGCGGCGAAGCTCGGATACGTGTGGTTCGGGTCGAGCTGGTACGTGTCGGCTGCAAATGCCGGCGCGAGCGAGCCGATCGAGGAGGCGGCAAGCGCAGCGGCGATGAGGGTATGGATCTTCAATGGGTTCTCCTTCTAGCTTGTGGAAAGCCGCCCGAGCGAGCGGCGATCAAACGTTGATCGTGCAATCGAGAAGCGGTTCGGTTTCCGCCAGCCGCTTAAGACTTCTTGGGTACGACGATGTGAAACTTGATCGTGACTTCGTCAGCGACCGTCGACGTGTCCTTCCATTCGCCGGTGCCGACATCGAACTTCAAGCGGCTAATCGGCAAGGCGCCGTCGAAGGTCTGTCCGCCCGCTTGCTGCGCAACCGTCATCGGGAACGTGACCTGTTGCGATTTGCCTTTGATGGTGAGCGTGCCGGTCACGTTGACCTTATTGCCGCTCGCCGGCGCGATCGACGACGACACGAACGTCGCCTTTGGATACGTCTTCGTGTCGAACCATTCCTTGCCGCGCACCTGCTCGTTGTAGCTGTCGTCGCCAAGGTCGTAGCTGCCGACATCGACATTCAGTTGCGCGCTGCCCGCCGACGGCTTGGTCGGATCGAAACTCACTTTTGCATCGAATTTCTTGAATTTGCCTTCGACGGGCACATTCATTTGCTTGGACGTGGCGGTAATCATGCTCTTGGCCGCATCGACCTGCGCCGAAGCAATGCCGGCCACGGCCATCGACGCGACCGCGAACGCAGCGATCGTGTAGCGGTAAAACGAAGCTTTCATGTTTATCCTTTGATTGATGTCTTTCACTTCACTTTCAATTAAGCCGCAACCCACTTTCAACCGGTTCGATTCCCCATTGATGCGGCTTACCATCGAACATAACGAATCGCACTCGGATTTATTTCAGAAAGGGAAGCATGCGCGCCAGCAAGCCGTCGCGATCGACCCATTGGTGCTTGAGCGCCGCGGCCACATGCACCACGACAAGCACGGCCAAGCTGTAGTTGAGGATCAGGTGCGCCGTCTTGAATATGACTTTGAGCGTCGGGTCGGGCGCGATCAGCCGCGGCAGCGGCACGATGCCGAGGTAGACGACGGGCACGTTCGACGCCACGCTAAACAGGTAGCCCGTGATGGGAATCGCGATCATCAGCGCGTACAGCAGCGCGTGACCGAGATGCGCTCCGGCCCGCTGCCAACGCGGCATGCCGCGCGGCAGCGGGGGTGCGCGGTGCGTCGCACGCCAGAGGATGCGCACCGCGGCGAGCGCAAACACCGTCACGCCGATCCACTTGTGCCACGACACGTAGCGCAGCTTGGCCGGCGTGATGCCGTGGATACTCGTCATCACCCAGCCAAGGGTAAAGCCGCTGACCATCAACGCGGCAATGAGCCAATGAAGGCCGATTGCGGTGGGTGTGTAAGCGTCGTCGGAACCGACGGAAAACGAATCGCGATATGTCATTGCCGTGCTGCCAAAATGAATGGTCGCCATGCTAACGCAAGCGGCCGTTTCATGCGGCCCCCGTTCCGGCGCGACGATCCCCGAGCTGCACTTTGCGCGTGACGCGAAAGTGGCCGAAAGTTGCCGCTACCGGGCGGCGCTCAACCGCATGAGTGAGCCCTCGCTAGCCCGCACCGACGAGCGCGTTGCACCCCATTTGGTAAGATGGGCGCGGGTTTGCGGGGGCACCGGCCCGTTTCCTGCACTCCACTCTGACACGCTGGTCCATGAAAGTCGACACGCAACGCCTATGAACGGAAACGACCTGATTGCCTGTCATGACTGCGACGCACTGTTGCGAAAACCGCGTCATTGCGCGAAAGGAAGCGCGCGGTGTCCGCGCTGCGGTGCGATCCTTCTTCATCCGAGCGCGGTCCAACTCGATCGGATCTGCGCACTGACGCTCGCGGCGTTGTTCACGTTCTTCATCGCGCAAGGCTTTCCCATCGTCGAGCTCGAAGTGAACGGCGTCACCTCGCAAACGACGCTCATCGGCGCACTCGCCGCGCTTTGGGGCGAAGGGATGCAACTCGTCGCCATCGTCGTCTTTTGCTCGACGATCCTTTTTCCGCTGATCGAGCTCACTGCACTGCTCTACGTACTCGTGCCGATTCGCGCCGGCGTCGTGCCGCTGCACTTCCACCTCGTGCTGCGCGCGATTCAGTTCGTCAGGCCTTGGGGAATGATCGAAGTGCTGATGCTCGGCATCCTCGTCACCATCGTCAAAATGACGAGCCTCGCGCGCGTGATTCCGGAAGCCGCGCTATTCGCGTTCGGCGCATTGACGCTGATGCTGGCCGTCGTCGTGCTGTTCGACCCGCGAGCGCTCTGGGATATTGCCGATACGCTCGGCGAGCGCAACGCGAGGGGCGGACGTGACGCTCCTGGCGCGTCCGCCCGGCATCGCGCACTGCCCGCCGCTAGCCCAAGGACACCAGCCCGATGAAATACCTCAGCGCCGCGCACGCGGGCATGATCGGCTGCCACGCCTGCGGACAGGTGCAGGCGTGGCAAGCGCCGGGAGAGCCGTGCGACGCCGCGACGCAGCCGGATAAGGCGCTCGCCCGGCCGCACTTGCGCCAACGCTGCACCCGCTGCGGCGCGACGCTTCATTCGCGCCATCCCGACAGCATCTCCCGCACGTGGGCGCTGCTCGTCGCCGCGGCGATCCTCTACATCCCCGCCAACTTGCTGCCGGTGCTGCACACGGCTTCGCTATTCGGCAGCCAGGACGACACCATCATGAGCGGCGTCGTCTATTTCTGGGTGTCGGGCGACTGGCCGCTTGCCGTGATCGTCTTCGTCGCCAGCATCCTCGTGCCGATGCTTAAGCTCAGCGTCCTGGCCTTGCTCGCCTGGACGACACAGCGGCGCTCCGACTGGCGTCCGCTCGAACGCACCCAGTTGTACCGCATCGTCGAGCGCATCGGCAGATGGTCGATGCTCGATGTCTTCGTCATCACGCTCACCGTCGCTCTCGTGCGCTTCAAGTCGCTCGCCGTCATCACGGCGGGCTGGGGCGCACTCGCCTTCGCCTGCGTCGTCGTGCTCACGATGATGGCCTCGCTTCAATTCGATCCGCGCCTAGTCTGGGACTGCGCGGACCGCCGCAGGACGCCCGCTTCCGCTTCCGGACAAAAACATGACTAGCCCGCAAGGACAGCCCCCCTCTCCTAACGGCGGCCCGCCGCAGGGCCCGGAGCTGCCACCCGATTCATCCGATTCGCCCGATTCATCCGATCTCCCGGAGGCGGTCGTCACGCGCAGAAGCGGCTGGCTGCCCTCGCTCGTCTGGCTCGTGCCGCTCGTCGCGGCACTCGTTGGCATGGCGCTCGTCGCGAAGTCCGTCATCGACCGCGGTCCCACGATCACGATCAGCTTCTCCACGGCCGAAGGGCTCGAGCCCGGTAAGACAAAGGTCAAGTACAAAGACGTCGACATCGGCTCGGTGAAGTCGATCCGGCTTTCGCGCGATCATTCGCGCGTGCTCGTTTCGGTTCAACTGACGAAGGAAGCCGACGACTTCGCCGTCGACGACACGCGGTTTTGGATCGTGCGTCCGCGCATCGGCACCACGGGCATCACGGGCCTGGGCACGTTGCTCTCGGGCGCGTACATCGGCGTCGATGCGGGCCGCTCGCACGAATCGCAGTCCGACTTCGTGGGCCTCGAGAAGCCGCCCGCCGTCACGGGCGACCAAAAGGGGCGCCGCTTCTCGCTGCACGGTGCGTCGCTCGGCTCGATCGACATCGGCTCGCCCGTCTACTACCGGCGCGTGCAGGTCGGCCAGGTCGTCGGCTTCTCGCTCGATCGCGACGGCACGGGCGTATCGATCGACGTCTTCGTCGATTCGCCGTACGATCAATACGTCGGCGTCAATTCGCGCTGGTGGCACGCAAGCGGCGTCGACCTGCGGCTCGATTCGAGCGGCCTGAAGCTGAACACGCAATCGCTCGCGACCGTCATCATCGGCGGCCTCGCGTTCCAGTCGCCGCCCGGCGAGCCCGTCGGCGCCGAGGCCCCCGACAACGCGACGTTCACGTTGGCCGCGAACGAGGGCGATGCGATGCGCGTACCGGATGGGCCGCCGCTCACTGTCGTCATGAACTTCAATCAATCGGTGCGCGGCTTGTCGCCCGGCGCGACCGTCGATTTCCGCGGTATTGAGTTGGGCGAAGTCACCTCCATCGGCGTCGAATACGATCCCAAAGCCCGCAACTTCACGATGCCGGTAACGATGAATCTGTACCCCGATCGGCTCGGCCGGCGTTTCCGGGAATCGGTCAGGCTCGGCGGCGAAGCGGCGGGCAAGCAGCTGTTGCGCACACTCGTCGCGCACGGGCTGCGCGGCCAATTGCGCACGGGCAACTTGCTGACGAACCAGCTTTACGTGGCGCTCGATTTGTTCCCGAAGGCGGCGCCCGCCTTGCTCGACGTCGACCGCACGCCGCTCGAACTGCCGACGGTGCCGAACGCGCTCGAGGAGTTGCAGGTGCAGGTGGCCGACATCGCCAAAAAGCTCGATCAGATTCCGTTCGATCAGATCAGCAATAATCTGAACGGCACCCTTCAGAGCGCGAACAACCTGTTCAAGCAACTCGATACGCAACTCGCGCCGCAGGCACGCGACACGTTAGCGGCCGCACAGCGCACGTTCGGCGCGGCGCAGTCGACGCTGCAGCAGGATTCGCCGCTGCAATCGGACATGCATCAGGCGCTGACGCAGCTCACGCAGACGCTGCAAACGCTCAACGCACTCGCCGATTATCTCGAGCGCCATCCCGAATCGCTGTTGCGCGGTAAAGCCAAGGATCAACAAAAGCCATGAAGGTCGATCGACTCGCCCAGCGGGGGCACACACGTGCGGCACTCGCTTTCGTCACCGCACTGATCTGCGCGGGGTTCGTCGCGGGCTGCGCCTCGCCGCCGACAAGCCGGTTCTATACGCTCGGTCCCGGCGGCGAGGCGGGCTCACGCGCCGCGAGCCCTGCCGCTGCTCCGGCATTCTTGATTGAAGTTCCGACCGTCGACGTGCCAGCCCAAGTTGCGCGCAATCAGCTCGTCGTTCAAGACGACGCGACGCGCGTGACCGTGCTCGAGCAAGAGCGCTGGGCCTCGCCGCCGGCCGACGAGCTGCGGCGCGCGCTATCGGGCGACTTGGCTGCGCGGCTCGGCACGTTCGATGTTTTCGGCTCGCCGCATCCCGAGAACGTGCCCGTCTACCGGATTGCCGTTAACGTGCGCCGCTTCGAATCGTGGCCGGGCTCGCACGCCGTACTCGATGCCGTATGGAGCGTGCGTTCGCTGCGAACGCAAACCGTCGCGACGTGCCACACGGTACGGACCGAAACCGTCGGTTCGGGCTACGACGCCCTCGTTGCCGGTCATCGGCGCGCAATCGGCCAACTCGCCGATGCCATCGCCTCGACGGTGCGCGCGCTGGCTTCGAGCGGAGGCGCTCCGGTGCTGGGGACCAACGAATGCGCGATCGGCGGGCCGGCGATGCCGAAGGAAGGCGCGGGGGGCCGCGTACAATAGCGCCTTTGCACGCCGGTTTTCACCCATGCCATCGCCTACGCCGTTCGATTTTTTTGCCCCTTGCCCCCGCGGCCTCGAAGCGGCCCTCGCCGCCGAGCTTGCCGAGATTGGCCAGGGCTTGCCAAGCACTGCCGGCGCCGCCCGCTTCGAAGCGGGCGCCCAGGTGCCGGGCGGCGTGCATTTCCGCGGCGGCTGGGCCGTCGGCATGGCGGCGAATCTGTATTCGCGCATCGCCAGTCGCGTACTGCTGAAGATCGCCGAGCGCCCCTACCGCAACGAGCAGGACATCTACGCGCTCGCGGCCGAGCAGCAGTGGGAACACTGGTTTTCGCCGAACGAGACGCTGCGCGTCGACGTCACGGCCATCAAGTCGCCGCTGCGCAGCCTCGAATTTGCGACGCTGCGCGTGAAAGACGGTGTCTGCGACCGGCTGCGCAGCGTGAGCGGCGCCCGCCCGAGCGTCGATACGGCGCAGCCCGACGTGCGCGTATTCGCGTTCCTGACCGCCACGGCCTGCACGCTTTACCTCGACACGTCCGGCGAGCCGCTCTTTAAGCGCGGCTGGCGCTTGGACAAGGGCGCCGCGCCGCTGCGCGAGAACCTGGCCGCCGGCATTCTGCGCGTGGCCGGATGGACGCCCGGCACGCCGCTTTACGATCCGATGTGCGGCAGCGGTACATTCATCGCCGAAGCCGCGCAGATGTCACTTGGCGTCGCGCCCGGCGTCGAGCGCCGCTTCGGCTTCGAGAAGCTCAAGCAATACGATGTCTCGGCCTGGCAGACGATGAAAGTCGCCGCGCTCGACGCGAAACGCGCAGCCGGGGCGACACGGGCCGAATTGCCGATCTTCGGCAGCGATATTTCAGGCGACATGCTCGAGAAGGCACGCGCAAATCTCGCGCGCGCGGGCGTGCCGGGCCTGTGGCTCAAGCAGCTCGACGCACGCGCCATTGTGCCGCCGAGCGAACAGCCGGGCATCCTCGTCGCCAATCCGCCCTACGGCGAACGGATTGAAGTGCGCGGCCCGCGGGGCGACCTGCGCGAGCCGCGGCACGCAGGCCGCGAGCCGGGCGTCGAGGCGTTCGGCGGCGCGCAATCCGATGAGGCCGACAGCGAATTCTTCCGGGCCTTCGGCGATGCGCTCAAGCAGCGCTTCACGCTCTGGCGTGCCTTTGTGCTGACACCCGACCGCTCGCTGCCGGGGCAGATGCGGCTGCGCGAATCGGCGAAGACGCCGCTCTTTAACGGCGCGCTCGAATGCCGGCTGTTCCGCTTCGATCTCGTCGCGGGCAGCGTCAAGCCGCGGCCGGCCCAGCGGCCCACGGAAGACGACGCCGGCCAGTAACGAGGATGCGACACTGACAGTCGTCGAGCAGCAGGAGCCGTTTCCCGACATGGAAGGAAGACGGCTCGCCGATTACCTGCGCCGCGTCGAAGCGCCTTCCGAGCGGAAGGCGGCGGGACCTCGGCCTACGGCAAGCCAATAGCCATTCGCTAAGGTGCCGGCCGGCTCGCGCATCGATGCGATGAACTGTACGTGCATCGATGCGCCTGCCGCGGCCGGCAGGCGCTAGAACGTCACTCCACCGCTTTCACCATGTCCTCGATGACTTTCTTGGCATCGCCGAAGACCATCATCGTCTTGTCCATGTAGAAAAGCTCGTTGTCGAGCCCGGCATAGCCCGCTGCCATCGACCGCTTATTCACGATGACGGTGCGCGCCTTATAGGCCTCGATGATCGGCATGCCCGCGATCGGCGATTTCGGATCGTTCTTCGCCGCGGGATTGACCACATCGTTCGCCCCGAGCACGAGCACGACATCCGTCCGCCCGAACTCGTTGTTGATGTCCTCCATCTCATAGACGAGGTCGTACGGCACCTCCGCTTCGGCCAGCAGCACGTTCATATGCCCCGGCATGCGCCCTGCCACCGGGTGAATGGCATAACGCACGTCCACGCCCTTCTCGACGAGCTTGTCGGTCAGCTCCTTGAGCGCATGCTGCGCACGTGCGACGGCCAACCCGTAGCCCGGCACGATGACGACCGACTCGGCATTGCCGAGCATGAAAGAGGCATCTTCCGCCGAGCCCGACTTCACGGGCCGCTGCTCCGCCGCGCCGCCCACCGCTGCCGCTCCCGGCTCGGCGCCGAAGCCGCCAAGCAGCACGTTGAAGAACGAGCGATTCATCGCGTGGCACATGATGTAGGACAGAATCGCACCGGAGGAGCCCACCAGCGAGCCGGCAATGATCAGCATCGCGTTGTTCAGCGAGAAGCCGATACCGGCGGCCGCCCAGCCCGAGTACGAGTTCAACATCGAGACCACGACAGGCATGTCGGCCCCGCCGATCGGGATGATGATGAGCACCCCGAGCGCGAACGCGATCGCCGTCATGATGATGAACGGTAGCCACGACTGCGTCAGAAAGAAGAGGATGCCGAAGCCGAGCATGCCGAGCGCGAGCATCAGGTTAATCAAATGCTGACCCGGATAAACGACCGGCGCGCCCTGAAACAAGCGGAACTTGTATTTGCCGGAGAGCTTACCGAAGGCGATGACCGAACCCGAGAACGTGATCGCACCGACGAACGTGCCGATGAACAGCTCGATGCGATTGCCGTACGGCAGGAAGCCGGCATCGGGCGCATCGGGCGGCACGAGCCCGAAGGCGGCGGGCTCGCTGACGACGGCGTACGCGATCGCCACGGCCGCGAGACCGATCAGCGAGTGCATGGCCGCGACAAGCTCGGGCATCTTCGTCATTTCCACGCGCGCGGCGACATAAGCACCCACCGCACCGCCGACGACGAGCGCCGCAAACAGCAGCCCCAGGCCGAGTCCAAGGTTCGACCCGAGCAGCGACGCTTGCTTGACGATCAGCGCGATCGTCGTGAGGATCGCGATCGCCATGCCGGCCATGCCGAACACATTGCCCGCACGCGCACTGCGCGGATTGGAGAGCCCCTTCAGTGCTTGAATGAAGCAGACCGAGGCGACGAGATACAGCAGCGTAACGACGTTGATGCTCATTTACGCACCCTCCTTCGTCTTCCTCGGTTCCTTCCGTTTGAACATCTCGAGCATGCGCCGCGTCACGAGAAACCCGCCGAATACATTGACGGCGGCGAGCAGCACCGCGAACGTGCCGAAGAACTTGGCCGGCCCGCCGACGGTCAGGCCCGTCGCGAGCATCGCGCCGACGATGACGATCGCCGAAATCGCATTGGTCACGGCCATGAGCGGCGTATGCAGCGCGGGCGTGACGTTCCAGACGACGTGGTAGCCGACATAGACGGCCAACACGAAGATGATCAGATTGATCACCGTGTGATTGATGATTTCCATCGTCTCGCTCCTTAAGCCGCCTTGCGGGCGACGGCGCCGTCGCGGGCGAGCAGCGTCGCCGCAACGATGTCGTCGCTCATGTCGATGTTCAACGCGCCTTCCTTCGTGACGATCAGCTTCAGAAAGTCGAACAGATTGCGCGCGTAAAGCGAAGAGGCGTCGGCCGCCACCATCGCCGGCAGGTTCGTATGACCGACGATCGTCACGCCGTGTTTGGTCACGACCTTATCGGGTTCGGTCAGCGGACAATTGCCGCCGCGCACGCCGGGCAGGCCGGAGAGCTCGGCGCCGCGGCCGGCGGCCAAATCGACGATGACCGAGCCCGGACGCATGGCCAGGACGGTTTCGGCCGAAAGCAGCATCGGCGCGTCGCGGCCTGGAATCAGCGCCGTGGTGATGACGATGTCGGCCGCTTTGGCGCGCTCGTGCACGGCTGCCGCTTGGCGGGCCAGCCAGGACGGCGGCATCGGCCGCGCGTAGCCGCCCACGCCTTCGGCCGCCTCCCGCTCTTCTTGGGTTTCGTAGGGCACGTCGATGAATTTCCCGCCGAGCGATTCGATTTGCTCCTTGACGGCCGGGCGCACGTCGGATGCCTCGATTACGGCGCCGAGCCGCTTGGCGGTCGCCACCGCCTGCAAACCGGCCACGCCCGCGCCCAAGATCAACACGCGCGCGGCCTTTACCGTGCCGGCGGCCGTCATCAACATCGGCATGAAGCGCGGATATAAGTCGGCGGCGACCAGGACGGCCTTGTAGCCGGCGATATTGGCCTGGGACGACAACACGTCGAGGCTTTGAGCGCGCGTCGTGCGCGGCGCCGCTTCGAGCGCGAAGGCAGTCAGGCCCGCTTGCGCGAGGCGTGCGGCGTTCTCGGCATTGAATGGGTCGAGCATGCCCACGAGCACGGCCCCGTGCTTGACGAGCCCAAGCTCGGTCTCGGTCGGCGATTGCACTTTGAGAACGAGATCGGCGCCAAAGGCCGCGTCGGCTTCGCCTAGTTCGGCGCCGACAGCGGCGTAGGCGTCGTCGGTGAAGCTGGCGGCGCCTCCCGCACCTCGCTCGATCGTAACGCGATGCCCCGCTTGGACGTACTTCTTCACCGTCTCCGGGGTCGCGGCAACGCGCGCTTCGTGCGCGCGCGTCTCGGCTGGCACTCCGATGTGCATCGTTGAATCCTCCTCACCTGCTTATGAATGAAGCGAAGACGGGCCGACGATGCTGCGCCGACTCCATCGCTGAATACGATTACACGGTTCAATCGGGCTGAAGTTGCGGTTGCGGCTGCGGCGCGATGCTGGGGCGGAGCACGGCGCGCTGAGCGTCACTTTAACCGAAGTCGCCCGCTTCTGAAAAATCAGTGCCACAAAGAGGCACGCGCCGGAGCGTCCTCGGGCGTCTTGTGCATTCTGGCCGGTCGCTACGCCCGGGGCCGGCGCGGGGGCCGCGCGCGCTTCCGTGCGGGAGGCCGCAGCAGCGCCGGCCGGCAAACGGTAAAATGGCGGCCATGAAAAAGGAACGCTGGGCTCCCCACGTCACCGTGGCGGCCGTGGTCGAATGCGAAGGCCGCTTTCTCGTCGTCGAGGAACATACATCGGAAGGTTTGCGCATCAACCAGCCGGCCGGGCATCTGGAGCCCGGCGAAACGTTGAGCGAAGCCGTGGTGCGCGAGACGATCGAGGAAACGGCGCACGCCTTTGTGCCGCAAGCGCTCGTCGGCGTCTACATGACGCACGTCGATCGCCCGGACGGCGGCGCCGTCACGTATCTGCGCTTCACGTACTGCGGCCGGCACGAGCCGCTCGGCAAGCCGAGCCCGCTCGACGACGGCATCGTTCGCGCGCTGTGGCTCACGCCCGACGAACTACAGGCCTGCCGCGCGCGCCATCGCACGCCGCTCGTCATGCGCTCGCTCGATGATTACCTCGCGGGCCGGCGTTTCCCGCTCGACTTCGTGCATACGCACTCGGTCGGGCCTCCTAACGGCAAGTAACAGCCAAGCAGCCGGTCATTCGTTCAATGAGTAAGCAAAGAGTCGTGGTGGGCATGTCGGGCGGCGTCGATTCGTCGGTCACGGCATGGCTCCTGAAGGAAGCGGGCTATGACGTTGTCGGCCTGTTCATGAAGAACTGGGAAGACGACGACGATAGCGAATACTGCTCGACGCGGCAGGACTGGATCGATGTCGTCTCCGTGGCGGACCTGATCGGCATCGACGTCGAAGCCGTCAATTTCGCGGCCGAGTATAAAGAGCGCGTCTTCGCCGAATTTCTGCGCGAATATTCGGCAGGCCGCACGCCCAACCCGGATGTGCTCTGCAACGCCGAAATCAAGTTCAAGGCATTTCTCGATCATGCGATGGCGCTAGGGGCCGATACGATCGCCACGGGCCACTACGCACGCGTGCGCGAGGTCGACGGCCGTTTCGAGTTGCTCAAAGCGACCGATCTCACGAAAGATCAGTCGTACTTCCTGCATCGTCTCAATCAAGCGCAGCTGTCGAAAACCCTGTTCCCGCTTGGCGAAATTCCAAAGACGCAGGTGCGCTCGATCGCTGCGTCGATCGGCTTGCCCAATGCGAAGAAGAAGGATTCGACGGGGATTTGCTTCATCGGCGAGCGGCCGTTTCGCGATTTTCTCAATCGCTATCTGCCGACCCAACCGGGACCCATGAAAACGCCGGACGGCAAGGTTGTCGGCGAGCATGTCGGCCTCGCGTTCTATACGCTCGGCCAGCGCAAGGGCATCGGCATCGGCGGCAGCAAAGCCGGCAGCGGCGAGCCCTGGTTCGTCGCGAGCAAGGACATGGCCGCTAATACGCTTTACGTCGTGCAAGGCCATGACCACGCGTGGCTGCTCTCGCACACGCTCGCCGCCGGCAATACGAGCTGGGTATCGGGTGCCGCGCCCGAAGCCGGGGCGCGCTTTGGCGCGAAGGCGCGTTATCGGCAGGCCGATGCGGCGTGCACGTTCGGCGCGGCCCAACAAAACAGCAACGACGCGCCGCGCTTCGCGCTGACGTTCGACGACCCGCAGTGGGCCGTCACGCCTGGGCAATCGGCCGTGCTGTATGACGGCGACGTGTGTCTGGGCGGCGGAATCATTGAATCGGCAGCAATCGAGACGACGCCGGCTCCCACAGTTGGCACGGCCGTAACCGCCGATTGAACGAGGCCGCAGCCCCCGCTCGGGAGCCGGCAGTCCACGCCTTGTTCAACCCGAACCTAGACCTCAACCCGCCCGCCGGCGGAATTCACTGTTTCCAAATAACGTCGGCTTTTCGTTCCCAATCGGTAATCGTTCCCGATTACACTGGCGCATCCTTTCCCCGGGCAAGCGCTGCGCTGACAGGCGTTTGCCGCCCTGGAGCTTGCCGATGTTTTCTCGACGCTATTTCGCGCTCTGGTGCGCCCTGCTACTGGCTGCGGCCAGCGCCGTCCTCGCCGCGCGCCAGACGCTCGCGTGGCCGTGGCTACTGATTCCCGTCGCCCTGCTGGCGCTCGGCGTGTTCGACCTTCGCCAAGCCCGCCACAGCATTTTGCGCAACTACCCGATTGCCGGCCACCTGCGCTTCTTTTTCGAATTCATCCGGCCGGAAATCCGCCAATATTTCGTCGAAGGCGACACGGACGAAAAGCCGTTCTCGCGTGCCCAACGCAGCATTGTCTATCAGCGCGCGAAGAACGAGCCCGACAGCCGCCCCTACGGCACGGAACTCGACGTCAAAGCGGTGGCGCACGAATGGATCAGCCATTCGCTCGCGCCGACGAAACTCCCGTCGCACGACTTTCGCCTGCTCGTCGGCGCCGACCGGGCGCAGCCGTACTCGATGTCGATTTTCAACGTTTCGGCGATGAGCTTCGGCTCGCTGTCGGCCAACGCGATCCGTGCCTTGAACCTCGGCGCGAAAAAGGGCGGTTTCGCGCACGACACCGGTGAAGGCTCGCTCTCGAAGTATCACCGGGAGCACGGCGGCGACATCATCTGGGAAATCGCCTCGGGCTACTTCGGCTGCCGCAACGACGACGGTACGTTCAGCGCCGAGAAGTTCGCGCACCAGGCACGCGACCCACAAGTCAAGATGATCGAAGTCAAGCTCTCGCAGGGCGCCAAGCCGGGCCACGGAGGCGTGCTGCCGGCGGCCAAGGTCACGCCTGAAATCTCGGAGGCGCGCGGCGTGCCGATGGGTGAGGACTGCATCTCGCCGGCCTCGCACAGCGCGTTTTCGACACCGCGCGGCCTGCTCGAATTCGTCGAACGATTGCGCACGCTCTCGGGCGGCAAGCCGACGGGCTTTAAGCTTTGCATCGGCCACCCGTGGGAGTTTTTCGCGATCGCGAAGGCCATGCTCGAGACCGGTATCGTGCCCGACTTCATCGTCGTGGATGGCGCCGAAGGCGGCACCGGCGCCGCCCCGCTCGAGTTCACCGATCACATCGGCGTGCCGTTGCAAGAGGGCCTGCTGCTCGTGCATAACACGCTCGTCGGCGTGGGTTTGCGCGAAAAGATTCGCATCGGGGCGAGCGGCAAGATGATCACGGCTTTCGATATCGCGCGCACCCTAGCCATCGGGGCCGACTGGGTCAACTCCGCGCGCGGCTTCATGTTCGCCGTGGGCTGCATTCAAGCGCAAACGTGCCACACGGGGCGCTGCCCCACAGGCGTGGCGACGCAAGACCCCGTGCGTCAGCGCGCGCTCGTCGTACCGGACAAATCCGAGCGCGTGTTCAACTTCCATCACAACACGCTGCGCGCGCTACAAGAAATCGTGCAGGCCGCAGGGCTCGCGCACCCCTCGCAGCTGCGCGCCCATCACATCGTGCGTCGCGTGTCGTCGCACGAGGTCCAGTTGATGTCGGAGTTGCTCAAGTACCTCGAGCCGAACGATCTCGTCAACGGCAATTACCGTTATTCGCTCTACGAAAAATGGTGGCCGCTCGCGAGCAGCGATTCCTTTTTGCCGAAAGCGCTCGCCGCCGCGGCGATAGCGTGACGCCGGGCCGGGCGCGCCGGGCGAGGGGTCAGTTCGGAACGGTATCGATGAACGATTGCCGCTGCGCCAGCTTGGCGAAATGCTTCTCGAGGTTCGGATACTGCTCGCGCCAATTGAGCTCGGGCATCCGGAAGTCGAGATAGCCGAGCGAGCAACCGACGGCGACATCGGCCAGCGTGTAGTGGTTGTTCGCACACCAAGGCTTGCCGGCGAGGCCTTGCGACATCGCCATGAGCCCTTCGTCGATCTTGCGCTGCTGGCGGGCCACCCACCCTTCGCTGCGTTGGCCCGCCTCTCGCTGCGTCGCTTCCAGGCGAATGAGGACGGCCGCGTCGAGCATGCCGTCGGCCAGCGCTTCCCAGCAGCGCACTTCGACGCGCTCGCGGCCCGATTGCGGAATCAGCTTGCCGACAGGCGAGAGCGTATCGACGTACTCGCAGATGACGCGCGAATCGAATACGGCCTCCCCGTCCTCCATCACGAGGCATGGGACCTTGCCGATGGGATTGAACGTATGAATGGTCGTTTCGGGCGACCAGACGTCCTCGAGCACGAATTGATAGTCGATCTTCTTTTCGGCGAGCACGATCCGCGCCTTGCGGACGTAGGGGCTCGCGTGCGAACCGATTAGTTTCATCATCTGCCTTTCTCTCAAGAAAACACCGGACCGGCCCCTAGTTGCTTGCGCGTGCACCGCGTCTGCGCAACGTCGGTTCTTGGGGGGGCCCTCTGAAGTGCGAGAAAGAGTATAACGTCGCCGGCGCCGAAAGCGGCGCATGCGAGGGCCAACCTATCGGCCATGAATGCCCGCGCCGGGTGCACCGCCGAATCCGCCCTGATTGAGCAGTACAATCGAGCGATGAATACGCCGACCGAATTCCCCATCGCCGTCTCCGTCTATCAAGCGCGTCGCGAGCGCCTGCTCGCCGCGATGCGCGCCGCCGGGGGCGGCGTCGCGCTGGTGCCGACGGCGCCCGAAGCGCTGCGCAACCGCGATACCGACTATCCGTATCGTCATGACAGCTATTTCTACTACTTGAGCGGTTTTGCGGAACCGCATTCGTTCATCGTCCTCGACGCAACGGCGCAACCGGGCGAGCCGGCTTCGATCCTCTTTTGTCGGACGAAGGACGCCGAGCGCGAAACGTGGGAGGGCTTCCATTACGGGCCCGAGGCCGCGCGCGAGGCATTCGGCTTCGATGCCGCCTTTCCCATCGACCAACTGGATGCCGAACTGCCACGCATCATCGGCGGCGCCCCCGCCCTCTTCTATGGATTCGGCCGCTCCGCCGATTTCGACGCTCAAGTGCGGCGCTGGCTCGACGCCGTGCGAGCAAAAAGCCGCAGCGGGGTGGTGCCGCCTCTGAAGCTCGTCGACCTGTTGCCGATGCTCGATGATATGCGGCTCGTCAAAGACGACCACGAGCTCGCGATCATGCGCGAAGCGGCGCGTATCTCGGCACAAGCGCACCGCCGCGCGATGCAGGTATGCCGCCCCGGCGTGCGCGAGTACGAGATCGAAGCCGAACTGCTCTATACGTTCCGCCGCCACGGGGCGCAAGCACCGGCGTACGGCTCGATCGTCGCGGCCGGCGCCAATGCCTGCGTGCTTCACTATCCCGCCGGCAACGCTGTCTTGCGCGACGGCGATCTGGTGCTGATCGACGCCGCTTGCGAACTCGACGGCTATGCTTCCGACATCACGCGCACGTTCCCTGCGAACGGCCGTTTTTCCCCGGCGCAACGCGAGCTTTACGACATCGTGCTCGCTGCGCAGCAAGCGGCGATCGACGCGACGCGCGCAGGGGTGAGCTTCGAGGCGCCGCACGACGCAGCCGTGCGCGTGCTCGCGCAGGGGCTGCTCGACACGGGCATCGTCGACCGTACGAAGTTCTCGACGCTCGACGATGTCATCGCGGAGCGCGCCTACGCTCGCTTCTACATGCATCGCACGGGCCATTGGATCGGGATGGACGTGCACGACTGCGGCGACTACCGCGAGCGCTCCGCGCAGCCCGACGCCTCCGGCACGCTGCCGTGGCGCACGCTGCGCGCATCGATGGCGCTGACGATCGAGCCGGGCCTCTACGTGCGCGCCGCGCCGGACGTGCCCGAGCAGTACTGGAACATCGGCATTCGCATCGAGGACGATGCAATCGTGACCGACGACGGCTGCGTGCTGATCTCGCGCGACGTGCCGGTGCAAGCGGATGCGATCGAAGCGCTGATGCGCGACGCCCGCTCGGAACCTTCCGCCGCGTAACGTCATGAGCGAGATCCGCCCTTTACACGCTCCGCACGAGTTCGACGTGACGATCGTCGGCGCCGGGCCCGTCGGGCTCGCGCTGGCCGCTTGGCTCGCGCGCCGCAGTGCCAGTGCGTCGCTATCGGTTGCGCTCGTCGATGCGCGCGACCCGGAGGCAGCCGCGAGCGACCCGCGCGCCATCGCCATCTCCGAAGGCAGCCGCATGCTGCTCGAGCCGTTCGGCGCATGGCCGGCCGATGCCAATGCGATCGAGCGCATCCACGTCTCGCAGCGGGGCCGCTTCGGCCGCACGCTGATCGAGCGCGACGAACATGGCTTGCCGGCGCTCGGATACGTGGCGCGCTACGGCTCGATCGTGCACGCGCTCGCAGCGGCCGTGCGGCGCACGGGCACGCACTGGTTCACCTCGTGCCGCGCGTTGCCGCCTCACATCGAGCCCGGTGACGAATTCGTCACGCTGCCTATCGAAAGCGCGCACGTGCAGCGCACGCTGAAGACGCGCGTGCTTGTGAACGCCGAAGGCGGGCTGTACGAGCAAGCACAGGCGAAGCGGCACCGGCGGCGGGCCAGCGACGCACAGCAAGACACGAAAGAGCACGACGATGACCGCCCGCCCGGCGAACGGCACGAAGAACAGGCCACCGATGCCAACGCCGATCCCGCCACCGCGAGCCTGACTGCAAAGCGCGAAACACGCGACTACGGCCAGACGGCGATCGTCGGCACAGTCACGGTTTCGTTGCCGCAGCCGCACGTCGCCTGGGAGCGATTCACAGACGAAGGCCCGATTGCACTGCTGCCGATGGGCGGCGTGCGGCAAGCCGACTACGCGCTGGTCTGGTGCATGACGCCGGAGGCGGCGGCACGCCGCGGCGCGCTAGCGGACAGCGCGTTGCTCGCCGAACTCGCCGTCGCATTCGGCGAGCGCATGGGCCGCTTCGAATCGATCAGGGGGCGTGCGGCCTTCCCGCTCGGACTCGTCGCGGCCACGGCGCTTGTCGAAGGCCGTATCGCGTCGATCGGCAATGCCGCGCAGACCCTGCACCCAGTTGCCGGGCAGGGTCTGAATCTCGGGCTGCGCGATGCGCACGCGCTCGCCGATGCGCTTGGCGCAGCCGGCCCGACGCCCGAAGCGCTGGCGGCATTCGCGCGCCGGCGCTCGCTCGATCGCCGCATGACGATCGGTGCGACCGACCTGCTCGCGCGGCTGTTCACGACCGATTTCGGCCCCCTGGCAACGCTGCGCGGCCTCGCGCTGACGGCGCTCGAGTGCGTCCCGCCCGCCAAGACGGCACTGGCGCGCCAGATGATTTTCGGTCAGCGCCGCTAGGGCGGCGCCGCTTGCTCCCGCCCACGCGCTGCGGGGCGCGCGTCGTTCGTACCGACCCGGCGCGCGCCCCGTCCGTGGTTAACGGTAAAATGCGCGTTTCCCTGGTCGCCTTCCCGCGCCCGTGCCCGGCGGCGCGGGCAGCCGCTCCTTTCATGATGCCAACGCTCGGCTCGCACACTCTGCGCAACAATCTATTCGTCGCCCCGATGGCGGGCGTGACGGATCGGCCGTTCCGCCAGCTTTGCAAGCGGCTAGGCGCGGGTTACGCCGTGTCCGAAATGGTCGCGTCGAATGCTCAGTTATGGAAGAGCGAAAAAACGATGCGGCGCGCGAACCATGCAGGCGAAGTCGAGCCGATCGCCGTGCAGATCGCCGGCGCCGATCCCGCGATGATGGCCGAGGCTGCGCGGTACAACGTCGATAATGGTGCGCAGATCATCGACATCAACATGGGCTGTCCGGCGAAGAAAGTCTGCAATGTCGCGGCAGGTTCGGCGCTGCTTCAAAACGAGCCGCTCGTCGCGCGCATCGTCGAGGCCGTCGTCGGCGCGGTCGGTGTCGGCCCTGGCGCGGTGCCGGTCACGCTGAAGATCCGCACGGGCTGGAACCGCGAGCATCGCAACGCTGTGCGCATCGCACAACTGGCCGAAGCGGCCGGCATCTCGATGCTGACGGTTCACGGGCGCACGCGTGCGGATCTCTACCATGGCGAAGCCGAGTACGAAACGATCGCTGCGGTAAAGGCAAACGTGCGCATTCCGGTTGTCGCCAACGGCGATATCGATTCGCCGGCCAAAGCGCGCGCGGTGCTCGCGGCAACGGGCGCCGACGCCATCATGATCGGCCGAGCGGCGCAGGGGCGCCCATGGCTCTTTCGCGAAATCGCGCATTTCCTGGCGACGGGCGAACTGCTGCTGCCGCCGCGCATCGCCGAAATTCGGCAGGTGATGAACGAGCATCTCGAAGATCACTACGCGTTTTACGGCGAATACACGGGCGTTCGCACGGCACGCAAGCACATCGGCTGGTACACTCGCGGCCTTTCCGGCGCCAATGCGTTCCGGCACCGGATGAACACGCTCGATACCACACGCGAGCAACTCGTCGCCGTCAACGCTTTTTTCGACGAGCAGCAGGCATTGTCCGATCGCCTCGTCTATGTCGACGACGACACGGCGCCGCAAGCCGAGCCGAACCGAAACGAACCCTTAGCAGCATGAGCAAGCACAACATCGAACAATGCGTCCGCGACAGCCTGGGTATGTATTTCCAGGACCTCGACGGCGCCAATCCGCACGACGTCTATGACATGGTGATGTCATGCGTCGAGAAACCGATGCTCGAGGTGGTGCTCGAGCGCGCCGGCGGCAATCAGTCGCTGGCCGCCGACTATCTCGGCATCAACCGCAATACGTTGCGCAAGAAGCTGCAGCAGCACGGTCTGCTGTAACGCGCGCGATCCTCGTCCCTTTCCGGCCATCGTTCTCATCATGATCAAGCAAGCGCTCATTTCCGTCTCCGACAAGGCGGGTATCGTCGAATTCGCTCGTTCGCTGTCGGCACTCGGCGTCAAGCTCCTGTCGACAGGCGGCACGGCGAAGCTGCTCGCCGACGCGGGCCTGTCGGTCACCGAAGTGGCCGACTACACGGGTTTCCCGGAAATGCTCGACGGACGCGTCAAGACGCTGCACCCGAAAGTGCACGGCGGCATTCTCGCGCGCCGCGACGTACCCGAGCACATGGCGGCGCTCGATGCGCATGGCATTCCGACGATCGATTTGCTGGTTGTGAACCTTTATCCGTTCGTCGCGACCGTATCGAAGGATGAATGCACGCTCGAAGACGCGATCGAGAACATCGACATCGGGGGGCCAACGATGCTGCGCTCCGCGGCGAAGAACCATCGCGACGTCACGGTCGTCGTCGACCCGGCCGATTACGATGCCGTGCTCGACGAAATGCGCGCCAACGGCAACACCGTCAGCTACAAGACGAATTTCCGTTTGGCGACGAAAGTGTTCGCACATACGGCGCAATACGACGGCGCCATCACGAACTATCTGACGAGCCTGACGGACGCGCTACAGCACGCATCGCGCGTTGCCTATCCGAACACGCTAAACCTCGCATTCGAGAAGGTGCAGGACTTGCGCTACGGCGAAAATCCGCATCAAGGCGCGGCGTTCTACCGCGATGTGAAGGTGCCGGCCGGCGCGCTCGCCGGCTATCGCCAGTTGCAGGGCAAGGAGCTCTCGTACAACAACATCGCCGATGCCGACGCGGCATGGGAATGCGTGAAAACGTTCGATGTGCCCGCCTGCGTCATCATCAAGCACGCGAATCCGTGCGGCGTGGCCGTTGCGGCCAATGCGGCCGAAGCCTACGCGAAGGCGTTCCAAACCGATCCGACGTCGGCCTTCGGCGGCATCATCGCGTTCAATCGCGAAGTGGACGAAGCCGCGGCACAGGCCGTCGCAAAGCAGTTCGTCGAAGTGCTGATCGCGCCGTCGCTGAGCGATGCCGCGAAGCAGGTGCTCGCCGCCAAGCAAAACGTGCGCGTGCTCGAAATCGCGTTGGGCGCCGGTCAAAACACGTATGACTTCAAGCGCGTCGGCGGCGGTTTGCTCGTGCAGTCGCCCGATGCGAAAAACGTCCTGCCGCGCGATCTGCGCGTAGTCACCAAACGTTATCCGACGCCGCAGGAAATGGATGATTTGATGTTCGCCTGGCGCGTGGCTAAGTACGTGAAGTCCAACGCGATCGTGTTCTGCGGCAAGGGCATGACGCTAGGGGTCGGCGCCGGTCAAATGAGCCGCGTCGATTCGGCGCGCATCGCGAGCATCAAGGCGGAAAACGCTGGGCTTTCGCTGAACGGCTCCGCAGTGGCGTCCGATGCGTTCTTCCCGTTCCGCGATGGGCTCGACGTCGTTGTCGCCGCGGGTGCGACTTGTGTGATTCAGCCGGGCGGCTCGATGCGCGACGACGAAGTACTCGCCGCCGCCGACGAGCACAACATCGCGATGGTCATGACGGGTGTGCGCCATTTCCGGCATTGAGCCGCGAGCGCAGCGACATAGGCACAAAGGCGACTCGTATCGCCAACTGGCGTCTCCGGCAGCGTCCGCAATTCGTTACATCTCTTACGGACTCTGGGCTCGCATGCAATCTTTGCCTTTCGGCGGCTGAGTATACTTCGCGCCATCATTCAAACGAAGGACGAAAGGCCAGACATGCTGAGGAAAAACATTCGCATTGCCACATTCGCGGCGTTTGCCGCATTGGGTTCGTTGCCGGCTTTCGCCGGTGACTTGAACAACGCGCTCGGCGGCGCACTCGGTGGTGCGGCCGGCGCCGCAGTTGGCGGCGCGGTAGGCGGCAGCACGGGTTCTGTTATTGGCGGTGCGGTGGGCGGGGGCGCAGGTGGCGCCATCACTTCCAATCACCGAGAACGCACGGGCGCGATCGTCGGCGGCGCGCTTGGCGGCGGCACAGGCGCGGCGGCAGGCAACGCAATGGGCGGGCGCACCGGCGGCATCATCGGTGCTGCTGCCGGCGGCGGGGCTGGCTCGGCGCTCGGCGGTCACCTCTCTCGCGCGAACTCCTACGCCAACGATTCCCACGCTCGGAAAACGAGCTGGCGCCATCGCCGGCACCATCATCGCGGCTGATCGATACGTCGCCGCTTACGGCTGCTCAACCAGGAGCAGCCGATTCCGCGTATCTTCTGCGCTCGCCTCACCGACGCATACATGTGCTGCCTGCGCGGGCCGCGCATCAAGCCGGGCCACGCCAGTCGACAGTCGCCGTAGACGGAACGCCGCGATAGGCGCGCGCTGCCGATCGTTGTAGTATCTCGGGCACTTCGTCTGATTTTTTTTCATGAGAATTCTCGGCATCGACCCAGGCTTGCGCGTCACCGGCTTCGGCGTCATCGAGCAGACGGGCCAACGGCTCACCTACGTGACAAGCGGTGTCATTCGCACGATCGACGGCGATCTGCCGTCCCGGCTCGGCACGATCTTCGACGGCATCTCGGCGCTGGTTCGCCAGCACGCACCCGACCAATCGGCAATCGAAAAAGTGTTCGTCAACGTCAATCCGCAATCGACGCTGCTGCTTGGCCAAGCGCGCGGCGCCGCCATTTGCGGCCTCGTCGCGGGTGGCGTGCCGGTGGCCGAATACACCGCACTGCAATTGAAGCAGGCTGTCGTCGGCTACGGCCGCGCGACGAAAGAGCAGATGCAGCAAATGGTGGTGCGCCTGCTAAGCCTCTCGGGCGTGCCGGGCACCGACGCGGCCGATGCGCTCGGCATGGCGATTTGCCACGCCCATGGCGGCAGCACGCTCAGTACGCTTGGCGGCATCGCGCCGGCGCTCGCCAAAAAAGGTCTGCGCGTGCGGCGCGGAAGGCTCGTGGGCTGAAGGCGCGCGTGCCGTAGCGGTGTCGCCCGTGTCGCCCGTGTCGCGTGCGCCGCTCGATAGCGGACGCGGCATTCACGAATCACCTCCGCGGTACGCTACACTCGCGCTTTAGTCTCACGTCTACCCGCCATGATCGGTCGTATCGCCGGCATCCTGCTCGAAAAGAATCCGCCCCACCTGCTCGTCGACTGCAACGGCGTCGGCTACGAAGTCGATGTGCCGATGAGCACCTTCTACAACTTGCCGTCGACGGGCGAGAAAGTCGTATTGCTGACCCAGCTCATCGTGCGCGAAGACGCGCACCTGCTTTACGGCTTCGGCACGGTTCAAGAACGTGCCACGTTCCGCGAGCTGCTCAAAATCAGCGGCATCGGCGCGCGCATGGCGCTGGCCGTCCTCTCCGGCATGAGCGTGCAAGAACTCGCGCAGGCCGTCACACTCCAAGACGCCGCGCGTCTCACGCGCGTGCCCGGCATCGGCAAAAAAACGGCGGAAAGGCTGCTGCTCGAACTCAAGGGCAAGCTCGGTGCCGATATCGGCGCCGCGGCAGGGGCCGCTTCTCTTTCCGACCACGCTTCAGACATCGTCAACGCCCTGCTCGCCCTCGGATACTCGGAGAAGGAAGCGCTCGCATCGATCAAAAATGTGCCGGCCGGCACAGGTGTCTCCGAGGGTATCAAGCTCGCGCTCAAGGCCCTGTCCAAGGCCTAACGAACGCCCCGCGGGATAAGGGCCTGTGGCTCGCCGAGCGCCAGGCCGCGCGCGGTACAATGCCTAGCATGATCGAAACCGACAAGCTCGCCACCGAGCGCATCATTGCCGCCACGCCTGTTTCATCGCACGAAGAAGCGTTAGAGCGTGCGCTGCGCCCGCGTCAGCTCGACGAATACGTCGGGCAGGAAAAGGTGCGCGGACAGCTGGAAATCTTCATCGAAGCCGCGAAACGCCGCTCCGAAGCACTCGATCACGTCCTGCTGTTCGGCCCGCCCGGCCTCGGCAAGACAACGCTCGCGCACATCATCGCGCGCGAGATGGGCGTGAACCTGCGGCAAACGTCGGGGCCGGTACTCGAGCGCGCGGGCGATCTCGCCGCGCTGCTCACCAATCTCGAAGCGAACGACGTGCTTTTCATTGACGAAATTCATCGGCTCTCGCCGGTCGTCGAGGAAATCCTGTATCCGGCGCTCGAGGATTATCAGATCGACATCATGATCGGCGAAGGGCCGGCTGCGCGCAGCGTGAAGCTCGACCTTCAGCCATTTACGCTCGTTGGCGCGACGACGCGCGCGGGCATGCTGACCAATCCGCTGCGCGACCGCTTCGGGATCGTCGCACGTTTGGAGTTCTACGACGCCGAGCAGCTTGCGCGCATCGTGCGCCGCTCGGCAGCGCTGCTCGGCGCCCAAATCCATCCCGAAGGCGCGTTCGAAATCGCCAAGCGCTCGCGCGGTACACCGCGGATCGCCAACCGCCTGCTAAGACGCGTGCGCGACTACGCCGAAGTCAAAGCCGATGGCTCGATTACGGCAGGCGTGGCCGATGCGGCCCTGGCCATGCTCGACGTCGACCCGGTCGGCTTCGATCTAATGGACCGCAAGCTGCTCGAGGCCATCTTGCATAAGTTCGACGGCGGGCCTGTCGGCGTGGACAATCTGGCAGCCGCCATCGGCGAGGAACGCGACACGATCGAGGACGTCCTCGAGCCGTTCCTGATTCAGCAGGGATTCTTGCAGCGTACACCGCGTGGCCGCGTGGCAACGCTCGCGGCCTACCGCCATTTCGGCCTAGCCACGCCCGACGCCGCGAGCACCGTGCGCACATTATGGGACGACGCCGGCGCCTAAGCGCCCGCGACGTCTCGCTGAGTTTGGATGGGGGCCATAGAGCGATGCCCGAGCCGGCCGATCAGCGCGGAAGGGAGAGCGGGAGCGGACCCGGCACGTCGTTTCCGCCGTTCGTCATGCGGGTGCGCGAGCGCATCTCCCAGAGTGTGCTCAGCTTGACGAGCGGCAGCGGCCCCGCGCTCGATTACGGAAATCCGCCCGGCGATCCAGGGCTGTTCGGCCCCGATTCCGTCTGCTGGCGAGTGCATGCCGATTTCACCTCGATGATGCTCGGCGGCATGAGCGCGCTGATGCTGCAGGCACTGCACCCGCTCGCGCTTGCTGGCGTCTGGGATCACTCGACGTTTCGCACCGATATGCCCGGACGTCTGCGGCGCACAGCTACGTTCATTGCCGGGACGACCTACGGCTCGCGCGCCGATGCGCTCGCGCTGATCGAGCGCGTCAAACGAATCCATCTCGCAGTAACGGGCATCGCGCCCGACGGCCGCCCGTACCGAGCAAGCGACCCGGCGTTGTTGACGTGGGTCCATGTTGCCGAAGTGTCGAGCTTTTTGGCGGCGCATGTGCGTTATGTGAATCCATCGCTGTCGCCGCAGGAGCAAGACCGCTACTACGCGGAGGTTGCGACGATCGCCAAGCTGCTCGGCGCGGCCGGCGTGCCTGAAACGCGTAAGCAAATCGCCGATTACTTGATGTCGATGCGCCCCGAGCTAGAAGCGGGGCCTCGTACGCACGAGGTGGTGCGTCTCCTGCGCGACGCTGCGCCGACCGACCGCGCACTGATGAAGCCCGCGGTGGGACTGATGCTGAGCGCCGGCATCGATCTGCTGCCCGACTGGGCGCAACAGTTGCTGGGTTTCACGACGCTCGAGCGCATGCGAGGCGTGCTCGCGCGCCCCGGCGTACGCCTCGCCGCACCCTTCATTCGCTGGGCACACGTCAACGCTGTTTCGAAGCGCGCGCGGCGGCGGGTTGCGGCGCCGCGCGGTTGAGACCGACTTCGCAAGCCTTTCACAAGACTTCAACGCGGGGTACGCGCACCGCTTTTCGTGAGGCCATCGTCGTCGCTCTCGCCGCCTAAATGCGCGACGTCAGCCCACTCGAGCACTTGCACCGTGCCATCGTCGTTGAACTGCACCGTGTTGATGCTTGTATTGAGCAACGCATAGTCGCGCGGTGCATCGAGTGCGAGGCCGCGCGCATGGCGGTAGATGCAATCGAGCACACCGCCGTGCGTGACGCACGCGATACGGTCGCCCGGATGCGCTGCGACGATCGCGGCAACGGCATGCACGACTCGGTGATAGAACACGCGCACCGATTCCCCACCCTCCGGAGCGAAACCCGCATCACGCGTTTGCCAACGCGCGTAGTCGTCCGGATAACGGTGTGCGATCTCTTGACTGTCGTGCCCCTGAAACACGCCGTATGCCCGCTCGCGCAAAGCCTCGACGAGCTGTGGCTCGAGCCCCAATGCCTGTGCCGCCGGCCACGCCGTTTGCTGTGCGCGCTGCAAGTCGCTCGAATAGATCGCATCGAGCCGCGCACCGTCTCGCGCTTCGCGCGCAAGCCGCCCGGCAAGACGCCGTGCCTGCTCGATACCGCTCTGGGCAAGCGGAATATCGATGTGGCCCTGGATGCGCTTCACGCGGTTCCAGTCCGTCTCGCCGTGTCGAATAAAAAGGACTTGCGTAGGCATTGGGAGCTAAGGGGCAGCGAATCGACAGCAAATGAAAAAAATCAGGGCCGCGTCTGCAACCAGAACGTCACGGGGCCGTCGTTGACGAGCGACACCTGCATCATCGCGCCGAACTCGCCCGTCTCGACGATGGGATGAGACGCGCGAGCCGACGAGACGAAGTAGTCGAATAAACGCCTGCCGTCCTCGGGCGCGGCAGCCGGCGTGAAACTGGGCCGCAAGCCGCTGGCCGTGTCGGCAGCGAGCGTGAACTGCGAAACGAGCAGCAGGCCGCCGGCACGCCCGGCTCCGTCGATGTTCGTCACCGGCAAGTTCATTTTGCCGGCTGCGTCGCTGAAGACACGATAGCCCAGCACCTTCGCGAGCAGCTTCGCGGCGCTCGCCTCCGTATCGCCGCGCTCGGCGCAAACCAGCGCGAGCAGCCCCGGCCCAATCTCGCCGGTCACGCGCTCGCCCACCCGTACGCTGGCCCGCGAGACCCGTTGGATCAGCGCGATCATCGACACACTCGCAGCGGGCGATTAGCCCATCGGCACCCGACATCCAATGCGCTGCGCAGCGTGGACACGGCAGCGCCCCTCACGCCGTGAGCGTCACGCGCGCGAAACGGCGCTTGCCGACCTGCACGACATATTCACCAGCGTCCACCTTCAGCGCCTTATCGGAAATCGGCGTCCCGTCGATGCGAACGCCGCTTTGTTCGATATTGCGCAGCGCCTCGCTTGTCGACGGCACCAGCCCGGCTTGCTTCAGCAGTTGGCCGATCGCAAGCGGCGCCCCGCTGAGCGTCACCGACGGAATATCGTCAGGCACGCCGCCTTTCGCACGATGGTTGAAATCCTCGAGTGCACGCTCGGCATCGGCCTGCGAATGAAAACGCGCGACGATTTCCTGAGCGAGCAACACCTTGAAGTCGCGCGGATTGCGGCCTCCTTCCTCGGCTTCGCTTCTGAAGCGCGCAATCTCGTCGAGGCTGCGGAACGAGAGCAACTCGAAGTAGCGCCACATCAACGTATCCGAGATGCTCATGAGCTTGCCGAACATCTCGCTCGGCTTCTCGCTGATGCCGATGTAGTTGTTCTTCGACTTGGACATCTTGTCGACGCCATCCAGCCCTTCGAGCAGCGGCATCGTCAAAATGCACTGCTGCTCCTGTCCGTATTGCTTCTGCAATTCACGGCCAACCAGCAGATTGAATTTTTGATCCGTGCCGCCGAGTTCTAGATCGGCGTTGAGCGCCACCGAGTCGTACCCTTGCATCAGCGGGTAGAGGAATTCGTGAATCGAGATCGGCACGCCGCCTTGGAAGCGTTTGGTGAAATCGTCGCGCTCGAGCATGCGCGCGACGGTGTACCGCGATGCGAGCTTGATCATCCCGTCGGCGCCGAGCGGCAGCGACCATTCGCTGTTGTAGCGAATCTCGGTCTTCTCGCGATCGAGCACGAGCGCCGCTTGCTCGAAGTAGGTTTTCGCGTTCGATTCGATTTGCTCGCGCGTAAGCGGCGGACGCGTGGCATTGCGTCCCGAGGGATCGCCGATCAAAGACGTGAAATCGCCGATGAGGAAGATGACCGTATGGCCGAGATCCTGCAACTGGCGCATCTTGTTCAGTACGACCGTGTGCCCGATATGAATATCGGGGGCGGTCGGATCGAGGCCGAGCTTGATACGCAGCGGTATGCTCGTCGCCGCGCTGCGGGCGAGCTTCTGCGCGAATTCCTCTTCAATCAGCAGTTCATCGGCGCCGCGCTTCGCAACGGCGAGCGCATGCCGGACTTCGTCCGTGATCGGAAACGGCGAGGCGGGCTTGGAGGTGGACTCGGTGCTCATCTGGAAATCGGTTGATCCGGCTTGGGGGGACGGTGCAAAAGCCGTAATTGTCCCATATCTGACGAGCCGGCTGACGTGTTCGCTCAGCCCTTAGCGCATTCGTGCGTTCTCGCGGATAATCGGTTCCGCGAGCGAGCGCACAGGCGCTTTTTCGGGCCGCGCGCACGGCCCGCAACGACAACGAGGAGCGAAAGTTGGCCGCAAGCACACATGAAACCGGCGCCGACGGCGTGTACTTCGGGCTCATGTCGGGCACGAGCATGGACGGCGTCGACGGCATCGCAGTCGAATTTCGCGCAGGCGCTGCCCCGCGCGTGCTGGCCGATGCATTCGTGGGCTTCGCCGAGGGCCTGCGCGACGCACTGTTCGCGCTGCAACAGCCCGGCGAAAATGAAATCGAGCGCGAGGCGCTGGCCGCTTCCGCCCTTGCGGCACGCTACGCCGTGTGCTGCCATGAATTGATGCGCAGCGCGAACTTGGCGCCCACGCACGTGCGAGCGGTCGGCGTGCACGGCCAGACGGTGCGCCATCGCCCGGAAAAAGGCTACACGCGGCAAATCAACAATCCCGCACTGCTGGCCGAAATGACGCACATCGACATCGTTGCCGATTTCCGCAGCCGCGACGTCGCGGCCGGCGGTCAAGGCGCGCCGCTCGTCCCGGCCTTCCATGCGCAGGTGTTCGGTGCCGACGACGATACGCGGGTCGTCTGCAATCTCGGCGGCATCAGCAACATCACGGTCCTGCCGCCGGCACGCGTACGGGCGCACCACGGCGAAGCAGCAAGCGGCACGACGACCGCCGATGGGCAAGCAGTGCGAGGCTTCGATTGCGGCCCCGCCAACGTCCTGCTCGACGAGTGGGCACAGCGGCATCGGGGCACACCGTACGATGACGGCGGCCGGTTCGCGCAAAGCGGCACCGTCAACCAGTCGCTGCTCAATGCCCTACTGGCCGAGCCGTTCTTCGAAGAGGCGCCGCCGAAGAGCACCGGGCGGGACCTATTCAACGCCGCTTGGCTCGACGCCAAGCTCGCCGGCTTCGAAGGGCTCGATCCCGCAGATGTTCAAGCGACGCTCGCCGCCCTGACAGCAGTCAGCATCGCACGTGAGATCGAGCGGCATGCGCCCGGTTGTCGTGCGGTGTATGTCTGCGGTGGAGGCGCTCGCAACCCCGAATTGCTGAAAGCGCTTGAGCGCGCGCTAGGTCAAAGCGGCGTGTGCGGCGTTCCGGTGATGACGACCGAGGCGCTCGGTGTACCGCCGCATCACGTTGAATCGCTGGCTTTCGCATGGCTCGCCATGCGCTGCATCGAGCGCGCGCCGGGCAACCTGCCAGCGGTAACGGGCGCGGCGGGCGAACGTGTGCTGGGCGCGATTTATCCGCGCTGAATAGCAATGAGCGCCGCGCTCTGTCGAAGCCTGGACCGGCCGGCGGTCATCGGATATCGATAACACGCCGACCAAAGGAAAACGGGGCCGAAGCCCCGTTTGAACGATGCTTAGCGGCTAGCTAGCCGCCGCACGCAATTGCTCAGCGAGCCGATCCGTTAGACCGAGAACGACGAACCGCACCCGCAAGTCGTCGAGGCGTTCGGATTCTTGATGACGAACTGCGCGCCGTTGATGTCGTCCTTATAGTCGATTTCGGCGCCGACCAAATATTGGTAGCTCATCGAATCGATCAACAGTTGAACGCCGCCCTTATTCATGACGGTATCGTCTTCGTTCGTCGCTTCGTCGAACGTAAAGCCGTACTGAAAGCCCGAGCAGCCACCGCCTTGCACGAACACGCGCAGCTTCAAGTCGGGATTGCCTTCTTCTTCGATCAGTTGCTTCACCTTCTCGGCCGCCGCGTCCGTAAAGACAAAGGGGCTCGGCATTTCGGTCACGGGGGTATCGGTGACGGCGTTCATACGGAATCTCCAGAAAAGCTTCTAGCGCTATTGTAGGGTGCTTCGCGGACTCGTGCTGCACCACGGCAGGTAACCCTATGAATGCAATGGATTCTCGGACAGCGATAATCGGCAGAAATAGCGCGGCGGTAAGCCAGGCGGGCCGCGGCAGACCGAGTGCCCCGCGACTAGCCGGAAACACGAAAGGCGAAACAG
>CBIHOQ010000005.1:0-149284 GCA_966212065.1 uncultured Burkholderiaceae bacterium
CCCCTGTACTCACCGTGAAAGGGTGATGTCCTAGGCCTCTAGACGAAGGGGACAAAATCTTCTCACTGACCGCTTTCCGCGCTAACTTTCGTCAACAGCGAAGAGCGCCATTCTAACTGCCCGGTGCGCATTTGTGAAGTTTTTTCTTCCAACCACTTCACCTCAAACGCACTTGCCAACTACGTTCCGCCGGGATCGCGCAATAAAAACCTCATGCGCGCCATAGAACAGCAGAGCCTCGTATTATACGCATGGGCCGAACGGATTCGCAAGGGATTTTGAGCACTGCGCCCGGCCGTCGAACAACGAGCGGGCCGGCAAATAAGGAAGGTGCACCTCAGTCTACGGCGGTCGCACTCACGGTCACGGTCACCGGTCCCCCTCTCCTGCGCGAAGCAAGTTGCACAAAGTGCCGATGCCGTCGATCGAGACACTGACGCTCGCGCCATCCTTAATGGATCCGATGCCAATCGACGTCCCGCAGGCGATCACGTCGCCGGGCATGAGCGTCATGTCATGCGACAACATGCTGACTTGTGCCTCCGGCGAATAGATCATGTCGTCGAGCGGATAGTTCTGACGCTCGGCGCCGTCGACCTGCGTCACTACGCGCGCCGAGCGCCAATCGAAATCGGTCTGTATCACGGGGCCGATGCAGCTGAACGTATCGAAGCCCTTCGCTCGACACCACTGCGCGAAGTTGGGATCCTCGCCAAGCAGTTCGGCTGCCGTCACGTCGTTGATGCACGTATAGCCGAAGATATAGGCTCCGGCTTGCTCAGGCTCGACGTTCGCGCAACGCCGACCTATGACGATACCGAGCTCGCCCTCGTAGGCGATCTTGCCCGCGTAGCTCGCAGGACGCATGATCAGCTGTGCCGTCCCGATCACGGACGTCGACGGTTTGATCAAAAAGAGCGCGTGCGCGGGCGGCGCCTTGTCGAGTTTCGCGGCGAGCGCGTGGAAATTATTCCAAAGCGCGATCACCTTGCTTGGCATGCACGGGCTCAGAAGGTCGAGATCGTCCACCGGTCGTTCGACACCGGTCGCGCGCGCTTCGCCGAACATATCCCCTTCGTACTCGAGCACGCGATCGTTCACGAGCATGCCGAAACCGCTGCCCCCACCGGGGGCATCAAAGCGGACCCATGATGTCATAGGGATGTCTCCTATCCTGAGTGTTCAGTCAATGATGAGAGGCGCGTCAACGCCCGAGGCACCGGCGTGCGCGGACGCACGGCGATGCCTCGGGTCGCAACTAAATCGCGCCGACAGCGCGAAGTTCGGCGATTTGATCGGCCGAAAAACCGAGTTCGGCCATGACTTCGTCCGTATGCTCGCCGAGCAGCGGCGATCGGGTTACGACGGTCGGGCTATCGGAAAGCTTGATCGGGTTGCCGACGGTCAGATACGCCCCGCGCACCGGATGGTCCACTTCGACGATCGTGCCGGTCTTGCGCAGCGATTCGTCCTCGGCGATTTCCTTCATCGAGAGCACCGGTCCGCACGGAATGTCGTGCTGGTTCAAGATCTGCATCGTCTCGAACTTCGTCTTCGTCATCGTCCAGCGCTCGATCTCGGCGAAGATTTCGGCAAGCCGCGGCAAACGCGCGGCCGGTGTCGCGTAGTCCGGATCGGCGATCCACTGCTCTTTGCCGATGAGACAGCAGATCTTGTCCCAGACAGGCGCCTGCGCAATGAAGTAGATATAGGCGTTGTAATCCCACTCCCAATCCTTGCAACGCAGGATCCAGCCCGGCTGCCCGCCGCCCGAAGCGTTGCCGGCTCGCGGCACGGCTGGGCCGAACGTTCCCTTGGGATGTTGTGGGTATTCGCGCAGCACACCGGTGTTGTCGAGCCGCTGCTGATCTCGCAGTTTGACGCGGCATAGGTTCAGCACCGCGTCTTGCATCGCGGCGAGCACATATTGGCCGCGTCCCGTCACCGTACGCTGATACAGCGCCGTCACGATCCCGAGCGCCAGGTGCAGCCCAGTGCCGCTATCGCCGATCTGCGCGCCGCTTACGACGGGGGGGCCGCCGTCGAATCCGGTGGTCGACGCGGCACCGCCCACGCATTGCGCAACGTTCTCGTAGACTTTGCAGTCTTCGTACGGGCCCGGGCCGAAACCCTTGACCGAGGCGAAGATCATGCGCGGATTCAAGGCTTGAACGCGCTCCCAACCGAATCCCATTCGATCGAGTGCACCGGGCGCGAAGTTTTCGACGAGCACATCGCTGCGGCGAATCAGCGCTTCGAGTACGCGCTTGCCGTCCGGATGCTTGGCATCGACCGTCATCGAACGTTTGTTGTGATTGAGCATCGTGAAGTAAAGACTGTCGGCGTCCGCGATATCGCGCAACTGCTCGCGCGTCACGTCGCCCGCACCGGCCCGCTCCACCTTGACGACGTCCGCGCCGAACCACGCCAAAAGCTGCGTACACGTCGGCCCGGACTGCACATGCGTGAAATCGAGGACACGCACCCCCTCCAACGCCTTGGCCACTTTACGTCTCCCTTACTCGTTCGTATCGATCCGCGGCGGCGGGTATCCTCAACCCGCCGATCCTGCACATACGCCCGATCTCACATAGTTAGTTATCCTAATCACATTGGCGCCCATCCACTGCCGGTGCGCGCGCCCGCGGGCGCGCCATCGAGTTCACGCGCCAGCGCGCGCCTCGAGTTCCGCCAATCGCTTACGCAAGTCGCGCTCTTGCTGAAACCGAGCCGTTTCGTCGCGGATGACGGCGACGATGCCGCTCAGCGCGCCGTCCGGCTCATGAAGCAACGCAACGGTGAAAGCGATCGAAAGCGCACTGCCGTTCTTGTGGACGGCCGGCACCTTTAACAACTCGCTGCCGTAGCGCGTTTGCCCGGTCTCCATCGTCTTCCGGTAGCCGTCCCAATGACGCGGCTGCAATCGCTGCGGAATGATGATGTCAAGCGATTTGCCGATCGCTTCGTCCTCGGAGAAGCCGAAAATGCGTTCGGCGGCCGCGTTCCACAGCGTGATTGCCCCTGCGGGATCGGCCACGACTACCGCATCGCCGATCACCGAGACGAGTTGCTCCACATCGATGGTCGTTTTCATGTTCGTCATCCCTGTTTTCTGTCCCGCGGCCGGCACGGCGGGCTGCTCTGTCAAACCGCACCCGCTTCGCGCAGCTGCAGGACTTGCTCGCGCGTATAGCCGAGATCCAGCAGTACTTGTTCAGTATGCTCGCCCAGCAACGGCGAGGACTTGATTTGCGGCTTCAGATCCGAAAATTTTATCGGACTGCCAATCGTCAAGTACGCGCCCCGCTCCTTATGCTCCACTTCGACGATCGTGCCCGAGGCGCGCAGCGACTCGTCGTTTGCGAGATCCTTCATGCTAAGCACCGGGGAACAGGGAATATCGAACTTGCGCAAAATATCGACGGCCTCGTATTTCGTCTTGTCGGCAAGCCATTCCTCGATCTTGGCGAAGATGTCGAAGATATGCGGCTGGCGCGCCTCCGGCGTGTTGTAGTCGGGGTCATCGATCCATTCCGGGCGTCCCAGCGCGCGGCAGATCGGCGCCCACGCATGCCCCTGGACGGTGAAATAGAGGTAAGCGTTCGGATCGGTCTGCCAGCCCTTGCATTTGAGCACCCAGCCCGGCTGACCGCCCCCGCCCGCATTGCCGCCTCGCGGCACAGCGTCGCCGAACGTGCCGTGCGGATACTGCGGGTACTCCTCCAAGTAGCCGACGCGTTCAAGGCGCTGTTGGTCCCGCAGTTTTACACGGCAGAGGTTCAGCACCGCGTCCTGCATCGACACGGCCACCTTCTGCCCTTTGCCCGTCTTCTGTCGGCCGATGATCGCGGTCAAGATGCCGATCGCGAGATGCATGCCCGTGTTGCTGTCGCCGAGCGCCGCGGCACTGACCGTCGGCGGACCGTCCCAGAAGCCCGTAGTCGATGCGGCGCCGCCGGCACATTGGGCCACGTTCTCATAGACCTTCAGATCGGCGTAGTGATGCCCATCCGAGAAGCCCTTCACCGAGGCAACGACCATTCTCGGATTGAGTTCCTTGATGCGCTCCCACGAGAAACCCATGCGGTCGAGCGCCCCCGGGCCGAAGTTTTCGACCAACACGTCCGATTCGCGAATCAGCTTATCGAGCACTTCCTTGCCTTCGGGTTTTTTTGTATCGAGCGTCAGCGAGCGCTTGTTGCTGTTGAGCATCGTGAAGTACAGCGCGTCGGCGCCGGGAATGTCGCGCAATTGCGAACGCGTGACGTCCCCCGCGCCCGGTCGCTCGACCTTGATGACATCCGCGCCGAACCAGGCGAGCATCTGCGTGCAGGCGGGCCCCGCCTGCACATGAGTGAAATCGATGATCTTGATACCGTCTAAGGGGAGGCTCACGTTGGTTCTCCTGATCGAAGGTGGGAGGGTTATGCTTTGTTGGCCGCGCTTTGCGGATTCAAGTTGGTCAACCGCCCGCTTTCGGTGCCGGCCGCCTCGTCGATGACGGCATTGATGAGCACGGGCGCGCGCAGCGCAATGGCTTCGTGCAGCGCCGCGTCGAGCTGCGCGGGTGTCGTGACGTGATAGCCTTTGCCGCCGAATGCTTCGATCACTTTGTCGTAGCGGGCGCCTTTGACGAAAACCGTCGGCGCCACATCGGATCCGCCCGACAGATTGCGATCGGTGCCGCGGTAGACGCCGTTGTTGTTGAAGACGACGATGCACACCGGCAGGCGATAGCGGCAGATCGTTTCGACTTCCATGCCGCTGAAACCGAACGCACTGTCGCCCTCGATCGCGATGACCTGTTTGCCCGTCTCGACGGCTGCGCCGATAGCGAATCCCATTCCGATCCCCATGATTCCCCACGTGCCGCAATCGAGCCGCTTGCGCGGTTCGTACATGTCGATGATGCTGCGCGCGTAGTCGAGCGTATTGGCACCCTCGTTGACGATCGTGATGTCCGGGTGAGCCTTCACGACATCGCGCAAGACGCGCAACGCGCTATGGAAACTCATGGGCACGGAATCCTTGGCGAGCATCGCCGCCATTTTTTCGAGGTTCTTGTTTTTACGTTCATCGATCGCGTGGAGCCACGCCGCGCTCGGCTTCGGAAACGCGGAATCGATTCCTTCAAGCAACGCCGATACGCACGATGCGATATCCCCAATGACGGGCGCGCAAATGGCCACGTTACTGTCGATCTCCGTAGGCGAGATATCGACCTGGACGAACTGTTTGGGGCCGCCCCAAGTCTTGCCCTTGCCGTGCGAAAGCAGCCAGTTCAAACGGGCGCCCACCAACAGCACGACATCGGATTCGGCCAGCACGAACGAGCGCGCCGCCGATGCCGATTGCGGGTGGGTGTCGGGCAGCAACCCCTTGGCCATCGACATCGGCAGGTACGGAATGCCGGTACGCTCGACCAGCGTTCGAATGGCCGAATCGGCTTGCGAATACGCTGCGCCTTTGCCGAGCAAAATCAGCGGCCGCTTGGCGCTTTTCAAGACCTCGATTGCGCGCTGGACAGCATCGCGCGAGGGAAGCTGGCGCGGCGCGGCGTCCACGACGCGCACGAGCGATTGCCGGCCCGCCGCCGCCGGCATCGTTTGAGCGAGCAGCTTCGCGGGCAGATCGAGGTAGACACCGCCCGGGCGGCCCGAGACGGCTGCGCGAATGGCGCGCGCAACGCCAATGCCGATGTCTTCGGCATGCAGCACCCGATAGGCTGCTTTCGCGTGCGGCCGAGCAATGTTGAGCTGGTCCATTTCCTCGTAATCGCCTTGCTGCAGATCGACGACCTCGCGCTCGCTCGAACCGCTCACGAGAATCATCGGGAAGCAGTTCGTCGTCGCGTTCGCGAGCGCCGTGAGACCGTTCAGGAAACCAGGCGCCGAAACCGTCAAGCACACACCCGGCTTTTGCGTGAGATAGCCGGCGATAGCCGCCGCATTGCCAGCGTTTTGCTCGTGACGAAAACTGATGACCCGCATGCCGCGCGCTTGTGCGAGCCGCGCGAGGTCGGTCACCGGAATACCCGGCAGCCCATAGATCGTTTCGATGCCGTTTAGCTTGAACGCGTCGATGACCAAGTGAAAACCGTCGGTTGTCGACGGCCCGTCCGTTACGGGGATCGTCTCCGATTCGATGTTTCCAACGACTTCTGCCATGTCCTGCCTCCTAGCGCCGAAAGATTGTGTTGTTGGTGATATACCATATGCCACATACAATATTTCATCAAGCAGTTTTTGCGCGGCATCTTCGCTTTTTCTGCTCTTGGCGATTCATAGTGTTTTGCTTATCGTTTCAAGCACAAACTTTAACTATCCATTATCTAAAGCGGCCCTATCCTTGAGCGATATCACCGGTTCACGAACCACTGACGGAGGAGGACGCCATGAACCCGACATCGTTTGACGAGAACGACCTGCATACGCAGCTATGCGCCTACAACATGGCTTTTGCAGAACTGGGGCTACGCTTTCGATGGGACGCAGTCACGCTTGCATCGCTTGCCTCCATCGAAACCGAAGCCGCCCGGATCGTCGCGTACATCGAAGCGCACCACCCCCATCTGCTCAAGGCCTATAGCGCCGACTGTCTAAGCCAAGCGATCTTGGAAAAGAAGCACGCATTGCGGCCCGAATCGCTCGTCGTACCGGCCCCAGGCGCCATCGAAACGAACCGCCCCTCGCTGCTCCAAGTGCGCGCACGCGAAACCCATCCGTCGAGCGACTTCAGCCTTCCGATGCTGGCAGGCGCCTGATAATTAGGACTACTAATAATCGAGAGACGCCGCGCAATATAGCCGCGGCGTCTTTTTTTGGTTTACCTATCGCTGTTGGGCCCCGATCGCTTGCCGGCGTCGAAGCCGCGGGCGAAGCACGACGTCAGTGCGACAGCGTCGAGGAGTTCGGGGCTGCGACGAATGCTTCGTCACCCCCCTGCGCCTCGAGCCAACGTGTCCGCATCGGGGCGAGGATGAACTTCGCGCCGACACCCGCCGTGATCGTGATGCCCGCCGCTACGAGAAAGACGGCGTCCCAGCCGCCCGTCGCGGCAAGCACCGAAGTCAGCGGCACAAGCAAGGACGCGGTACCTTTCGCCGTATAGAGCAACCCTGCATTGCCCGCGGCGAACCGACTGCCGAACGTATCGGCGCAAATTGCCGGAAAGATCGAAAAGATCTCGCCCCAGCACAGAAAGATGAGCGCGGCGAAGACCATGAACGCGTAGGGGTTCGTGCCATATTGCATCAGGCCAAGCAGTGCAAGCCCTTCCCCGATGAAGACGATGAACATAGTGTTCTCGCGCCCGATTCTGTCGGAAAGAAATCCGCATAGCGGCCGCGTCAAGCCGTTGCATAGGTTGTCGATCGACAGGGTCATCGTGAGCAGCGGCAGCGTCATGCCGAACAACGACATGGGAATGCGCGCCAACCCGAAATCCTTCGCGATCGGTGCGAGCTGCGCCGTCGCCATGAGACCGCCGGCGGCCACTGCGACAAACGACACGTAGATGGCCCAGAACACCGGCGTGCGCGCCATTTGCCTCGTCGTGTAATCGATCTTCGTCATCGCGAGACTGCGCTTTGCAGCGTTTCGGGCACGCAGGGCCGGTTTGCCGAGCAGCAGCGCGAGAACGAAGATGCAGCCGCCCTGCACGAGCCCGAAAAAGAAGAACGTATGCTCGTAGCCCGTTCTGACGATCATGTTGGCGATCGGGATCACCGTGACAGCCGCACCCGCGCCGAATCCCGCGGCGGTCAGCCCCGCCGCCAGCCCGCGCCGATCCGGAAATAACTTCAGCGCGTTACCGACGCATGTGCCATAGACGCAACCCGCACCGATGCCGGCGATGACCGCAGCCGCATAGAGCAGCGGCAGCGACGACGCGAAGGCGTCCATTACCCATGCGGCGGCCGCGAAAAGGGCACCGACCGCCACGACCGGCCGCGGCCCGAACCGATCCACGAGATAGCCCTCGATAGGCACAAGCCAAGTCTCCGTGACGACGAAGACGGAAAACGCCAATTGAATCTCAGCGCGATTCCAGCCGTGTTTCGCGTGTATCGGGCCGACGAACAGCGTCCACGCATATTGCAGATTGGCGATGAGCGCCATGCAAAGCATGCCGATAGCCAGTTGACACCAACGGTTTTTCCAAAACGCCGGGGCTTGTAAGGCGGTTCCGTCCATGTGCTCCGTCTCCATGTCTCGTTATCGACAGCCAAACACGCGCACGGCTCACGCACCGCTGAGCGCATCGCTGTTGTTTCTCGAATCGGACGCGCCGGCCGGATGGCCGGTGCACGCCAGAGCGATCAATCCGTAGACGAAACAGGAGGTCGCGCAAAGCGATTGGTGCGGCGATGTCGTCGCGAATCGCACATGAGAGAAGACCGCCTGCGTGATGGAATCTGCCGGATTGCCTACACGCATGCTAGGGTCTTCGGTCAATTATCGATAATCAAACTTTATTACCATATCGATTCGGGATTGGTTATAGGTGGCCCGGACACTCCCCTGGATTTCCCGGGGTGTAGGGTCTTTGCTGAGTTAGGAAAACCTGAAGTTTGCTACGATGACGATCTACTTTTCGCTATGCATTGGGCGATGACGATCCGAAACGCAACGCTTCGGCAGTTGAAGGTCTTCGAAACGGTCGCTCGCCTGTTGAGCTTTTCGCGCGCGGCCGAGGAACTCCATCTGACTCAGCCCGCGGTGTCGACGCAGGTTGCGCAGCTCCAAGATCACGCGGGGTTGCCGCTGTTCGAGCAGCTCGGCAAGAAGATCTACCTGACGCCGGCCGGTGCCGAGATGTTGCAGTTCAGCCGCACTATCCTGCAGCAGTTCCAGCAGGAAGATGAGGCGATGAGCCAGCTCAAAGGGGTATCGGGCGGCACGCTCAATGTCGCCGTCATCAGCGCGGGCGATTACTTCTTTCCTCGCCTGCTCGTCGAATTTACGCGCCGCTACTCGGGCGTGACGCTAAACCTTGCTGTGCACAATCGCGACGAACTGCTGCATCAGTTGTCGACGAATCAAACCGATCTAGCCGTCATGGTCCGCCCTCCGGTGAATTTGGACGTCGTAACCGAAGCGTTTGCTCCGCACCCTTACGTCATCGTTGCTGCGCCGACGCATCCGCTGGCGAACAAGCGCTTCATTCGCATGGAGCACTTGGCCGACGAGCCTTTCATCGTCCGCGAGCGCGGCTCGGATACGTGGAATTCGATGCAAGAAGGGTTAGCGGGCAGACTCGACCATCCGAAGATCGCAATGGAAATCAAGAGCACGGAGACGATCAAACAGGCCGTCATTGCGGGCATGGGCATCGCATTTCTGTCTGCCCATACGATCAGTCTCGAACTGCAGGTCGGCCATCTCGTCGTCCTCGACGTCGAGCGCTTCCCCGTCCTGCTCAACTGGTATCTGGTGCACCGCAAGAACAAGCGGCTGCCGCCTGTCGCCGAAGCATTCAAGCGGTTCTTGATCGACGAAGGCGCAATGCAGCTCGAGAAGATCACGCACGTGAGCGCATTGACGGCGAAAGCGGCCACCGCGGCATAACGCGACCAACGGCCGCCTCGCCCTCGCCTCGCCGCTACCTGAATGCAAGCACAGTTGCAGATAATCCAAGCACACAGTTTCAAATACAAGTCGCTACAGCTACCCGCCGTGGGGGCCGCCGATGCTGGACGCTAATCGAGAAAATCGCAGTGAGCGTCCACATAGGCGGCGAGATCGAGCGAATGCTGTCGAACGAGCCTCTCGGCCAATTCGGTGTCGCGCGTCTCCAGGGCCTCGATGATACGTAGATGATCGACGATCGAGCGCGCAGCGCGGTCGCTCTGGGAAATCGTCATGCGCCGAATGGCACGGACGTGAACGAAAATGTTCTTGATCGTATCGAGGATGACCTTCGATTTCGATAGCTCGACGATGGCCTGATGGAACGCAATATTCGCGGCCGAATACTCCTCGATATGCTCGGCCGGCGTCGTATCGCGGAAATTATCGAACATGCCCCGCAGGCGCGCGATCTCGTCGTCGGTCGCATGCAGCGTCGCCAGGCGAGCCGCCATGCTTTCGAGCGCGGCCCACATTTGGATCATCTCGACGACTTCCCGCTTGCTCTTGCGCACAATATAGATGCCGCGTCGCGGCACTGTGCGCAAGAACCCTTCTTGCTCGAGCAGTGTCATCGCCTCGCGAATCGGCGTGCGGCTCACGCCAAGCGTTTCGCTGAGCATCCGCTCGTCAAGGCGTACCGGTTCGCGCGTAGCGTAGATGTCCGCGTCCGAGATCGCCTTGCGCAGCATCGCATAAGCCTGATCGCGCAAGCTGACGCTCGCGCCGATCGACTTTAGCGAGAGCGTAAGCGGCGCCGGCGATTGCTTAGTACTGAGCAGTTCTGACGACATTCAGTGCCTCACCCTGAGTCCGACGACCGTGCGGGCCCGCCGGCGCGGCCACGCACTCGGCTTCGCCCAGACCGGCGAAGCGGCCGTGCCGCGCGGCCAATGCTCCGACGGAATCGGGCAGCCACTGCGCCATTAAGTAGGTTAACCCAGCGCCGAATCCAACGGCCGCACACGCAAGCATGACCAACGAAGAGACGTCCATATGCCCCCCAAGAGAACGAAGGGCTTCATGGTAATGCTGCGACGCGGTAATCGTCAATATTCTGTATGTGATATTTCAGCGGTGTTGCGGGGAGCGCACACGCCCCCCCGTGAAGACGCGAGCTGCGTGACTACATGAGTCGTTGTCGCCGCCGACCCGGGCCATGCCTACTACGGCGCACCGACGGCTTCTCGGGTCGGCGCCGCCTCGGCCGCGCCGCCTTCAGGCGTTCTCGCTTGCCATGCTGTTTGCGCGCGCAGCTTGATGAGGGCCAGCACGGCGTCGATGATCGGGGTCGCCTGTCCAACGAGACGTCCCATTTCCTGCACGACCGTCAGCAATGGATCGATCTCCATCGGTCGTCCTTGCTCCAGGTCCTGCAACATCGAGGTTTTATGCGCGCCGACAGCGCCGGCGCCGTCGATGCGCCGTTCGACGTCCACACGGAAACGTACGCCGAATCGGTCCGCGATCGATTTCGCTTCGAGCATCATCGCGCGCGACACGGCGCGCGTGCCGACATTGCTCGTAATGACATCGAGGGTCGCATGAGTGAGCGCGCTGATCGGGTTGAAGCAAAGGTTACCCCAGAGCTTGAGCCAGATTTCGTCGCGAATGTCTTCACGAATCGGCGCATCGAAACCGGCGGCGGTCATCGCTTCCTGCAACCTTAGGATGCGGGCCGTCTTTTCGCCGCTCGGCTCGCCGATCGGGAATTTGTTGCCGTATACGTGGCGCACGACGCCCGGCTCAACGATTTCGGCCGCCGGATACAACACGCAGCCGATTGCACGCTCCGGCCCGAGCCGGTCCCATTGGATGCCGCCCGGATCGACGCTTTCAAGCCGGGTGCTCGCGAAAGCACCGCCGTGCCGATAGAAGTACCAATAGGGAATACCGTTGACGGCGGTGACGAGCGCGGTGTCGGGGCCCAGAAGCGGCTGCATCGATTCGACGACGCTCGGCACGGAATGCGCCTTGAGCGCGATGATGACGTAGTCTTGCGGTCCCAACTCTCTCGCGTCGGAGGTGCATCGCACGTCGACGGTGCGCGCGCCCTCTTTAGTCAGTAATCGCACGCCGCTCGCTTGCATCGCGGCAAGATGCGGCCCGCGCGCGACAAAGCTAACGTCGGCCCCTGCCTGCGCGAGACACCCTCCCATATATGCACCGATTGCGCCGGCGCCGTACACGCAAATCTTCATGTCCCTTCCCCATGTGAAGCCGACAAAGCGGTCGAAAGCGTGCGCCAACGCCAAGATCGGAGAGCGGACGTTGGCGCCGGTTGCTGCGTGACGCCAATATCGCTCACATGGATCCATTACGGAAAGTCAAAGTTTCTTATCGTTTGAATTAGAGATCGCGAATGGATCGTTGAGCAGACGGTGGTTGAGCAGGTGACCGCGGAGTGTTTGCGCCGTCGGCAGGACGCCCACCCATCAACACCAGCTTGTATCCGGATCGAGTGGGTACACGGGCCGATTGATCTTTTCATACGGAAACAGGTCGTAATCGGAACTCGTGACGCCTCGGCTGTCGCACTCCACGAGCCCAGCCGCGATCGGCGCGAAAACTGGGCGGCAGTACATGCGCGATTTCAGCAACAGGAAGCGCGCCCGGCGCGGATCGATGCCGACGCTCTCGAACACGCCCAGGTCCCACGGCTCCTGCGTATGCGCTGAGACGACGAGCGTTGCCGGGCCGATGTCGAGCACGGCCGTGCATCCCATGTACGCGCGCTGGCCCGTGTAGGTCGGGCCGGTGATCAAGTACTCGCCGTCGGTCAGCGCGCGCACCACGCCGGTCGCGGCGAACGGTGCGCGCCGTGTGCCGCCCGGTGCGTGCCGCCGGTTGCCGACTGCCACTGTGAACTTGGCGCCCACGCCGGCTTCGATCATTCTCGCCACGGCCTCAGGGTCGCACAGCGGGCCGCTGACGATTCCATCGAGCCCCTGTGCAAGCGCGGCCTCGAGCAGATCCATCGTGTCGCACGAACCGCCTGACATGCAGTTATCGCCGTGGTCGAGCATCAGCACGGGCTTGTCGGCGCCAGATGCAAGCCCCGCAGCCGCGGCGACCGATTCGGCGAGCGGCGCGCTGCGGTAGACGAACGCGTCGCGTTCGTCCCAGATCTGCCGCGCGATCTGTTCGGCCACTGCGTCGGCCGCCGCGCGATCGCCATCGCCAACTACGACGACGCTGATGCAAGGCGCGGCGATATCTGCGAGCGAAAAGCCCGCCAACACGGAAACCGCGAGCATGCCGCCGGCTTCGGCCGCGCGCGCCGCCTCGACCGCGCGCCGCATCGCGCCCTCAGCGGTCGCGCTACGCAGCGTCGACGTGAGAAGCGGTGGCCGGCGCCACGCGAGGACGGGGCGCGCCCGCCCCTGCAGGCGATCAAGCAACAGCCGCGCGGCGTGCTCGCCCGTCTCGTACATGTCGACGTGCGGATAGGTTTTGAAGCTGACGATCACATCCGCGTGATCGATCATCTTCTGCGTGACGTTAGCGTGCAGATCAAGGGCGACCGCGACCGGCGCGTCGGGCAACACCGCACGCAGACGCTCCAGCAAGTCGCCTTCGCCGTCCGCCGTCTGCTCGGCCACCATCGCGCCATGCAGGTCGAGCATCACGGCGTCGCAGCCGGGCGCGGCGGCGACGATTGCATCGCAGATCGTGTCGTACGCGTCGGCCGCCACCGGACCGCTCGGATTAGCCGCGGCAGACGCCGCGGTGACGATCTGAGCGCCCGCGCACTGCGCCGCATCGATGAATGCGGCCATCGCCGTGCGCATGCCCTTGTTGTCCCTATACGCGTCGGCACCGAAGGAGGGGCCGTTGCGGCCGAACGCGGCAAGCGGCGTCGGCACCGGCGAGAACGTGTTCGTCTCATGATTCATCCGCGCGATCAGGATTTTCACGGCGATTCGTCTCCTACGATGCCTGCCGTCAGCAACATCGCATGCAGCAGAACGTTGCAGCCCGCTTCGAGGTGCTCGGGGCGTGCGTCTTCGATTTCGTTGTGACTGATGCCATCCTTGCAGGGTACGAAGATCATCGCCGTCGGCGCGACGCGTGCGAGATACACCGCATCGTGGCCGGCGCCGCTCACGATATCCATCGAGCGCAAGCCTAGGGCATCGGCGCCTTCGCGTACCGACTCGACGAGCCTGCGCTCGAATGGCTGAGGCGCGAAGTACACCACCTGTTCGACGTCGATACGCAGGCCGGCTTGCGCCGCCACGTTTGCGCATGACTCGCGCAGCGCCGCATCCATCGCGGCGAGAGTCCTGTCGTCAGGTGCGCGCAGGTCAGCAGTCAGCGTCACCCGGCCCGGAATCACATTGCGCGAGTTCGGGTGCACGTCGACGTAGCCGACCGTGCCGCGACCGTGCGGCGCATGCTCGTGCGCGATCCGGTTGACGGCCGCGATAAGCTCGGCCGCGGCCAGCAGCGCGTCGCGGCGCAATTCCATGGGTGTCGGCCCGGCGTGCGCCTCCATGCCATGCACCGTCACGTCGTACCAGCGCTGACCGAGCGCGCCCTGCACGACGCCGATCGTCGCGTCGTGCGCCTCCAGCACCGGGCCCTGCTCGATATGCGCCTCGAAGTACGCGCCGACCGCGTGCGGGCTGCCATCGGCGCTATCCGCGCCCGCATAGCCGATCGACGCGAGCGCGTCGGCCACTGATACGCCGTCGCGATCGCGCTGCGCTAGTGCGTGATCGAGCGTGAAAGCGCCCGCGAATACGCCGGAGCCCATCATCACGGGCACGAAGCGCGAGCCCTCTTCGTTGGTCCATACCGCGATCTCCAGCGGCGCGATCGTGCGCACCTTCGCGTCATTGAGCGTGCGCAGCACCTCGAGTCCCGCGAGCACGCCGTAATTGCCGTCGAACTTGCCCCCGGTCGGCTGCGTGTCGATGTGGCTGCCTGTCGCCACGGGTGGCAGGTCGGCGCGTTCGCCTGGGCGGCGCGCGAAAATGTTGCCGATCGCGTCGACGCGCACCGTGCATCCGGCCGCTTTCGCCCATGCGACGAAGCAGTCGCGGGCCGCGCGATCCAGCTCCGTCAGCGCGAGACGGCACACGCCGCCCTTGTCGGTCGCGCCGATGCGCGCAAGCTGCATCAGACTGTCCCACAGCCGCGCGCCGTCTACGCGTAGCACGGCATCGCGCACGGCGTGCACGCGCTGCACTGGCTGCACGGGGTTGCCCGAATCGTGAATTGACATCGTGATGTATTCCTGAAGTGGTGGGGCGTCCTACACGACACCGACGCCGAGATAGCGGTCCTTGACCGTGTGATCCGCAGTGAACGACGCGTTGTCACCCTCGTAGACGATGCGCCCCTGCTCGACGATGTAGTGCCGGTCCGCGAGCTGCGTGCAGACCTCGAGATTCTGTTCGACGAGCAGGATCGCGACGCCCGCCGCTTTGATCGCCTTCAGTTGCGCGACGATCTCTTCGACGATCACGGGCGCCAGTCCTTCGACGGGCTCGTCGAGCATCAGCAGATGAGGCCGGTTCATCAGTGCGCGGCCGATCGCAAGCATCTGCTGCTCGCCGCCCGACAGCTGCGCACCGCCGTTGCGGCGGCGCTCCTTCAGGCGCGGAAAGATGCGATAGACGTCGTCGAGCTGCCACGGTGAATCGCGACGCGCACCAAGCCGCAGGTTCTCCTCGACCGTCAACAGCCGGAAAATGCCGCGTTGCTCCGGCACGAAGCAGACCCCCCGCGAGGCGATCCGATACGAGGCGATGCCGCCGATCGGCTTGCCGCGAAACATCACCGCGCCATCGCGCGGCGCAACCACGCCGGCGATCGTCTTGAGCGTCGTCGATTTGCCCGCGCCATTGCGCCCGAGCAGCGTTACCGTCTCGCCCTCTCCGATCGACAGCGACACGCCCTGCAGGATGTGGCTCTTGCCGTAGTAGCTGTGCACGTCACGTACGTCGAGCATCATGCGCGGCCCCCGGTGATCATGTTGCCGAGATACGCACTGCGCACGCGCTCGTCGCCGCGGATGTCGTCCGGCCGGCCTTCGACCAGCACGCGCCCCTGCTGCATGACCGTAATGGTGTCGGAGATGTCCATCACGATGCCCATGTTGTGTTCGATCAGAACGACTGTGTATTCGTCGCGCAGGCTGCGGATCAGTGCTTTCATGTCGTCTAGATCGTCGATTCCCATGCCGGATGTCGGTTCATCGAGAAAGATCGCCCGCGGCCGCGCGGCAAGCGCCATGCCCACCTCCAAACGGCGCTGCTGGCCGTGCGACAGCGCGCCCGCCGCGGTCGATGCGAAGCGCTGCAGCCCGAGACGCTCGAGCACCGGCTCGACCGTGGCATCGTGCGCGAGCGCACCTTCGGGCGGCGTCCACGCGTTCAGCGCACAGCGCGCATCGACGCCCTGCGCGGCGATGCGCAGGTTTTCGCGCACAGTGAGATTCGGAAACAGGCTCGTCACCTGAAACGAACGCGCGATGCCGCGGCGCACGCGGCGGTGATCCGGTTCGCGCGACACGTCCGCGCCATCGAACAAGATCCGCCCTGCGCTTAACGGCACGGTGCCCGTCAGCACGTGGAATAGCGTCGTCTTGCCAGCGCCGTTGGGGCCTATCACCGAATGCACTGTGCGGGGCGCAATGCTCAGGTCGACACCCGCGAGCGCGGTGAATTTTCCATAGCGCTTGACGATGCCGCGCGCTTCGAGAATCGGTTCGCTCATGCGCGCTCTCCGCCGGAGGTTGAAGCCGCTTTGTGCCGCCGGGCGGCGAGCGCTGCTGCGAGCCGCTCGCCGAGCCCCCACAGGCCGCGTTGCATGAGCAGGCTCACCGCGACGAGCACGAGGCCGAGCAGCAGCAGCCAGCGCGGCCACAATGTCGACAGCCAGTCGGCGAACAGGACATAGAAGGCGGCGCCCAGCACGGACGCGAAGAAATTGCCGGTACCGCCAATCACCGTCATGACGAGGATCATTTCGCTCGTGTGATAGTCGATGTTCGACAGCGGCGCGATCCCGGTCATCAGCGCATGCAAGGCACCGGCCAGCCCCGTCACCGCGCCCGAGATCACAAACGTGACGAGCTTGAAACGCTTCACGTCGTAACCGACCGCCGCCGCGCGCGGCTCGTTATCGCGAATCGCGAGCAATGTTCGGCCGAACACCGACTGCGAGACGCGCGTCATCAGCCAGAAGACCACGACAAACACCACGGCCACGAAACCGTAGAACTGCCACGGCGACGCAAGCGGCACGAGCGCATGTCCGAACATCGACAACGCGGGACGCGGCACGTCGAGCAGCCCGTTGTCGCCGCCTGTGAGCGCGGGCGTCGTATAGGCGAGGAAGTAGAACAACTGGCCGAAGGCGAGCGTCAGCATCACGAAATAGGTGCCCCGCTGACGGATCGAGAACCAGCCGACCGCCGCGGCGGCCACCGCGCCGGTCACTGTCGCGGCCGCCAGCGCGACCGCTACCGATGCCACACCGTGCGTCAGCATGAGTCCGGCCGCATAGCTGCCGAGCCCGAAGAAAATGCCTTGCCCGAACGAAAGCAGTCCGGTGTATCCGAGCAGCAGATTGCATCCTAGCGCGGCGAGCGCGAATACCAGCACTTCCGTGGCGAGCGAGCCGGAGCGCAGCATCAGCGGCAATGCGACGGCCACCGCGCAGGCAAGCAGCAGATAGCGATGGCGCGCGAGCCGATTGCCCGCCCCGCGTCGTGCTCGATCGCGGCTTCCGTGCTCGCTGGCGAGTGATTTCAACGGTGTGGTCATGAGGCCCTCCCGAGCAGCCCGTTCGGACGCAGCAGCAGCACGGCCGCCATCGCGACGTAGATCATGAGCCGCGCGCCTTCGGGCCACAGCGTGCTCATCACGCTCTGCACGATGCCGATCAGCAGGCCGCCGACGAGCGCGCCGAGAAAATTGCCCATCCCGCCGACCACCACCACGACGAATGCCACACCGAGCGCTTCGACGCCCATGAACGGATCGACGCCGCGGATCGGCGCGGCGAGCACGCCGGCCAGCGCCGCGGTGGCCGCACCGAGCGCGAACACGAGACTGAACACACGGGACACGTTGATGCCGAGCAGCGATACCATCTCCGCGGACTCGCTGCCCGCCCGCACCGCGCTGCCGAGCCGCGTGCCGTCGAGCAGCCACCACAGCAGCACGGCCAGCACCGCGGTGAACGCGATCACGAACAGCCGGTACTTTGGATAGACAAAGCTGCCCCAGATCACGACGCCGTTCAATGCATCGGGCACCGGCACGTTGTCGCCGAGCGGCCCCCACGCGAGAATCGCGCACTCCTGCAGCACCAGCGCGAGCCCCACCGTCGCGAGAATGTGGAATTCGTGCGGCTGCGCGTAGACCCGGCGCAGCACCAGCTTCTCGATGACCCACGCGCATGCGCCAACGACGGCCGGTACCACGACGAGCGCGGTCCAGAAGTTCGCCGACCATTGCAGCGCCTGGTAGCAGAAGTATGCCCCGAGCAGATAGAACGCACCGTGCGCGAAATTCACGAAGCGCAGCAGGCCGAATACGATCGACAATCCCACCGCGAGCAGGAAATACAGCATCCCGACTCCGATGCCGTTGACGACCTGGAGCAGATAGACATTCATAGCTGAGTATCAGAGTGACGACGACGCGAGGGCGGCGCGCGCCGCCCTCGCGACATCAGGCGAGCTTGCAGAGCGTCTGATCGAGCGGCAGGAACGACTGGCCGAAGCTGACCACGTCCGCGTAGTCGTCCGCATCCTTCATGCGGTTCTTCGGTTTGCCCTTCAGGAGGTAGTAGTTCTTGAGCACTTGGTGATCCCCCTTGCGGATTTCCTCCGTACCGGTGAGACCGTCATACTTCATGCCCTCGAGCGCGGCAATCACCTTCTTCGGATCCGCGCTACCCGCCTTCACCATGCCGTCGAGCAGCACCTTCGTGCAGATATACGAACCCGCGAGGCTGTAGTTCGGGTTGGCCTTGAACGTCGCGTTGGTGCGCTTGACGAGATCGTGATTGAGCGGCGAATCGATGCCGTGCCAGTATTGCGCACCGAAATAGACGCCATCGCACAAGTCTGCGCCGAGCGCCTGGAACTGCTCGAGTCCGGACGCCCATGCCATCAGGATCGTGCAGTTGTTCTTCATGCCAAAACTGACCGCTTGGCGCAGCGTATCCGACGATTGCGAGCCGAAGTTGAGGATCAGCAAGACGTCAGGCTTCGCCGCGGCCGCGTTAGTCAGATAGCCGCTGAACTCCTTCTCGGCCAGCGAATGATAGCTGTTGCCGACGTGCTCGATGCCCTTCTCCTGGAACACCGCTTTGGCTGCACTGAGAAGTCCTTCGCCAAACACGTATTGCGGCGTGATCGTATACCAGCGCTTCGCTTTGGGCATCGCCTGGATCAGCGGGCGGACAGTCTGGGCGATCGCGCCGTAGGTCGGCACCGACCAGCGGAACGTGGCGTCGTTGCAGTCCTTGCCCGTGATCTCGTCAGCGCCCGCGGTCGTGATGAACACGCCGCCAGCCTTCTTGACCTCCATGCCCATCGCCAGCGCTTCGGACGACAGGATGCCACCTGCGAAGAACCGCACACCCTGCTGCTGCGCGATCTCCTGAACGCGGCGCACCGCCGTGGCGGGCTTGCCTTCCGTGTCGAGCGTGCTATAGGCGAGCGGCGCTCCGAGCACCTTGCCGTACTGGCTGATTGCGAGCTTCATGCCGAGATCGGCGTACTTGCCGTTCGCCGCGAACGGTCCTGACATCGGCACCGGGCACGCAAACCGGATGGGGGCGCCATCTGCAAAAGCAGTGCGCGAAGCGAAGGCGCCAAGCGCGCCCGGCATGGCCGACGCAGCAGCCAGTTTCAACAGTTCACGGCGATTCAAGTTGACGCTCCTGACAGAAAAGACACACGAGGGGGATGCGACCGCCCAACCGCGCCGGGCGCCGTCGAACGAGTACCGGCCTTGCCATCCAGTTCATCCTATTTATCATGATAAATAGGATGAACTGGATACTAGGTATAATAAATTCGCGTGTCAATCAGGCAAAGTTCGCCGTAGCGGGCCGACTGTACAGTCCGGTCCGCCAGTGCGCGCTCGCCGACCTCAAGCAAGGAGTCAGGAAGATCGTCATGGACCGAAGGAAAACGGGGATCGCGTTCGAAATCAAGCAACCGAAGCGGGCGGATCTCGTCGCCGAAGAGATCAAGCGGCTCATCACCGAAAAAGACCTGAAGCCGGGCGACCGGCTGCCGCACGAAGCCGAGCTTCAGCAACTCTACTCGGTCAGCAAGAGTACGATGCGGGAAGCATTGAAATCGCTGGAAGTGCAAGGACTCATCAAGGTGACGACGGGTCCCGGCGGCGGCGGTACGGTGATCGAGGTGCCGCTCGATCGCACGTTGCAGTTGCTGCAGAACTATCTGTTCTTCAAGGACGTCACGATCGACGACATCTATGCCGTGCGGCAGCTGCTCGAGCCTGAGCTCGCCGCGGGCGCGGCGCGAAACCTAAGCGACAAGGAATTCGATGCGCTGGAGGCCAACATCGCCTGCTGCGACGGCTCCACAGAGCCGCACGATCGCAGCCGCCTGGTGCGGCAGCGGCAGGAAGACGTTACCTTCCACGACATTCTTGCAGCCGCAAACCCAAATCCGTTCCTGCGCTTCATTTGCGAGCTAATCAACGAGATGATCCGGCAACTGATCGAGTTCCGCAACGACACGCCAATCGCCGAACACAAGCGGTTCGGCGAGGCCAACGTGGCAATTCACCGCGCGATTGCACGCGCGGCGCGCGAACGCGACGCCGAGAAAGTGCGCGCGCTGATGATCGAGCACATGACCGAAGCGCCAAAGTACGTGAAGCGGATGAAGGGGAAGCTGCGCGGCCGGCTGATTCTCGATTCCGAAATTCGCAAGCGGCGGTTGGTCGTGAAACCGTAGAACGGGGCGCCGTCGCTTGCGCGATAGCGCTTTCGCGCCGCGGGCCACGCGACGCGCTGATACAAAAGTCGCGCCGCCAGCAGCGGCGCGAATCAAGCCTTAGCGGTTCAGGACTCTAGCCAGACGTGCTCCGCGAACATGAAGCCCATCAGTCCGGCGAGCGGTATCGAGGTAAGCCCTTTGAGCTTCGATGAATGCGCATCGAGCGAACTGAGGAAGAGCGGAATGCCGATCCCGCCGGTTTCGTGCACGAGCACCTGCATGTCCCCATAGATCTTTTTGCGCTTCGCATCGTCCGGCTCGCCGCGTGCCGCCAAGAGCATCTGGTCGAACTTCGGGCTTTTCCAGTTCGCTTCATTCCACGGCGCATCGGACTTGAAGAACTGCGTGAAGAGGACATCGGCGCTGGGCCGCGCGTTGACATTGCCAAAGCTGAGCGGATGCTTCATCCAGTGATTCGACCAGTAGCCGTCTGCCGGCGCCCGAGTAACCTGGAGATTGAGCCCAGCGCGCGGCGCGGCCGCCTGCAGCAGGAGGGCGATTTCAACCGACCCGGTGGCCGCCGGCGATGCGAACACTTGCAGCGGAGCGGCGCCGAGCTTTGCCTTCTGGAAGTGGTATTTGGCCTTGTCCGGATCGAAGCCCCGTTGCGGCAGCCCTTCAAGGTAGTACCGGTTGGTCGGATCGATAGGCTGGTCGTTGCCAATCACCGCGTAGCCGCCAAAAGCGGCGCGCAAAATCTGTTCACGGTCAAACAGGTACATCATGCCGCGGCGGAAATCCTCGTTGCCCGTGATGCCGCCTTCGTCCCGCATGATGAGGTCGGTGTACTGACCTGTCTTCGTTTCGAGAACGGAAAAGCCCGGGGTCCCACGGATTCGCTGCACCGAGAAGTGCGTCACCGCGTTGATCAGTTGCACATCGCCGGAAAGCAGCGCATTGACTCTCGCCGCTTCGTCGCCGATGCCCACGAGTTCAATCTCCTCGAGATGCGGCAACCCAGGCTTCCAGTAATTCTCGTTGCGCACGCCAATGGTGCGCACGCCCGGTGAAAATTCCTTGAGCTTGAAGGGGCCGGTGCCGACGGCCGCCCGGAAATCCTTCGTGCCATCCTTGACGATCATGAAATACGAGGTGGCGAGAATCACGGGCAGGTCCGCGTTCGCCCCCGCGAGCGTGATCGTCACTTCATTCGCGCCGGTTGCCTTCACCTCCTTGATCTGATCCGCAAGCGTCTTCGCCTTTGAAGCGGTCGCCGGGTCCTTGTGGCGCATGATCGAATAGACGACGTCGGCGGGCGTGAGCGCCTTGCCGTCGTGAAACTGCACGCCCTTGCGCAGTTTCACGACCCACACGATCGCATCCTTTGTATCGATCGACTCTGCCAAGGCCATTTTTGCGGCAAGATGCGAGTCGAACTCGGTCAGGCCGTTGTAGATCATGTATCCGCGCGCATAGTCAGTGCCGAGCGCGCCCTTCGCGGGGTCAAGCGTATCCGCAGTGGACGACGCTTGCGTCGCGACGCGAATCTTTCCGCCTTTTTTCGGATTCTGTTGAGCGAACGCCGGCCCGCTCGCGGCCATCAGGCCAGCACCCGCCATCGACAGCAACCCGCCGGCCGCCACTGCGCGTAGCAAAGTGCGTCGCGACGCGCCTGTTGGAGTGAGTTGTTCAAGTTCATCGCCGACGCTAGCGGCGGACTCGGACATAGTGATCTTTTGCATGTGTCTCCTCCAAGGGAGTGGTTCATCGATAGAAAAGACGTCTTTGATCTGGAAGTAGGCGCCGACTCCCTTGTGCAACTTAAGGCTATCGATCGATTACAGGCGTCGCCAGTCTATTGCTCGTTCGGACGCTTCCGTTGCAGCTTATGGAAGTAATGCTGTGCCAAAGCAACCCAATACCGAACCCCGGCCGGAATGATGTCGTCGTTGAAATCGTATTTCGGATGATGCAGGCCGGGCGCGGCCACTCCCATAGGGGCATTACCGATCAGCACGTAAGCGCCGGGCCGCTCCTCCAGCATGAAGCCGAAGTCCTCGGATGTCATGTTCGCTGGCACGTCGGCGTTAAGACGTTCATCGCCGAAGGTCTCGCGAATGACCGCTTCGCATAGTGCTGTCGCGGCTGGCGTATTGATCGTCGCGGGATAGTATTGAAAAAACGTGACCTCGACCTGCGCGGCATGAGCGCCCTTGCCCGTTACCGTAATCTTGAATCGGGAGCCGGCGGCCATGATCGGGCCGGTGCGCAAGCCGAAATGTCCGGCAGGCAGACCGGACCAGTTGTGCATGCCAAACACCGCCTCGGTCGGACATTGCTCGAACAACCCGTCGTCGATCATCTTCCGCGCGCCCGCGCCGCCCTCCTCTCCCGGCTGAAACACGAAATGAACGGTGCCAGGCAGCTGCGGCAACTCCTTCAGGATGCGGGCGGCACCCAGCAACATCACCGTATGGCCGTCATGCCCGCAGGCATGCATGATTCCGTCCGCCCCTGAGGCGTGCGCGAAGTCATTGGCTTCCCGGATCGGCAACGCATCGAGATCCGCGCGAAGCACGATTCCCCGGTCGGGATTTGCACCGGGCAAACTCGCGACGACTCCCGTGCCCCCCAGCCCGCGCGACACCGGATAGCCGAGCGCTTCAAGCTCGCGCGCGACGACGTCTGCGGTTCTGTGTTCTTCGAATCGCAACTCGGGATGGGCGTGTAAGTCGCGCCGCAATTTTGCCCAGTGCGCATGATGCGTTCTCAACGATGTCTCGGGGATAACGGAGGTTTCCAATCTCAGGACCTCTAGAAAGCAAGAAAGAAAACAACTTCAAATTTGTAGCGTCACTGCGTCAGGCGTAGCGACTGTGTTTCAATCGTAAAAACCGAGTATGGACTTCACCTCGAGATACTCTTCCATCCCTTCGATTCCATACTCGCGCCCGTTTCCGGATTGCTTGTATCCGCCGAACGGAGCCTGCGGGTCCCATGCCGGATAGTTCAGATGCACCTGGCCCGACCGAATGCGTGCGGCTACCGCCCGCATGAGTGCCTTCTCCGTGCCTTGAACATGGGCACCGAGCCCATAAACCGTGTCATTCGCGATGGCGATGGCTTCTTCGACGGTGTCGTAAGGAAGGATGGCGAGCACCGGCCCGAAGATCTCCTGCTGAGCAATCGCCATATCGGTGCGGACATCGGAAAAGACAGTCGGCCGTGCATAGAAGCCCCGGCTGCATCCGGCCGGTCTTCCAGCGCCACCCACGAGCAGCGTCGCTCCTTCCGCGATGCCGGCTTCGATCATCTGCTGCACCCGGCCGAACTGCGCGCGATTGGCCAGCGGACCGTGCGTCGTCGCTTCTGCGAACGGATCGCCAACGCTCATCTGCTCCGTTGCCGCGACGGCCAACTCATCAACCTCTTCCAGAACGCTGCGCGGCACGATCATGCGGGTCGGGGCACTGCACGATTGCCCCATATTCCGGAACGCGGCTGCGACGCCCAGCGAGACGGCACGTGGAAGGTCGGCATCGGGCAGCACAATGTTGGGCGACTTGCCGCCAAGCTCTTGGGCTACCCGCTTAACCGTCGGGGCAGCCGCTTGTGCGACCAGCACGCCAGCTCGCGTCGAACCGGTGATCGACACCATATCGACTTGCGGATGCGAGGCGAGCGACGCGCCTACTTCCTCGCCCGTGCCGCTCACTAAGTTGAATACGCCCGCGGGAATACCCGCGTCCGCAATGACTTCCGCGAACAGCAAGGCGCTTAGCGGCGAGAGTTCACTGGGTTTCAGCACCACGGTGCAGCCTGCCGCCAGCGCGGGGCCGACCTTCGCCGTTATTTGATAAATAGGCCAGTTCCATGGCGTGATGAGCGCGCACACGCCGATCGGCTCGCGCACCACCGCCGTCGTTCCACGCTGGACACAGAACGGGTAATTCATCAGGTTGTCCCGCGCGACACGGATATGTTCGGCCGCAAGCGGCACATGCGCACTGCGCGCATAGTTGATCGGCGCGCCCATTTCAGTCGTCAGCGCCTGCGCGAACAGTTCGGCTCGCTCCAGAAGCAGCGCATGGACGCGGTCGAGCAGTGCCGCGCGCTCCTGCGGCGACGTCACCGACCATCGCACGAACGCCCTTCGCGCGGCTTGGACGGCGCGATCGACGTCGCGTGCGTTACCAAGCGCAATTTCGCAGACCGAATCTTCAGTGGACGGGCACACGACGGCGACCCGATCGCTACCGTCCGGCATAACCCATTCGCCGTCGATAAAGAACCGATCCAACCTTCCCGCTTGCGTGAGGTGATGAACGGGTGAATTCATTGCAGTCTGTCCTTGAGTCGATACCATGCGCCCACGAACGGCAAAAACCAGGGCTTGCCGAAGTGGCCGGGGATAGCCGGCCAGTCGAAGTCTTTCCACGGGTTCAGATCGGCGCGTCCGTCCATGATCTCCGCCATCAGCGTGCCCATCAGCGTGGCCATTTGGGTGCCGTGGCCGCTATAGCCCATCGAGTAATAGACGCCGTCTCGCTGTCCGGCGCGCGGCAGGCGGTTGGCCGTCATATCGACCATGCCGCCCCAGCAATAGTCGATGCGCACGTTGGCCAGTTCCGGAAACACGGTCGCCATCTGCTGGCGCAAGATCAGTCCGCTCTTTTCATCCGAACTGGGGTTCGACGTCGCAAAGCGCGCGCGACCGCCAAACAGCATGCGATTGTCGGGCGTGACGCGAAAGAAGTTGACGAAGTTCTTAGTGTCGGTGGCCATCCGGCGCGTGGGCAGCAGCCGGTCGAGCAACTCCGGCCGCAAGGGTTCGGTGACGATGAGGAATGCTCCAACGGGCACGATCCTGCGCCGGATCCAGCCGAACGGTCCGACCTGCGAGATGCCGCTCGCCAGAAGCACCTGCGGCGCGCGGATCTCTCCACGCGGCGTGCGAACCACGTATCCGCCCTGAGATTCCCGCTGTAACCCGAGAACCGGCGTACCCTCGAGAATATGGGCGCCGCGCGTTTGCGCAGCCTTCGCTAGACCGCGAACATAGCGGCCGACGTGCATCCCGGCGCTCTTCTCGAAGATCAACCCGCCGTGATAGCGGTCGGAGCCGATCTCGTCGCGAAGCTCTGCCTTCGTCACTAGGCGCGTATTGGGATCCACGCCCGCGGCGAGCAACGCCTGACTTCGCGCGAGCTTGTCGTAATGCTCGGGCTTCGCCGCAAGCTTGATTTTTCCGCTGCGGACAAAATCGCAATCGATCGACTCTTCCCTGACCAGCCGCTCGACTGTATCGACGCCAGCGTCGAACGCCAGATATAGCCGGTTGGCCAATTCCGTGCCGATGCGTTGCGAGAGCGAACCGTAATCCTGTGCGAAGCCGTTGTTGCACATACCGCCATTGCGCCCCGACGCCGCCTGCCCCACGGTTCCCGCTTCGCAGACCATGACGCGTGCACCTTTTTTGGTGAGTGCCAATGCTGCCGCGGTGCCCGTGATACCCGCGCCGACCACGACCACGTCGCAGGTTCCACCGGGCAGTTCTGGCGTGCTGCTGACGAATGGCTCAGACGTGTCCAGCCAGTAAGAACTGAAATGCATGACAAACTCCAAATCGGGCGAACGGGGTCTTGGCCCAGCGGGCTTAACGTGATGCCGAGATCTGTTCCGTGGTGCATCGTATGTCACGGATTATTGATCACCTCACGGTCGCGTTGCTGAGAGGTCAATTAAGCCGCTATTAACGCTGGCTTAATGGTCGAATGGAGACGCGGCTGCCCATCGATGGTCAGCGTGACGCTCGGCCTGTCGGCTTCTCCCAGCCGCTCGAATCTTCCGTTCATGCCACCGCTCCTGTCTCGCCGTTATGCGCGTGCGGAGCTTCGACCCGGTGGGTCAGCACACGGCGCAGAAACTCGCGAGTGCGCGCTTCGCGTGGCGAGCCGAGCACTTGTTGGGCGCTGCCTTCCTCGATGATCAGGCCCGCGTGCAGGAAGCAAACGCGGTCGGCCACTTCACGGGCAAATCCCATTTCGTGCGTGACGACCAGCATCGTCATGCCTTCGCGAACAAGCGTGCGCATCACGTTCAGCACTTCGCCCACGAGTTCGGGGTCGAGCGCCGACGTGGGCTCGTCGAACAGCATTGCCTTAGGCTTCATCGCGACTGCTTTCGTGTTAATCCGAGAACTTCCACTTCTTGAGAATCTTGTCCAGTGTTCCGTCTGCCTTAATTTTGGTCAGCCCATCGTTAATCTTCGACAGCAACGCGGTATTGCCCTTCCTCACTCCGAATGCGATCGGTACCCTTCGCAGCGGCTGGAAACCATCGACAACACGCGTGCCCTGCAGCGTACCGGCCGCTTCCTGCGCCTTCCAGACCGGATAATCATTGAACGCCGCCGTGATACGGCCCAACGCAACATCGCGGGCCATATCCGCCCCGCTGGCATACAACTTGACCTCCTTGAAGATGCCAAGCTGTATCAGTTCATCCGAGGTTTCTTCGCCGACGCCGGCGCCGACGATGGTTCCCTTCAAATCCTGGACCGTGCGATAGTCGCGCTTATCCGACGTTTTAACGATGATCCCCTTCCCAAACTCCGCCACCGGTTGTGAAAAGTCGATCACCTCTTGACGCTTTGGCGTGGGTGTCATACCTGCAACGATGACATCGATCTTGTCGGAGACAACCGACTGGATCAATGCTGAGAACGGGATGACGTCGAACGACACGTCGAAGCCTTCGCGCTTGCCGATTTCGCGAATCACGTCCGGCATAACGCCTTCGATTTCATGTGTTTTTAGATCCAAGAAGGCATTAGGAATGCTGGACGGCGTGGTTCCAGCGGAAACCTTGATTGGATTCGCGCATGCGTGACCGGCTCCGAGAGCCATTAATAGGACCACGGCAGCGGCAACAAAAATGCGCTGAGCGACACCGGTTTGCGTACCCGAAGCACATTGCGACGTATGTTTGTACATGACAGATCCTAAAGAAAATGACTTCACACAAGTGCGGAACGAGCATACGCACCAGACACCCGACTGCCTTCTCGCTTCGATAAAAACCGGCTAGCGCGACAGGCCCTCCTACAGCATCGCCTGACTAATAAATCCGTACAGGCGCCAGACGGGGTCCGGCGCACCCGTATGTAAATCGGCGGCCGCATTCCGGACCATCTTCGAGACTGTGTCGACGCGCTTCAATCCTTGCGCGTTCAGCCACTCCTTGAAGCTCGTTCCCGAGGGAACATCGATACGAACGTATTCTCCCTTTCGTCCGGTCAGCCAGTAGCCGATCAAAGCCCTTGCATGAACGTCATCGCACGAACGTAGTGCGACCACCGGGCCGATCAAATGACCCCGTCCAAAGCGGCGTCGCACGGAGAATCCGATAATTTCGCCATTAGATTCGAGGATCACGCTTTCCCCGAGCTTCAGCAGTGCGGACAAAACCGCGCTACGCTCTAGCCCGGACGCGCGCGCGGCCAACTCGATAATGTGAGGAAAGTCGGCCGGAACCGCCGGCCGCAGTTGGTGACCCGAGAGCAAGGCGAGCGGGAGCGGCTCGCCGATGGTCCCTTGATGGTGATCCAACGATCCGCATACGCTAAAGCCGAGCTTTTCATAAAGCGGCCGGCCGGCCAGCGTCGCATGCAGGAACGTAATGCGCGGCCCAAGTTCTTCGAGGACCATACCCATCAGCTTACGGCCGATGCCTCGACCCTGATGTTCGGACGACACGATCACGTGGCCGAGAGAAGCGCGGTCCGATCCGTATTTCCAACACAGCGCCGTACCAATTACGACACCGCTTTCGTCGGCCACGAATCCTGTCGCCAAGCCCGCCGCGAATTGCCAGTCTTCCTGCCGATAGGGCCAATCAAGCGCCATGGAAAGCGCGTGCGCCATGGGAATGTCGGCCGGGGTGAAGGTTCGATATTGCGGATGTGTCGTTGAGGAAGGAGCGTTCACAACAGATTCCTGTTTCATTAAGCTATACCAATGCCACCGCTTCAATCTCGATCTTCAAGCCAAAGTGCAGCGCTGGAACCGGCACGACGGCGCGAGCGGGCCTTGCATCGCCGGCCCAACGCGCGTAGATCTCGTTGAAGCTCGACCAATGCGCAACGTCGACGATATAGACACGCACTTGGGCCAGCTTCTTGACATCGCTGCCGGCGCCCGCAAGCGCGGTAGCCAGGTTTGCCAACACCTGCTCGGCCTGTGCTTCGAAGGGACGGTCCGTGAGCTTTTTGCCGCTCGCATCAATGGGAAGTTGACCGGACACAAAAACCAGGCCGTTTGCAATCGAAACGTGACTGTAGTGACCACCCGGCGTTGCGAGCCCAGCAGGATCGATGGTCTGTGGGACCTGCGTATCGTCGTCGTATTGATCCATGAAGCCACTCCTTTTTATAAGAAGCCAACGCGCCTGGCGCGATCTAGAAATCGGCGACCTTGCCCCATGCGGAGTCGCTGAATCGGCTCGGGCGATACGGTATGGGATCGACGATTGGCTCCGCACCGCTGGCAAGGTCCGCGACCAAGTGGCCGGCGCCGGGGGCGATGCCAAAACCGTGTCCAGAAAAGCCTGCCGCCAAAATCAATCCCGGCACGCCCGGCACTTCCCCAATACCGGGCACACCGTCAGGCGTGCTATCGACAAAGCCGGCCCACGCATGCGTGATCTTCGCTTCGGCCAGTTGGGGCAGCAGTTCGACGGCGCGGCGATGGGTTTCCTTCACGGTGGGCAGATCGGGCTTCGGGTCCAAAATGCGCACGCGCTCCATGGGCGTCGGCGCATCGAGCCGCCACCGCTTCAGCGTTTCGTGTCCACCCCGAACGCCTTCCAGGCCCCCGGGAAGGAGACTGCGCCAGCGCTTGGCGAACATGGGCACGAACTGCGGGGCAAATCGCATGAACTGCGGTGTCACGTCAACGCGCGCGCGGCCGCTAATCGCTAGGGCGTAGCGTCCATCGTTGCGGCGGGTCACGGACACGCGCTTGGTGGTCAGGGCATCCGGCAAGCGACGTTCCACAGGAGACACGCTAAGGATCGTTTGGCGGATCGATGCCTGCGGAAAGCGGATGCCGAGCTGGCGGCAGAATGACGACGCCCACGCGCCACCCGCGAGTACGGCGATCCTCGTCTTGATGACGCCCGCTTCGGTGATGACGCCGCTGACCCTTCCGGCTTCCAACTCGATGCCGCGGGCCGCGCAGTGCTGGTGAACGCTGCCGCCGAGCTTCATGAGCGCAGCGGCCACGGCCGGCGCAGCCTTGCCAGGATCGGCGGTGCCATCGGTGGGCGAGAAGACGCCGCCTTTCCAGGCGCGGCCGGTTGCCTGCCCTCGCTCGGCGGCTTGCCGGCTATCGAGCATGTGGGTGGTGACGCCCGCGGTCTTCGCAAAGTCATGCCAATTGGACCAAAGCGTCAGCTCGGCATCGTCGTTGCTTAGATACAGCAGCCCGCAGCGACGAAAGCCCGTGTCTTCACCGGTTTCGGTGGCAAATCGTTCCCATAGATCGAGGCTCTTGCTCGCCATGGGCAACTCGCGCGCGTCGCGGTTTTGCTGCCGGCACCACCCCCAATTGCGGCTCGATTGTTCGGCGCCAATCCTTCCCTTTTCCACCACGGCCACCGACATCCCGCGCCGGGCCAGGTAGTAGGCGGTAAAGACGCCGATGATGCCGCCTCCGATCACGACGACGTCAGCCGCGGCCGGCAACGTCGGTGAAGTTTCGATGTGATTCAGCGGAGGGGACATGATTAATCTCGTTCGGTTGAAGCCGGGACGCTTTATTGCGCGATGAGTTCACTGAAAGCCTAGCGGACAGCACTGTCCTGGGTACTAGTATCCGACGCGATCCTATCCATAGGGTTATCCATCCACAAAGCGAGCGTTAAGCGGGCATTAATGGCCGGATTGCGCATCACGCTGTAACCCCTTCAATTTTGAAAATCCTGTCGATTTGACTGGACAGCCGGCGGTCGACGAACGCCTCCTGGAAAAGCGCGCTACCGACCGTGAAGCCCCACGTATTCACCGCAATCATGGCCTTGACACGTGCTTCGCCGTCGATGCTGCCCGCGGCGATAACCGGTATCTCGACTGCCTCGACGACGCGCCGCGTGAGTTCGGCCGGATCGCCTTTACCGGCCAAACGATAGGCGAGCAAGTCGAGTCCGTGCACGCCCGGCAGCGACGCGATGCGGCGCGCGTCGGCGACGATTTCGTCGATCGTTCCTTCGAGCACGGTGGGATGGCCGACGGTACGGCCCGCGAATGGGAAATACTGAACCGCTGAACCGGACAGCAGCGGTAGCGCGTCTTCAACGTGGCGACCGCCGAGCAGATAATCGACGCCGATCTCGAGTGCGGCCTTGATCGATTCGAGCTCGGTTTCGCGGCTCGTCGCGACGACCTCGAGCATCACCTCGCGGCCGTCGGCATGGATGCGCTGCGCGAGCACTTTAAGCGCGGCGACCGGCAGGCCGATGTCCTTGAAGCCGACGTAGTGGATGGGGCTGCGGCCTAGGCTGTCGTAAGCGGCGATTGCGTCGGCGACCGTCGCATCGTTCTCGGTCAACATCAGGATGAAGTGGGACACATTAGGCTCCGGTAGAGGATAGACCGTGCGGCTGTACGCCGACGAACTGGTGAGCGGTTTGCAGTGCCAGCTTTAGGCTGGCGGGATCGGCGATGCCCTTGCCCGCGATATCGAAAGCGGTGCCGTGATCGGGGCTCGTGCGAACGAACGGGAGGCCGACGGTAATGTTTACGCCGTCCTCGACGCCGCCAAGCTTCACGGGTATGAGGCCTTGGTCGTGATACTGCGCAACCACGATGTCGAACCGGCCCCGGCTTGCATTCATGAATACCGTGTCGCCCGGCCACGGACCGCTCGCATCGACACCTTCCTCCTGCGCGAGCCGGATCGCGGGCGCGATGATGTCGAGATCCTCGCAGCCAAACAGGCCGCCTTCGCCCGCATGAGGATTCAGGCCGGCGACGGCCACCCGCGGACGTTCGATGCCGAGCTCGCGCATCGCACGATGCGCGAGCCGGATGATGCGCAACTCGCGCTCGACCGACAGCTTCGCGATCGCGTCTAGCATCGAGCAATGAACCGTCACGAGGATCGTGCGCAATGTCGGGTTGACGAGCATCATCGCGTAGTCGCTGGTGCCGGAGAAGTCGGCGAGCATTTCGGTGTGGCCCGGATACGGCACGTGTGCGGCGGCGAGCGCCTCCTTGTGTATCGGCGCCGTGCAGATGCCGGCGATCTCGCCGCTCACTGCAAGCTCGATGGCCAAGCGGATTGCATCGAACGCGGCCTGGCCCGCGGCGGCGCTCACGACACCCACCGGCAGATCCTCAGGGAGCGGGCGGGCGCCGGGCACGCGCAGTACGTCGAGCATGCCGGCCCGTGGCGCGACATCAGCGACCGAGTCGACTTCGCGTATTTCGAGCGCCAAACCGAGTGCGGTGGCCTGGCGTCGCAAGACGCCGGCATCACCGATTACAAACGACAGATGATCGGCGGTTGACTCGGCCGTGGCGAACGTCTTGACGACGATCTCCGGTCCAATGCCGGCCGCGTCACCCATCGTGACGGCTATGAGTTTCTGCTTCATGTTTTTGCCCCAGTCAAAACACCGGTACAGGCCGTGAGCGCTTCGTCATCGCCGAAGCCCCCGGCTTTTGTGATCATGGGAAACGTGCCAGCCGCGGTCCGAACCTCGGCAAGCGGCACCCCCCAGGTCATTTCGGGGCGGGGGGACGCTTTTGACCGTGATCTCCGAGCATCATTGCGATCTAACGGGATTGTGTTCAATGAGGTCAACGAGTTCACAACGCTGCAGCCCGACACTAGCGGGTTTCTGCTCGGATATGGCCATATGGAGAGTACGGCACTGGCACAGTCGCTTGACGTGCTCGAAAGCTGCGTTAAGCAAGTCAAACGTCGCGCTGGATCTCGTCGACGCGGGAAGCCGCATCGATGAAGCGCAGGACGCCTTCGCGACGAGGCTCTCCCAACACCCACTCGCACTATAGAAAAAAATCCTCCTATCTTGTCTAATGCGGGATGCTCCCATCGTTAAAGGTGCCTTAATGCTTGAACTCGAAGACATGCGCCTGTTCCGTGCGCTGGGCGCGTCCCAATCGCTTGCCGCAGCCGCGAGGCTACTGAACCTCACGCCGCCTGCGGTCACGGTACGCCTTCAGCGCATAGAGGAGCGGATGGGGCTTCGCCTCGTGACGCGCGCCGCCAGGGGCATTTCACTGACCAACGAAGGCCAGCACCTGGTTCAGGAAGCGATCGAAATCCTCGAACGAATCGAGTCGATCCCTTCCCGCGTCTCGGGAGAGTCGAGCGGTGTGAGCGGCCATTTGCGCGTCGTGGCACCATTCGGGTTCGGTCGCACATACGTAGCGCCGCTCGTTCGCGATCTGCATCTCTCGCACCCCAACCTGGCGATCTCGCTCGTCCTGTCGGAAAGCCCGCTGACGGCGGCCTCGGGCGCCGATGCGGTCGTATCGATCGGCAACGTCAAAGCGTCCTCTTGGATAGGACATTACCTGGCACCGAACGACCGCTTTCTCTGCGCGAGCCCTGGCCTTGCGCGTCGTCTGTCGAAGCTGGAACATCCGTCGCAACTCACACAATACGAATTCCTGAGCCTACGGGAAAACGACGAAGACGTCACTCGCCTGCGTTTCACTCAGCCCGATGCTGCGGGAAAACGCGGAAGCAAAGCCGTCACCGTTCGATTGGATAGCGCTTTGTCGTCGAACGACGGCACCGTCGTTACCGACTGGGCGTTGGCCGGGCTGGGCATTGTCGAGCGATCCGAGTGGGATGCCGCACGGCTAATCGCCGAAGGAAAGCTGAAGCGCGTGTTGCCCGCATGGCGCCTCGAAACCGCGCCGGTCATGGCGCTAACGCCTACGCGCCAAGGCCTGACAATCCGCCAACGCGTGTTTTTAGACGCGGCAAAGCAAGCCTTCAGTCCCACGCCGTGGCGCAAATAACATCGCATTCAATCTGGCTTAAGGGACGCTTTACGGTTCGTTAAACGCAAGCTCACTGCAAAATCCTATAGTAGCGACTCTCTCCGCACGGCGACAAGCCGATGCGACGGCATCACTCGCGCAAAAATCGCAAGGAGTCGCAAATGCTATTGCAGTCGCTGAACACCCCCGCAGCATTGATCGACGTCGAGCGCATGAACCACAATATCGAGCGGATGCAACGGCGGTTGAATGCGCTCGGCGTGAAGTTTCGCCCGCACGTAAAAACGACGAAGTGCGCCCAAGTGGTGAAGGCGCAAATGGACGCCGGCGCTCGGGGCATCACCGTGTCCACCCTCAAGGAAGCCGAAGAGTTCTTCGCAATCGGCGTCCGTGACATCGTCTACGCTGTTGGCATGGCGCCGACCAAACTCTCGCAAGCGCTGGCACTGCGGCGACAAGGCTGTGACTTGAAGATCGTCGCCGACAGCGTGCCATGTGCGGAAGCCATCGTTGATTTCGGCCGAGAACACGAAGAATCGTTCGAAGTGTGGATCGAGATCGACGTGGACGGCCATCGCTCTGGCATTGCACCGGATGACGATAAGCTTCTCATTGTCGCAAGAACGCTCTCGAAAGGCGGCATGCATCTCGGCGGTGTGCTAGCCCATGCAGGTTCCAGCTACGACTACGACACACATGAGGACCTGGTCCGTATCGCTGAACAGGAACGTTCAGGTTGCGTTCAGGCCGCCGAACGCATTCGGGCTGCCGGTCTTCCGTGTGATGTCGTGAGCATCGGATCGACGCCGACAGCGCTGGCCGCGGAGCATCTCGAAGGCGTGACCGAAGTTCGCGCAGGCGTCTATGTCATGTTCGATCTCGTCATGCACAACGTGGGCGTGAACGAGACGTCGGAGATCGCACTGAGTGTATTGACCACCGTGATCGGCCACCAGAGCGAGAAAGGTTGGGCGATCGTCGACGCGGGCTGGATGGCGATGAGCCGAGACCGTGGCACGCAGCGGCAGAAACGGGACTTCGGTTATGGACTCGTCTGCCTAGAGAACGGCGAAGTGCTGAGCGAGTATCTGATGAGCGGCGCCAACCAGGAGCACGGGATCGTTTCGCGCTCCGGAACGCCGGACCTCGACATCGAGCGCCGCTTTCCGATCGGCACGCGCCTACGCATCCTGCCCAACCATGCGTGTGCAACCGGTGCGCAGCATCCTGCGTATCAGGCCATCGGTCATGACGGCACGGTTGAAACTTGGCCGAGGTTCTATGGGTGGTAAGGCGCTCGCAACCCACGAATTCGACGCGACTCGGACTCGGTCTGGACTGTAAACGGCAAAAAGCCTTTCTCTCTGGCCGACTGCCTGCCTCTCTCAGATCCCCAGCATCTCCGGCGTAATCGCCACGGCTTCCCCAGTCCGCGCGGAGAGCGTCGCAGCCTCGGCGCAGGCGAGCGCCGCAATGCCGTCGGCGAGCGTTACGGGCATGCGGGTCCCGGCCTTGACCGCTTGAATAAACGCGGCCCATTCCGCCTCGTAAGCGCGCATGTAGCGCTCGAGAAAGAAATAGACGGGCTTGGCCGATAGCGTGCCATCACCCGTGATCTTCTCGACCGCGTTACCGAGCAGACGGTGAAGCTAATCGGAGAGATGACTTTCGATGATGGCGTGCTGCTTATCGATAACGAAATAGCACGGGAAGTCATCGAGTATCTGCGAGCACTCGTGCCCTGGTCGCCGCCTCAGATCCGCAGTATCAACTGGACACGCAATGCTCGGATCTTCGGCTCGGGAAAGGCGGCCGGAAATGACTTGCAGTCATGCATGGACGACATTCAGCCGGCAGTCCGGCCGTTGGCGAAAGGCACGCGCGTCACCCAATGCGGACATGTCACGCGGAATAGGTAAGCTGCCGCTGATGTTTTATGGCTAGCAGTGCGACACGCTTTGGTGAATGCGCATACAGCACGACGTACTGCTGCGGGACGAATTCGCGGAGATCAGGCAACGCAGCGTCGGCCGCGAGGCGCTGCACTCGCGCCAGGCGCAGTCGTGCCTGGGCCGAATGCGCTGCCAAAAACTGCGCGTACCGACCACATGCTGGCGACCAGCCGAGCATCTGAACCATTTCGAGGAGTTCCGATTGGAGCCGCGAATAGCGCGCGTGCGCAGTCTCCGCGTCCTGTTCGACGAGGAATCGCCGCGCCTCATCCAGTGTGGTGAGAAAGTTCGGCGCCGCCTCGACTACTGCCCGCGCCATCAAAACTTGATTGGCGTTGTTAGCGCCCGCATCAGGTCGTCCGCGCCGACGACTTGATTGTCCAGCAACTCGCGCAAGCCAGTTTCCGCCTCATCGAGCAGCACCAGGTTTGCGTGCTCCACCTCTAGCGCGTGGTAGTAGTCGAGCTTCTTCGCATCAACGAGCGCAACAAAGGATGTCCCGTTCTTTGTGAGGACCTTCTCGGCACCACCGCCGACCACTTCGTCAGCCAATTCGGTCAACCGCGCTCGGGCTTCGCTGATCGGCACCACATCACAGGCTCGCAAGCTCATCACCGTCTCCGTTAACGGATTCTGCACGATTTACGTTAACGCATAGCGTAACGTCATGCGCCCGTTGGACGCAACAGTCTTGCCAGATAGCGCCAGCCTGTTGGCCGGTTGACGTGCTGCGATACAGCGTCGTTAGCGGTCGGCTTCCCCATAGTGCCCCGGCTAATCTCCCGTTGGAAGAACCCATCACGCCAGCCTTTTACCCCAACTCCTCCGCTTCGCTCCGAAGGTCCTGCGCGATGAAATCGACGAACGCGCGAATCCGGTTCGACATTTGATGCCGCTGCGAATACACGGCGAAAATGTCGGCGTTCGGCGTATCGTGACCGGGCAGTACACGTACGAGTGAACCATCGGCCAGATACTGTTTGACGTCCCATTCCGCGCGCATCAAGATGCCGTGCCCTTCGAGCGCCCACTTCACTGCGATCTCGCCGTCGTTCGTTGTCAAGGTGCCGTTGATACGCACGGCCTCCGTTTTACGCGATGCGCCTCTGCCTGAAGTCAGTCGCCACACACCGTAGGCTTCATCGCCCTGGCGGATGCCGATGCAATTGTGCCGCGTCAGCTCCTGTGCGGTCATCGGCATGCCGCGTGACGCTATATACGTAGGCGCGGCACACAGCAATCGGCGGTTCGTCGCCAGCCGGCGCGCCACCACGCGCGTATCGGGCGGCTCGCCGAAGCGGATGCAGACATCGAACGTATCGTCCGTCAGCGGTGGAGGCCTGACCGACAACTGAAGTTGAACCGCCACCTGCGGATACCTCGCGACAAAGCGCGAGACCGCCGGTGCGACATGGCTGCGCCCAAAGCCGAGCGTCGCGTTCACGCGCAGCAGTCCCTTGGGGCTTTTCTTCGCTGCGCCGAGCAGTTCGGCCAACTCATCGATCTCGCCAAGAATCCGGCGCGCGTGTTCAAGGTACAGCTCGCCCTCCGGCGTGAGCATCATCCGCCGCGTGGTCCGGTTGACGAGCGGGACGCCGGCACGGCTCTCCATCTGCGCCAAATGCTTGCTGATGGCCGCTGCCGTCAGCCCCAGCTCCCGCGCGGCGGCGCTCAGGCTGCCGGAGGCGGCGAGCGTCGAAAAAAAGCCGAGATCGGAAGGTTCGACCGTGTCGCGCATGGCTTCCACTTATGAATAAAAGTTAAAGATGCTTTGAGATTACCACCGGTTCTCGCGTTCGCAGATAGGTACAGTTCGCTGACACTGCAACAGATCAAGGACGGAGACATGAAGACGTATCGCATCGCAACCATCCCCGGGGACGGCATCGGCAAGGAAGTCGTGCCGGCCGGCGCGCAAATCCTCCAAACACTCGCAGAGACGGCGAAGTCGTTCGCATTCGAATTCGAAAACTTCGACTGGGGCGGCGACTATTACCGCAAGCATGGCGTCATGATGCCGGTGGACGGACTCGACGCGATCCGCAATAAGGACGCAATTCTCTTCGGTTCGGCGGGCGACCCGGACATTCCCGATCACATCACGCTGTGGGGCTTGCGTCTAAAGATTTGTCAGGGCTTCGACCAGTATGCGAACGTGCGCCCGACTCGGATTCTGCCGGGCATCGACGCGCCGCTTAAGCGCTGCAAGCCCGAGGACCTCAACTGGGTCATCGTCCGTGAGAATTCCGAAGGCGAATATTCCGGCGTGGGCGGTCGTGTCCATCAGGGCCATCCGATCGAAGCCGCGACGGACGTGTCGATCATGACGCGCGCAGGCGTCGAACGAATCATGCGGTTCGCGTTCCGTCTCGCACAATCGCGTCCGCGCAAACTGCTGACCGTGATCACCAAAAGCAACGCGCAGCGTCATGCGATGGTGATGTGGGACGAGATCGCGCTGCAGGTCTCGAGGGAATTCCCGGACGTCAAATGGGATAAGGAATTGGTGGACGCATCGACCGCCCGCATGATCAACCGCCCGGCGACGCTCGACACGATTGTCGCGACGAACCTGCATGCCGACATTCTCAGTGACCTCGCCGCTGCACTGGCCGGTAGCCTGGGTATCGCACCGACTGGCAACATCGATCCGGAACATCGCTATCCGTCGATGTTCGAGCCGATCCATGGCTCGGCGTTCGACATCATGGGTAAAGGTCTCGCCAATCCGGTCGGCACCTTTTGGTCGGTCGTGATGCTGCTCGAACATCTGGGCGAAGTCGATGCAGCGAAACGCGTGATGCAGGCCATCGAAGCGGTGACTGCGGATGCCTCGCTTCACACGCGCGATCTTGGCGGCACGGCAACCACCGCGGAAGTGACGGCGGCCGTCTGCGCGTTCATCGAAAAAGCAGCTGCGCCGGCGGCTAACGCGGCTTAACGCGGCTTAAGGCTCATTCAATAGAGCTCTGCTCGCACCTCTAAGGAGGAGACAATGATTTCGGATCTCGAAAGCCGGGTTTCGCGCAAACTCATGCGTCGAATCATCCCGTTTGTGATGTTGCTGTATTTCGTGAGTTTTCTCGACCGCGTCAACGTGGGCTTCGCGGCGCTGTCGATGAACAAGGCCATCGGCCTTTCCCCCGCGGCGTTCGGTTTCGGCGGCGGGCTGTTCTTCATCGGCTACTTCCTCTTCGAAGTGCCGTCGAATTTGATTCTTCATAAGGTCGGTGCGCGCCGCTGGATCGCGCGCGTAATGGTGTCGTGGGGAATCGTATCGGCGGCGTCCGCATTCGTAGTCGGCCCGAATAGTTTTTACGCGCTGCGCTTCATTCTCGGCCTAGCCGAAGCGGGGTTCTTCCCCGGCATCATTCTGTATCTGAGCCTCTGGTTCCCGGCGCGTCAACGCGCAGTCGCCGCGGCATGGTTCATGGCCGCCGCACCGATCTCCACGGTAATCGGCTCTCCGCTTTCCGGCGCGATCATGAAGCTTCCTATGATCGCGGGGTTCGCTAACTGGCAGATGCTCTACATTCTCGAAGCGCTGCCTGCGATCATCCTTGGTTTTTTTGTGCTGAAGTACATGACGGATGCCCCGTCGCAGGCTCAATGGCTGCAGCCGGAAGAGCGCGAATGGCTGATCGCGAAGCTAAAAACGGAAGCGCAGGCGAAGCAGTTGCATGCCGGTCACACGGCCGGTGCACTCAGCGCCCTGCGCGACCCGCGAGTGCTGGCGTTGGCGTTGATCTACTTCGGCACGTCGGCGGGGCTTTATACGCTTGGCTTGTGGGCGCCGTTGATCATTCGCCAATATGGCTTCGGATCGTTCGAAACGGGGCTCCTGGCGGGCATACCCAGCATCCTCGCGGTGGTCGCTATGATCCTGTGGGCGAAGCATTCCGACCGTACGGAAGAACGCACATGGCACGTCGTCATTCCTTGTATCGTCGCGTGCTTGGGATTCGTCTTTGCAGGTAATGCCGCGAGTGCATTGATGATCATCCTTGCGCTCGTCGCCGTGAACATTGGGATCAGCGCGGCTAAGGCGCCGCTGTGGGCAATGCCCAGCATGTTCCTCTCTGGGGCTGGCGCGGCTGCGGGAATCGCGATGATCAACTCCGTCGGCAATCTGGGAGGTTTCGTGGGTCCGTTTGCAATCGGCTGGCTCAAGAACGTGACGGGTGGTTACTCGGCCGGGTTGTATGTGGTTGGAGCGATGCTGGCTGTGTCGGCTGTTGTGACGTTGATGCTGAGCCGGCACTCGAGGCAGGCAGCCGTCGCGGTTGGGGAGCGGCATAGCCACTGAGTTCACTCCCCAAACTCAGCTTCGTGCGCCGATAGGTACGCAAGGGGTAGGTTCGGAGACTTACCCTTGTACACAATGCTTACTTGCAGCGATCAGTGCGGCTTCGATTGCCGCGCGATCCGATCCGTGCTTGGGCGAGAGGCGTGACAGAGCCCGCGCCGCATCGGCCGATAGTCGCACGCGCCCAAGGACTCGTCCACCCGATGCGATCAATTCGGCATCCAGCGCTTTCACCCGCTGCGTCGGCGTTTTTGCATCCGGCGAAGGACCCGTCGGTGGACGCCCTGGGCGCTTTGGTTCGGTTATCACTGCGTTCAGTTCCGCCTTCCAACTCATGATGAATCCAAAATGGGAAATGCGCCTACTGCGCGGATTCGTCGGTACTGCAGTCCGATGAAGCTCCGGACAATTCCGGGAGTCCGGCGAGATAGCGCTCAAGGGCAGGCAGATGGTTCGTTACCGCGACCCAAACAACGTCCAGATCCACGTCGAAATAGACGTGCGCAACGCGATTGCGCATACCGATCATCTGGTGCCAGGGAAGCGCCGGGCTCGGATTGGCGTCGACGAACTCAGGATATTCGTTCCGGATCTGTGTCGCCGCCTCGCCAATGATGACCAGGTTCATTAGCACCGCCTGTTGCATCATCCGGCTCGCTACGAAGTCATCCTTTGACACCCCGCCTACGTGCTTTTGCGCGAGCTGGGCCGCCTCGAGCATATGCGCAAGATAGTCCGATAGCCTCATCTGCCGTTGCCTCGCGTTCATACAGGCACCGCCTCGGCCAGTACAGCGGCCCGGAATCTGATCGAAAGGCCTTTGGGTGTGAGAACATCCACCGGGACGCCGAGCAGATGCTGAAGTTCGTACTGTATGCCACCAATATCGAACAGCGAGGTTTCGGGAAGCGGGTCGACGAGGATGTCCAGATCGCTCCCCTCAGCATCTTGACCGTGCACCACCGAGCCAAACACACGGGGGTTGACAGCCTTGTTCGCAGCAACAATTCGCCGGATATCGTCTCTATGCTGATTTAATGCCTCAGAGGGTCTCACCGTCCTCTCCTGGTACGTTGTTCCTTTCCGGAACAGGGTCCGCGCGGGAGCGAAAGCGCCGCGGTAACACGGCGAGCATATCAAGCCTCATTTTAAGTGCGCCAAGCGTTGCGTGCAACGGCAATCGATCGCCTACTCTTCCCTGTGGAGCACGGCATGGACAGAAATCATAAGGGGTGACGCCTTACCATCGGTTGCGACATCCGCTGCCCCCTTAGCAACGAGCGAGCGGTCCTGTCGCGTATACGCTTACCTAATCACCTGAGGGAAAAGGCACGGCGGCACCTTTACATGCATGGTCTCATGATTTGCGCGCCAGCCGGTCTTGCCGAGGCCGTGCTGACATAACGCACCGTGCTATTGGTCGGGGACCGCCGCAATCCCCTCGGGTTCAGTGCAATTGACGCGAACACGATCAGCAGCAAAACGGACGGTAGCGTGAAGCCGCTCCAGGCAGCAAGCCCACCGACCCAGCCGGCCCTGAGCAGGCCTATGCCAAATCCAAGCTGGCTGCTACTCGGCCCCGGAAGAAACTGACATAGCCCGAAGTCGGTGAAGGCCGTGTCGTCGAGCCATCTCCGCCGCTCGACGAACTCGCGGCGGAAGTACCCGATATGCGCGATGGGGACCGCCAAAACAAGTTGCTCCCAGCCTCAGACAAACGGCCAGGACTTCAAATGCGCCGACGCTTCGAGCTTAGCTCGATGAGCCCACGCCAGTTTCCACGCGATCCCGCGAATTGGTGAACGCGGCACTGAACGCCGCGGTCAACGCGGTGTCAAGGATGCCCGAAACCATCTCGTACATGCGCAGACTCGCGTACGAGCCGGGGATCAGCAACCCGCAGTCGGTCGCCAGCTATGTCGCGCAGGATATGCAGAAGTGGAGCAAGTTCAAGAATGATGCGCATCTCGACTTGCATCTCGGAAAATGACACTGTCCTCATCCAGCCACGTCCATCCCCGCTCCTGCCTGCAACAACGCGATTTCTCCATGCGTGTGTTCTGGAATGCCCGGGGTCGTATGGAGAGCGACGGCGGTCCAAACCTTATCTATATCCGCTTCGGAAATGTGGCGGCTTCGCAAAAAATCGCGCGCGGCATTCGCGCCATCGACTTCGAAGCGAAGCTGGCTCTCGCGATAGATCGCTGTTAGGCCAATATCGTGGAACATGGCTGCGACGTAAAGCAACTCCGGATCGAACTCAAGGCTCTTTCGCTTTCCGAGCGCAGCGCGCCATAGATACACGCGAGTGGAGTGCCCAAACAGTAATTCGCTCTCGGTGTCGAGAATGAGCTCTCTGACGTCACGCGCCAATTTACTGTCGGGAATCGTGACGCCAGATATTCCGTTCATTGACACAGTGTGTTCTGTATTCATCGGATTTCTCCATCGATAGACGACGGGTCCGCTTGGGCCCCTGTCGTCCGCGCGCCGAACACACGTCTCAACATATGAATCGAGACAAAGCTGATCGGCCGCTGCATGGGAGGAATCTACGCTTCACTCGGGTCATAAAACAGTGCCAAGATTGAACGCTCTGAATGTACCATTCATCAGTATGACGACCCTCCCCATTGGCCTAGATCGTTCGGGCAGCACACCGCTGTCGGCACAGATCTACCTCGCGATTCGACATGCAATAGAGACAGGGCAGCTTGCCGCCGGCGCGCGGCTGCCTTCCTGGATAGATTTGGCCGCGCAGCTCGGCGTCTCCCGGGGCACGATCCGTGTTGCTTACGAGCGCCTCGCGGACGAGCAGTTTGCAGTCGTTTTGGGCGCTGCGGGTACCCGTGTTGCTGACCGCCCGCGTCTGCCCGCAACACCCGGTTGGACATCGGAGCAGCCACCGCTTCCCGATCTATTCCATGAATTTGGCGCAGCGCCTTTAGCGTTTCAAATGGGCGTGCCTTCCCAGGACGGCTTCCCTTTCAAGCTCTGGTCGCGTGTGCTAACGCGCGCAGCACGGCGGACTGCGGTGGCCCCGGTCACATATCCGGATCCTCGTGGGGAACCCGAACTCCGAAAAGAGATTGCCGGTTATCTCGGCGTAGCACGAGGCCTACGATGCAATCCCTCTCAGATTCTTGTCACTGCTGGTTTCTCCGGTGCTCTCGGGCTCACGGTACGTGGACTCGGCCTCGAAGGTAAGCAAGCATGGATCGAGGATCCCGGCTTTCCTATGACGCGTACCGCACTCGGCTTGGCTGGGATGACTGTCAAATCCGTTTGCGTCGACGCGGACGGGCTCGATGTCGAGGCGGGCATTCGTGCCTCCGCTGAAGCCGCGTTGGCGGTCGTGACACCAGGCCAGCAGGCGCCGCTCGGGATGGCGATGTCGCTCCCTCGCCGGCTCGCACTGCTGGCGTGGGCCCGACAAAACGACGCCTGGATCATCGAGGACGATTACCTAAGCGAGCTCCAATTGGAAGGCCGAGCGGCGCCGGCACTTGCATCGCTGGATCGGGACGGACGGGTGCTCCATATTGGCACCTTCAGCAAGACCATCAGCCCCGTGCTCCGGTTGGGCTTCGTGGTGGTCCCGCTCGAAGTGGCTCGACGATTTGGTGACATTGCCGCGTGCCTAACACCCGCGCCAGCCGCATTCGTCCAGCATGCCGTGGCCGAGTTTTTGCGTGAGGGGCACTATCTTCGCCACCTGCGCCGAATGAAGCGTCTTTATGCGGCGCAACGCGACGCGCTGACTCGCTGCTTAGGGGAAGTGGCGCCGAACTCCATGAAAGTGCGAGCGGCAGCCGGTACTGCCGTGATGGTGTCGGTTCCCGATTCTGCGTCCGATGTGGATATTGCTTCGCGAGCGCTTCAATCGGGCCTAGCACCGGTCCCGCTCTCTCCATGGTACTCGGCGCCTTCTCGGCAGCAAGGACTGCTGCTGAGCGTAACCAACGTCGATGAACGTACATTGCTTGCAGACTGTCGCCGGCTGGTCGAATTGGTTCATGAGCGCAGTTGATCGGCCGGTAGCAGCTGCTTGGTCGTCGTTTCTTGGTACATAAAAAATGTTCATTCCTGGTCCTTTCTTATGGTTCAGCCGACGGCCACAATGAAGGCCTCAAGGAGAACATCGTTATGAACATTCGATCTGTTGTTGGGGTTGCCTGCGCAGCGATCGCCCTAGCGTTCACAATGCCCGCCAATGCGGATGGCACGGGCGCAACCGTCACGCCCAACTTCGCGCATGCTCTTCCCAACATCCCGGGCAAGTCGCTGATCGCAGTAGTGGTTGACTACGCTCCTGGCGGAATGTCGCCGGCACACGAGCACGCAAAATCGGCTTTCATCTACGCCTATGTCGTATCGGGCGCCGTGGAGTCGCAAGTGAATGAGGGGCCGAAGCGGGTCTATCACGCCGGCGAAAGTTTTTTCGAGGAGCCGGGCGCTGTTCATCGGGTAAGCCGGAACGCAAGCAAGACGGAGCCTGCAAAGTTGCTGGCGGTGTTCGTCGTGGACAGCAACGACAAGCCGCTAACCAGCCCTATCAAATAGACCTAGTCCGGAAGGAGTACAACACATGAGCATGCGCCTCGACTACAACCAGATCGCACCTGCGGGCGTGAAAGCGCTTGGCGGTGTGTACGGCTACGTCATGCAGAGCGGACTTTCGCCTGTCCTCGTCGATCTAGCTTATCTTCGCGTCTCACAGATTAACAACTGTGCCTACTGCCTCGACATGCATACACGCGACCTGCTCGAGAAAGGCGTCAAAGTCGAAAAGCTAGCGCTGGTACAGGCATGGCGGGAAGCCGCGAATCTATTTGACGAACGCGAGCGTGCCGCCCTTGCGTGGGCCGAATCGGTCACGCTTGTTGCGCAGACCGGCGTACCGCAAGAAGCCTACGAGGCAGCCCGTGCGGCGTTCGATGAGCGGGAACTCGTAGACCTCACGATCGCAATCAGCGTGATGAACATGTATAACCGCATGGCGATCAGTTTCCGGAACACACCTCAGGCTGTGTTGAAGCAGTGAAATCCCGAGGCGCTTCGCGAAGGGCGGCTAAATCCAACGCAGAGCTAAAGCGTGGCCGTCACGCCCCCATCGACGTACAAGATATGGCCGTTGACGAAGTTCGACGCGTTGCTCGAAAGGAATATCGCGGCGCCAACGAGGTCTTCCACATCGCCCCAGCGGCGCGAAGGCGTCCGTCCGATCAGCCAGCCGCTGAACGTCTCATCCTTCACGAGTGCATCCGTCAGTTCGGTCTTGAAGTAGCCGGGCCCAAGGCCATTCACCTGAATGCCGTACTGGCCCCAATCGATCGCCATACCCTTCGTCAGCATTTTCACCGCGCCTTTGCTCGCGGTGTACGCCGCGATGCTCGGGCGACCCAGCTCGCTTTGCACGGAGCAAATGTTGACGATCTTGCCGCGCCTACGCTCGATCATGTGGCGTGCCACCGCCTGCCCTACTAGGAACACGCTCTCGACGTTCGTCTTCATCAGTTCGTCCCACTGTTCGTGCGAAAACTGTTCGAGCGGCGCCCGGCGTTGCATGCCGGCGTTGTTGACGAGGATATCGATCGCACCAATGTCCTGCTCGATGCCGTCGACGGCATTCTTGACATCGATCGGAGACGTCACGTCGAATGCCGCCCCATGCACCGTCGCGCCCTCGTCGCGCAAGCGCGCGACCGCCTCGGCCAAGCGCGCCTCGTTGCGCGCGTTCAATACGACTTCGGCACCGGCGCCCGCTAGACCCTTCGCTAACGCAAAGCCGATTCCCATGCTCGACCCCGTGACAAGCGCACGGCGGCCGGTGAGGTCGAACATCTCCAGATTGCTGTTCAAGGCGACTCCTCGTTCATTCGATACGTTCTCTCTCGGGCGCTTTTGCACTGATGTTGACAATGCCTGCGCGAATATATTCGCGCGCAGACGTCGCCTCGTTGCGAACTACGACAACGGGGTGAACTTGAGCCGATCGATCGGCGTCACCTTATCGGTTCGCGTAAGGCCATAGGGTGTCTTCGGTCCCAGCCACTTATTAAAGATACCGCTCATCTCGCCACTTTGCTCCATCGCGTTGAGCGATTTGTTGACGGCATCCAGCATGGCCGGCTCGCCCTTGCGCAACCCGACGGCGATCGGTTCGATCAGCATCGGCTCCGATGCGATAGCCACCGCGCCATCGGTGCCTTCCACGTGCTTAACGATTTCTGTCGCTGTCATCTGGTTGGTGACGAAGCCCTTGACCTTGTCCTGCTCGAGCGCCAGGAACGCCGAGCTCGTATCGTGGAACGTCACGGCCTGACCGCCCTTGATCGAAAGCGGAATCGATTGTGCGGACGTTGAACCATCGGCCGCGCTGATCTTCTGTCCCGCGAAATCAACGAGCTTCTTGCTCGCATCGAGCTTCTTCACGACCAATACTTCCTTGGTCGAATAGTACGAGTCGCTGAAATCGATCTGCGTCGCGCGCGTCTTCGTGTAGGCCAAATTGGCGACCACGATGTCGACGCGGCCTAGCTTCAATTGGGGAATGCGCGCTTCGACCGCCAACGGTTCGAGCTTCGCCTTGACGCCAATGCGTTTCGCCAGTGCATTGCACAAATCCACATCCATGCCTTCGAGTTGGCGCGTCTGCGCATCGGGATACGAGAACGGCTGAACATTCGAGTACACGCCGCAAGTCAGTTCACCACGGCCCTTGACGTCGGCGAGTTGATCCGCGCGTGCCGGAGCAACGCACGCGAGCGCGCAGAATCCGATCGACATCCCGGCGTAAATTTTCTTTACCTGCATTGCGAACTCCTCAAATTTATGTAATGCGATCGAGCGCCAAGCAAGTTGGCTACCCGCCCATGCCCACCCCGCTGCTCAGGTACCCGCGACTTGCCTCAATGCGTGCGAAGATCCGACAGGAACCGTTGCGCCCGCGTGTGCTTCGGGCGCAAAAAAAACTCGTCCGGAGACGCCGTTTCGAGTATCTGACCGGCGTCCATGAACCACACGCGGTCCGCGACCTCGCGTGCAAAGCCCATCTCGTGCGTGACGCACATCATCGTCATTCCTTCGTGCGCCAGGCTCTTCATCACGCTCAATACTTCGCCCACCATTTCGGGATCGAGCGCGCTGGTAGGCTCGTCGAACAGCATCGCGGGCGGATCCATGGCCAAGGCGCGCGCAATCGCGACGCGCTGCTGTTGCCCGCCCGACAACTGGGCCGGGTAAGCATTCGCCTTGCTAGCCAGACCAACTCGCGACAATAGGTCGGCCGCCTTGCGTTCGGCTTCGATACGCTTGAGTCCGTTGACGCGCATCGGCGAGAGCGTGACGTTCTCGAGCACGGACAGATGCGGAAACAGATTGAACTGCTGGAACACGAAGCCGATATGACTCCGATAGGCATTGAGCCGGAGTTTCTTGTCGTGGATGTTCCCGCCGTCAAAGTAAATCTGCCCGCGATCGATCTCCTCGAGTCGATTCACGGTGCGGATCAAAGTCGACTTGCCCGACCCGGACGGCCCGCATACGACCACCACTTCGCCCTTACACACTTCGGCGTTGATATCCACGAGCGCGTGATACTCGCCGTACCATTTGTTGACGCCGGAAAATTTGATCATGATGCATACCTCGAATTGAATGCACGCCTAGTTGTTGGTCGGCAGCGGATCGGCCAGCGCGGCGGTACTCGCCTTCTTGCTTGCGGCAGACATTCCCGCGCGCTTGCGAGTGACGCGGCGCTCCAAGTACTGCGCGAACTGCGTCAATGCATAGCACAGGGCAAAGTAGCTCAGCGCGAGAATCAGATAAACGGCGAAAGGTTTTGTCAGCAGCCGATTATTGATTTGGTCGGCGGCAAACGAGATTTCCTGCACATTGATGAGGTAGCCGAGCGAAGTCTCTTTGATGGTCGAAACGAACTGCGTAATCATGCTCGGCACGACGTTGTAGAGTGCTTGCGGGAGGATGATGGCGCGCATCGTCTTCAAATAGCTAAGACCGAGCGCACGCGATGCTTCGGTCTGTCCACGCGGCAAGCCTTCGATCCCTGCGCGAATGATTTCGCCCAAATACGCCGAGTCGTAGACCACCAACGCGCACAGCATCGTGACGAAGCCCGTGACGGGATATCCGGTCAGAACCGGCACCAAAAAGTACACCCAGAAGATGACCATCAAAAGCGGCACGCCTCGCACCATGTACACGAGCCCGGTGGCGGGTGCTCTGAGAACAACGAACGGGCTGATGCGCGCGAGCGCCACCAGAATGCCCAGCGGGAACGCAATGGCAAGCGCCGAAAGGGACAGCAGCACAGTTAGCACGATCCCGCCTAGCGGGCCATGCGGATACTGCCCGATCAGCAGAAGCGTCCAATTCTCGCGCAAGATGTCGAACATGATCATCTGCTTCCAGGAATACGGTAGTGCGCCGCTATGCGTGCCCCCAACAGCATGATGACGAGCGAGATGCCGAGGTAGGCGACAGTCGCGACGAAGTACGTTTCGAACGACAGAAACGTTTCGTTTTCGATCTGGCGCGTCACATAGGTGAGTTCGGCCGCGCCGATAGCCATGGCTAGGCTCGTATTCTTGAACAGCAGAACCGTGTGATTGATCATCGGCGGAATTGCCTTGCGCAGCGCTTGCGGCAGAATCACATAGCGCATCGCACTGAGGAAGTTCAAGCCCAGCGCTCGCGATGCTTCGAATTGGCCATAAGGAATCGCGCGCAAGCCGCTGCGAATATCCTCGGACAGATATGCCCCACTACACAGGCTGATCGCGATGACCGCGAAGATGAACTGACCGTTGTAGTTGTTCAGCACCGCTTGCAGTTCCTGCGGAAGGATGTTCGAAATGCCGAAATACCAAAACAAGATTTGCACGAGCATCGGCACGTTGCGGTGATAGGCGACAAAGCTTCCGACGAATGCGGTAGCAGGACGAAAGTGCGTCATGCGTATGAGTGTCAGCAGGATGCCGATAATCATCGAAAACACCCACGCCAGCGCCGCCATTGCGAGCGTGAGTTCGATCCCATGGAGAAACAACGCCCCGTACTCGCCGCGCAGGACCGTTCCGAGGTCAAAATGAAGCTTCATGTTGCAGGTCCCCTAAATCCGAAAGCGGGCGACATCCGGGTTAGCTCGATCCCGTCCTGCCATTCGCACATTCCGATGATGCATCGCGTTGAAACGGTCACGCGCAAATCATGCTCAGCAGGGTTGAATCGATACTAGCTCGCAAAAATAGACATTGGCAGACGGCTTTCCTCTGGTGCGATAAGTATCGGGAATGATGGGTCGGACACGCGCGCGGGCAATGCAAGGGCGCCTATAGCGCGCACGCCAGGACCTGCGGATTCACCGGCGTCGGCGGCTTGCCGGCCGCAGGCCCATGGCCTAGCGCGGCAATCAGGTTGTCCACGCACAACGAGGCCATGGCGCGCCGAGTTTTAACCGACGCACTGCCGATATGCGGTGTCAACACAACGTTCTTCTGCGCAAGCAACGCCGGGCAGACGGCGGGCTCGCCTTCGAACACGTCCAAGCCCGCAGCCGCGATAGCGCCCTCTCCCAGCGCGACGGCCAGCGCGGCATCGTCCACGACACCGCCTCGAGCGATATTGGTCAGCGTCGCCGACGACTTCATCTGCTTGAGCTCCGCCGCACCGATCGCGTGATGCGAACTGACGGAATACGGCACCGTCACGATCAAGTGATCGGACTCGCGCAACAGCGTTTCGTTGTCGACGTAGCGTGCTCGGCAGTCTTCCTCCGTCTCCGGCGCGACCTGAGAGCGGTTGTGATAGATCACGCGCATGCCGAAGCCGAATGCACCGCGACGCGAAATAGCCTGTCCGATGCGGCCCATCCCGAGAATGCCGAGGGTGGCGCCGTGTACGTCGCCGCCGACGAACATGTCATAGCGTCCCGTCTTCGTCCACAGACCGCCCCGTAGAAAGTGTTCCGACTCGGCGATACGCCGTGCCGCGGCCATCATGAGCGCGAAGCCGAAATCGGCGGTCGTATCGGTCAGCACGTCCGGCGTATTCGTGACAATGACGCCACGCGCAGTACATGCGTCGACGTCGATGTTGTTATATCCGACCCCGATGTTGCACACGGCTTTCAACTGTGGACAGGCATCTAGCAGTGTGGCGTCGATGCAGTCGCTGCCTGCCGTCATTGCACCGACCTTGCCCTGCAACCGTTCGATGAGTTCGGCTTGTGCCCAGATCCGATCGCCCGGATTGTCGGCGACGTCGAACTTCGCACGCAGGCGATCGACGATATCCGGGTAGGACGCGCGAGTCACGAGTACCGGTACACGCATGAAAATCTCCTTGTCGTCGTTGTCAGCGTAAGGCAATGAACAACCATACCGATGAGCTAGTCGGCCGGGCCAGTCGGTTCACGCTTGATCGTGGTGAGGCCACCGGGTACTTGCAGTGTCGGCAGGATCTCCATGTTGCTGATATTGACTGCGAGTGGCGCTGCGATGGCAAACGCGATGGCGTCGGCGATATCGTTCGGCGTCGGCAATTCAAAGCCTTCGATGAACTGCTTGCGCGCCTCTTCGAGGTTCCCATGCACGTGGCCGAAGATATCGGTGGCGACGCGCCCAGGACAAATCTCCGTCACGCGCACGCGTTTGCCTGTCGCATCAACGCGAAGTTGACGGGATAAAGCATGAACCGCCGCCTTCGTGGCGTGATAGATCGAATTGCCGTTGAAGTTGTAGATCGCCGCGATCGATGTGATGTTGACGATATGTCCTCGATCGCGCGCGACCATCCCCGGCATCGTCAGCCGGACGATGTGCAACACGGCCTGAAGGTTCACTTCCACCTGCACGTCGACATCCTCGACCCCCGCATCCAGAATCGAACCCTTGCGCGACACGCCGGCGTTATTGACAACGATATCGAACGGGACTTCCTCGGTGAGCCTCGTCACGGCAGGAAGATCGCTGACGTCGATCGCGTGTGGAATGCAGCCCGTGCGCTCGGAGAGCTCCCGCAGGCGATCGGCGCTTCGTGCCAGTGCGTGCACTTCGAGTCCCTCTCGGCAAAAACGCTCGACGATCGCTGCGCCCATGCCCGTTGAAGCGCCCGTGACGAGCGCGGTCTTATAGTCTGAAAACGGCATCGATGACCTCTGTCTCAAGTTGTCCGTCTCGCGTAGCGAGCGCGGCGGTACGCTTCATTCAATCTACACGTCGAGAAAACGACGGGCAAAGACGAATTGGCTTTGTGGCGATAAGGCTCGCTTATGCCTGCGTTTGGCGTGCGCAGCAGGCGCGAGCGTTATCGGATGAGCTTCGATACCGGCGTCACGCGCCCGCCGCCCGATTCAATGGCATGACGCACGGCGTGCGCGAGTTCCACTGCACCTGGTGTGTCGCCGTGCAGCAGGATCGATTGCACGTTGACTTTCAGCTTGTTGCCTGTGATGGTCCTGATCGTGCCGTCTTCGAGCAGCGCTTGGACGCGCGCCATCACCGCCCCTCGGTCCTTGATGACCGCGCCTTCGAGCTTGCGCGACACGAGCGCGCCGTGATCGTCGTAGGCTCGATCGGCGAGAAACGTTTTGGCGGTTCGAATGCCGACGTGATCGGCCGCACGCTCGATTTCCGTGTTGGTCGACACGCTGATGACCAAATCCCGATCGAATTCTGCGACCGCGCGCACGAGCGGCTCGGCCAATTCATAAGACGCAGCCGCCATATTGCCGAGCGCCCCATGGAAACTCATATGCGTGACGCGGTGCCCGGCACCCTTCGCGATACCGGCGAGCGCGCCTATTTGGTACAGCACGTACTTTGCGAGTTCCAGCGGGTCCGCCTCTATCGGTCGGCGGCCGAAGCCGAGCAGATCCGGAAAGCCCACGTGCGCACCGACGTCGATCTGGCGAGCAAGCGCGAGACGCACGGTACGGTCCATGATCACCGGATCGCCCGCATGAAATCCGCACGCGACGTTCGCGGACGATACGACATCGAGCATCGCTTCGTCCTCGCCCATCCGGTATGGGCCAAAGCCCTCTCCGAGGTCAGCGTTGAGATCGATTTCCACTGCTTACTCTCCGTTCTCTAATCCAATGCGAATGCTTGTCAATCCGCACATGCGATCGTCATCGGCGAAATTTTGAACAACGGCGTGCCGTAGCCCACCGCCGCACCATGCGCCATAAGCGGTTGCGTCACGACGCCGGCGAACGGTGCGACCACGGGTAAGCACAGATCCGCAATGCGCAAAACGGCAAGCATGTCGCCGCGTGCGACGCGCGAACCGGGCCCGACGAACGGAGCCGAACGGGCCGGGTGCGACGTAAGAAAAACCCCCACTGTATCCGCGGTCACGTCGACCATTTCCGGATGCGATGGCCGCGCGGACACCGACGTCCGATGCGATGCGCCATCGCCGCTATCGCGCCTATCGCCGATCTCCAACCGCACCGTCGTCCCCCGTCTACGGACCTCGATAAACCCAATATCGCTCGCCGCCAGCCACGAGGTGAGCTGCCGGATTTCCTCGAGATCCACTTCCATTCTGTCGATCATGCCTAGTGTCTCGCGGGACGCACGAGGCTAACCAGATGGCGGACTCGCGTGAGGTAACGATCGAACTCCTCCAGTGCGGCCAGCGCTTCCGGATAGGTCGTTTGCACGAACCGAATCTTCGTACCGATTCGCGCCTGTGCGAGGCGCCATAAATCCGCTTCGATGACGGTGCCGATTTTCGAGTAGCCGCCGGACGGTTGGGCGTCCCGCAATTGGATGATGGGCTGGCCGCTGTGGGGCACCTGAATCACCCCGGGCACGATGCCGTGCGAGCGCTTTTCAATGTGGCGCATCGGCTCGAGCGTAGGGCCGGCCAGCCGGTAACCGTAACGGTCGCTTTGCGGCGTGATTTTCCAACCTTCGCTCCAGAATGCTTCGATCGATTGCGGTCGATAGCAGTCGTACTCGGCTGCGGGCAGGACGCGCACGACCGTATCGCCCAAGTCGGCGCACGGCGTGCAGACGAGCGCGGGCAGCGCATGCTCCGGCGGCACCACGCCGAATCCTGCGCGCTGCGCGCTAGCCTCGTGCTCTGTATCTCGCGTCAAGCCGATTGCGTTCAGCACATCGCCCCGATGCAACTGGCGCCCTTCATAGCCGCCGAACCGGCCGCGCAATTGCGTGCTGCGCGAGCCGAGCACGATCGGGACATCCACGCCGCCCGCCAGCGATAGATAACAGCGCGTGCCGTTGGTCGGGACGCCGATGGTCAATACGTCACCCGCTTGCGCATGCGTGGTCCACCACGGCAACACGGGTTTATCCCCGAGCCGAGCGGCGCAATCGGCACCTGTTATCGCAAAGTCCAGATCGCCTAGAAAGCGAATGCGAAACGGAAACACCGGAATTTCGATGCCGGCCGCGTCGTCGGGATTGCCGAGCAGCAGATTGCCGACCGCGAGCGCCAGGCGATCCATCGCCCCGGCCGTGCCGACGCCATAGCGCAAATAGCCTTCGCGCCCATGGTCCTGCACCGTGGCGAGCGCGGAAGAAGACAGCACCTCGATCATCGGATAATCCTCTCGACGCAAAACCGGATCATGTCGCCGGGTCCAAGTGTGGCCGGGCGCTCGCGCGACGGATCGAAGAAAACCATGGACGTGTGCCCGATAGTGTTCCATCCGCTCGGTCCTGTCGATGCGGACACGCCCGTCTGCGCACCCCCGATCGACACCGCGCCGCCCGGCAAACCCAGCACGGGCACCTTGCGGCGCGGTGTCGCGATACGCGGATCCATCCCGCCCAGATAGCAATAGCCGGGGTGACTACCGAGCGCATAGACGGTGTAAAGCGGCGCGCAATGCAACTGCACGACCTCATCGATGGTCAAGCCCGTATGGGCGACCACATCCTGTATGTGCGGCCCGAATTCGCCGCCATACACGACCGGTAGCTCGATCACCCTGCCATCGATCTGCAATTGCTCCGAGCTTTCCCATGCCGCGCGCAACGCATCGGCGAGCGCATCGGGATCGGCGGGCGGGCGGACGAACGTGAGCATCAGATTGGTAACGCCCGGCACGGCCTCACGCACTCCCTGCCAAGTTTCGACCTCGCGGGCCAGGGACCAGATGCGTCGTTGCGAGGAGAGATCGAGCGTGCCCGGCGCTTCAAATAGCATGGCCGTTGTGCCCAGCATGCTGATGGTCAACGGCTGCTCGGATTGGCCGCGGTCCGTTGCGGCCTCGATGTCCTGCGCGTCCCGTTGGCGCCCGCCGGCTGCGGCCGTTGCGGCCGTTGCGGCCGCATCAACGATCGACGCGTGCTCAATGGTCGGCGTCATGCCTCTTTCCTTTGTGCAAGCCAGCGCTCCAGATGATGTATGTCGACTCCGCCCGCTTGGAAACCCTCGTCCGCAAGCATGGCCTGATGCAGCGGCGCATTGATGCGAATACCCTCGACGCGCAATTCGGACAATGCGATCTGCATCCGCATCAACGCCTCGTCGCGCGTATCGCCGTGCGCAATGATCTTGGCGATCAGCGAGTCGTAATACGGCGACACCACGCAACCGCGGCTCACGTGCGAATCGACCCGGATGCCGTTGCCGCCCGGCAACTCCCAGGCATCGATCCGGCCCGGGCACGGCACGAACGTGAATGGATCTTCTGCATTGATCCGGCACTCCACTGCGTGCCCGCGAACGCGCACGTCGTGCTGGCTCACGCTCAATGCGTGTCCCTGCGCGATGCGGATCTGCTCTCGCACGATATCGATACCGGACGTCATTTCCGTCACCGGGTGCTCGACTTGCAGCCGCGTGTTCATCTCGATGAAGTAAAAGCGGCCGTCCTCGAAAAGGAACTCGAACGTACCCGCGCCGCGATAGCCGACCCGCCTGCAGGCATCGGCGCAGCGCTCCCCGACATCGCCGAGCAACTCGGGATCGATACCCGGCGCAGGCGCTTCCTCCAGCACCTTCTGATGCCTTCGTTGCAGTGAGCAATCGCGCGAGCCGAGCCATAGCGCCGTGCCGTGAGTATCGCAAAGGACCTGAATCTCGACGTGGCGCGGATGCTCGAGGAATTTCTCGAGATACAGCTCGGGCTTACCGAACGCGCGGCGTGCTTCCTCGCGGGTGACCGCCACAGCCTCGAATAGTTGCTCCGGCTCGCGCACCACCCGCATGCCACGTCCGCCCCCGCCGCCCGCCGCTTTCACAATGACGGGAAAGCCAATTTCTTCGGCGGTCCGCATGATTGCAGCGGGATCGTCCGGCAGGCTGTCGTCCGGTCCCGGCACGCACGGGACACCGGCTTCTCGCATCGCGCGTTTCGCGGCGACCTTGTCGCCCATTGTGCGGATCGACTGGGGCGTCGGGCCGATGTATGTCAATCCGGCCGCCTCGACAGCCGACGCAAAATCCGCGTTTTCGGAGAGGAACCCATATCCGGGATGCACCGCTTGGGCCCCACTCACATGCGCAGCGAACAAAATCGCGGCCTGATTCAGATAGCTGTGGGTAGGGGACGCAGGACCGATGCAGAGCGCTTCGTCTGCCAACTTGACGTGGCGGGCGTCGGCATCCGCCTCGGAATAGACCGCAATCGTCTTCAAACCGAGCTCACGGCACGCGCGCTGGATGCGAAGCGCAATTTCACCGCGATTGGCAATGAGTACCTTTTCGAACATGATCGGTCAGCCGATACGAAACAGCGGTTGTCCCAGCTCCACTTCGCTGCCGGGCGTCACGAGCACTTCGTGGACCGTGCCCCGGCAATCGCTTTCGATCGCGTTGAACATTTTCATCGCCTCGATCGTGCATAGCACCTTTCCTTCTTCGACAGCATCGCCAACCTGGACGAACGGCGCCTCGCTCGCCGATGGTGCGAGGTAGACGATCCCGAGCATCGGCGCGCGAACGAGCTGCGGTGTGTCTTGCGGGGTACGCGGCATGACAATGTGTTCGACCGCGGCATCGGCGGCAGGCAGACTGTCAATCCACGCCCGCTCGGATTCCGGCGCGTCGGCGGCAATCTTTGTCGGTGCGTTACCGGCGCCGCGCTTGCCACGACGCTTGGCCTTGACGAGTTTGACCCGCTCTTCGCCTTCGATGATTTCGAGCTTCGCGAGCGGAGAATCGGCTAGTAGGTCGATCAGCGCCTTTATCTTCTGAAGATCCATCTTTGAGTCCGTGACCGGTTAGGACTCAATGTATCCGGCACAGAAAAATTGCACCAAGACCGTTTGGCTTTGTCGCGATAAGGCGCGCTTATGTATCGGCGTGGGGGCCGGCATGGACCCCAAGTGCAAGGTCGCCGGCGAGTTCGAGCAGGATGTCCTTGACGACAGTGGCCGGTTCGGACAAAGGAAGGTGGTCGGAAAGGCACACGGAAAGAGGGATCTTGATAACGGGCGACACGATGCGGGACTGGACGATGTCGCCGCCCGCCGCCACCACGCGCGCCGTCGATTCGGGCAGGATCGTCGCACCGATCCCCGCGCCAACGGCGGCCGACAGCGTAGACGCAGATTCGATTTCCGCCACCACATTGGGCGTGGTCTGCACGCTCGCGAAGCCTTCGTCGACGTACTTGCGCAAGTAGTTGTAGGGTCGCGGCAGGAGCAGCGGCACGTCGCGCAGGTCCGCCACAGAGATCTGCTCCCGCACGATGCCCATGCTGCGCGGGGCGACGAGAAACATCTCCTCATTCATCAGCAACTGAAAAGACAGACCATGCACCGGCTTGTCGCCGTACAGCACGGCCATGTCCATGCGTCCGTTCATGATCAGTTCGCTCAGCGTCGTGCCGAAATTCTCGTTGATGTAGAGCAGGATGTTCGGATGCCGCGCGCGCACTGTGCGCAGCAGCGGCAACGACAGCGCGGACGCCCCGGTACCCGGCGCGAGCCCCACCGACACTTGACCGGACAACGCCTGACCGGCGCTTTTTACGTCGGCCTGCGCCTGTTCGTACTGGCGAAGAATCAATTGCGCGTGGCGGTATAGCGTGGCCCCTGCCTCGGTGGCCGTCACCCCGCGCTTTGTGCGCACGAGTAACTGTTGCTGGAATTCGTCCTCGAGCGTGATCAGTTGCTGGCTCAATGCGGGCTGCGCGATATGAAGCACTTCAGCGGCCTGAGTCAGGCTGCCGATATCGACGATTTTCACGAAATACTTCAAACGCCGCAGATTCACAGTCTTGTGTCTCAGGGTTAACAGATGTCAATCATCATAGGCCAACCTCTACCTCATGGACACTCATCAATATCCCCACCCTCATGGTTTCCCCACCTCTCGCTCGCAGAGGATTGAGTCGCGCTGCACAACGCTCGCCGCCCCGCTACCGCCATCCGGCGCGGCATGACGCAAGCCCGCTCCTCGCAGCGCGTCATAAGCGGATGTTATTGCACCAGCGGAAAGTCATCTTGGCTTGAACTTTTCCGCACGCTTAATGTGGGGCCATCGTCAAATGCCGTCGAGGAGTCCAGTGTGAGTGCATCGCGCATTGCTGCCCGCGTCCTGCGGATCAAGCCATCACCTAGCAGCGCGGCAGCCGACCGCGCCGCGGAACTGAAGCGGCTCGGAAAGCGCATCGTCGATCTGGTCGTCGGCGAACCCGATTTCGATACGCCCGCGCATATCCGCAAGGCTGCGTTCGAGGCGATGGAGCGTGGCGAGACGCGCTATACCCAAACGGCCGGCACGCCGGCCCTACGGGCCGCGATCGCGGCCAAGCTGCAACGCGAGAACGGGCTCACCTACGATCCGAAAAACATCGTCGTCACGTGCGGCGCCAAGCACGCGATCTTCAACGCGCTCGCGGTCACCGTGGAAGCCGGGGACGAGGTGCTGATTCCCGCGCCCTACTGGGTTTCATACCCCGACATGACGCTCGCTTGCGACGGGATACCTGTGGTCATCCGCTGCTCGGAAGACGACGGCTTCAAGCTCACGCCGTCCGCACTCGAAGACGCGATCACGCCGCGCACGCGTTGGCTGATCGTCAATTCGCCGACGAATCCGACAGGAGCGACCTATACGGCGCAGGAGCTGCGTGTACTCGCGGATGTGTTGATGCGCCACCCTCAGATACTCGTGATGTTGGACGACATCTACGAGCATATCCGCTTCGAGCCCGGCCCTGCGCCGCATCTACTGACCATCGAGCCGCGTCTGGCTTCGCGCGCGCTGGTGATCAACGGCGTGTCCAAAACCTACGCGATGACGGGCTGGCGTATCGGCTATGTGGCCGGTCCTCCCGATTTGATCGGCGCGCTCGGCACGCTGCAATCGCAATCGACCAGCAGCGCTTGCACGATCAGCCAAGCCGCTGCGCTAGCCGCGCTGACAGGCGATCAGACCTTCGTGCATGAATCGGTGCGCACCTACCGGCAGCGCCGAGATTTCGCGCTCGAAGCGCTCAATGCGATTCCCGGCATCAGTTGCAAAACGCCGGGCGGCGCGTTCTATCTGTACGTCAACTGCAGCGGCCTAATCGGACGTACTACGCCCCAAGCAAAGCGACTCCAAGACGATACCGACGTCGTCCTTTACCTGCTCGAGCAGGCGGGCGTGGCGCTCGTCGCCGGAAGCGCCTATGGCATGTCGCCGTTCTTCCGTATGTCGATCGCGACCAGCATCGGCGTTATCGACGAAGGATGCCGGCAGATCGCGGCAGCCGTCGCCGCCCTCGACTGAGAGCCGTGCGACGGCTGCGCCTGCAGCCTCGCCGGACACAGCAAAAAGACATGCCGAGCCGCGCGGACTCGGCAGTCGGATTGGCGCTTTCCTTTTTTCGTTAACAGGTAAGGGGTGTATTCGTGAGAAGAATATCATTAGGATTACTAAGCGTCTCGTTGTTGATCTGCTCCGCCGAGGCATCAGCGCAATCGAGCGTCACGCTGTACGGAATCATCGACGAGGCGGTGCGTTTCGACACGCATCAGAATGCATCGAGCGGCAAACTCTTTACGATGGGTAGCGGCGGCGAAATCCAAGGGAGCCGCTGGGGCTTGCAGGGCACCGAGGATTTGGGCGGCGGCCTCGCTGCAATCTTCCAATTGGAAGGCGGCTTCACGCCGAATACCGGTACGACTCAACAATCGACGCCTTCGGGTGTGGCTCGCCTGTTCGGCCGCACGGCCTTCGTCGGCTTGAGCAGCCCGTATGGCACGGTCACGTTGGGGCGCCAGTACACGCTCGTGCACGAGACGGGCTGGACACACGACATCTTCGCATTCGCGAACTATACGGGGACGATCGGCTTCCAAGGCGCCGGGCTGACGGGCGGCGGGCGCCTCGATAACACGGTTCGATATACGTCGCCGACGCTCGCCGGCTTCACGCTCAAGGGCGCTTATACGTTCGGCCAAGTGGCCGGAAACGTCCATCAGAACTCGTCGCCTGCCGTCAGCATTTCGTATGACAGGGGCCCGTTGAACGTAGGTGCGGCGTATCAGATCGTCAATAACATCGGCGGTCTCAATCCGTCGACGACGGCTTACGGCAGCACGTACTTTGGCCTCACGATTCCCGACAGTTCGCAGAAGATTTTTACGGCAGGCGCGACGTATAAGTTCGGCTCCGCGAAGGTATTCGGCTCGTACATCTACAGCCATGTGTATCCGGCCGATTATCGCAACGACTCGTTCTCGGCCGCGTTGCAGTACGCGTTCACACCGACTTTCGTGCTCGACCTACCCGTCTATGTCGACTTCGTCCATCACGCCGGCCAAAGTGGCACCCGCATCACGACAGGCCCGACCTTCGACTATCTGCTGAGCAAGCGTACGGACGTCTATGTGGGGCTGGACTACAACCATCTGACGGGCGCATGGACGACGCTAGCAGCGGCCTCCGGTTCGAACCAACCGTTCTTCGGCCACAACTCGCTGGTCGAAGCGGCGGTCGGCCTGCGTCACAAGTTCTGATTCGCCGGGGAGTAGAGGGCAGAAAGTATATCTCTCGCAACGCCTGCCCACTCCTGCCACCTCCATCGTTCGCATCAGGACACCGTGCCTATATCACCCGAGACAGTCACCATGCACGCACTAGTCATACACGCACCGTTGGACTTGCGCATCGAAGACGTTGCGACACCGGAACCCGAAGCAAATCAATTGCTGGTTCGCATTCGGGCAGGGGGCATCTGCGGCTCCGATCTGCATTACTTCAATCACGGGGGATTCGGCGCCATTCGCATTCGCGAACCGATGGTGCTTGGCCATGAGGTATCGGGCATCGTCTCGCGTGCCGGTCCTGGCGTCACCGATATGCCGGCCGGAACGCGCGTCGCGATCAGCCCGAGCCGTCCCTGCGGGTTGTGTCAGTACTGCCAGCAAGGGCATCACAATCACTGTCTGGACATGCGCTACTACGGCAGCGCGATGCGCACGCCGCATGTGCAGGGAGCGTTCCGCCAGGAGATCGTGATAGACCGTGCGCAGGCCCATGTCGTCGCCGATTCGTTGAGCGATGCGGAAGCGGCGATGGCCGAGCCGCTTTCCGTCGCGCTCCATGCGGTGCGACGTGCCGGGCCGCTGCTCGGTAAGCGCGTGCTTGTCACCGGCTGCGGTCCGATCGGAGCCTTGATCGTGGCGGCCGCGCGGCGCGCGGGGGCGGCATCGATCGTCGCGACCGACGTCAACGCGCTGCCGCTAGAGAGTGCCAAGAAAGTCGGTGCGGACGCCGCACTGAACATCGCCGAGACGCCCGACGCACTGCAGCCATATGCGGCCGATAAAGGCACCTTCGACATCTTGTTCGAAGCGAGCGGCAACCCAGCCGCTTTGCGCGGCGCGTTCGACGTTCTCAAGCCGCGGGCGATCATCGTTCAGGTGGGACTAGGCGGCGACATCACCTTGCCGATCAACGTGGTCGTGGCCAAAGAATTCGATTTGCGAGGCGCGTTCCGCTTTCACGAGGAGTTCGCCGTAGCCGTCGAGTTGCTGAATAAAGCGCTCATCGACGTCAAGCCGTTGATCACGGGCGTCTTTCCGTATCAAGAATCAGTGACGGCATTCCAGACGGCCGGCGATCGGTCCAAATCGATGAAGGTGTTGATCACGTTCGATTGATCGATACGCGAGCCGCCGGAATACTGGGACGTTACACGTATTCAAATAAGCAGGAAAATGCCGACGCCCGCATTCGCAAACGTCGGCATCTTTTAGCGCGAATATCAGTTATTGCATCGCCCCTCGAGCTCGTCGACGAACGCACGGCTCCAGCGTCCTTCCTTCATCGCGCGTACCGTCTTCGCCTCGTTGGCGAGCACGGCAAGCGCACTTTCGATGACGTGTTCGATATCGGCAGTCGGTATCGCGAGCAGCCCGTCCTGATCGCCCACGACGATATCGCCAGGATTCACTACCATCCCGCCAACCGAAACCGGCACATTGATTTCGCCTGGACCATCCTTGTACGGGCCGCGATGCGTGACGCCTCTTGCATACACCGGGAAATCCCGCTCACGAATTTCAGCTACGTCCCGAATCGCGCCATCTACGACAAGCCCCGCCACACCCACGCTCGCCGCGTAATACGTCAAGATGCCGCCGACGACCGCGTTGTTGACGTCTCCCCCTGCATCGATCACGAGGATATCTCCGGGGCGGCAAAAGTCCAACGCGCGTAGGAACGTCAGGTTGTCGCCGCCGCGCGAGCGCATGGTGACGGCTGTGCCCGCCATTGTCGTTGTGCCGGGTCGCTGGTACGGTCGAAGGCCTACCGTACCGATGTTGCGATGCATGCTGTCGCTTAGCGCTGAAACGGGAATGTTGCGAAGCGACACCATCAGCTTCTCGGCGGATTCAGGCGCGGAGGGATTCTTTCGGATAGCTTTGTACATGGTTGGCGTTCATTCTCGCGGAGAGTGTTACAGCCATAACGATATGTTTGGCCACATCACAACGCCAAGACGGTATTGCTCTGGCGAGATACGAAACGCTTATGAACGTTGCCCTGCGAACCTCAGGCCGCCTGCCGAGGTTCTTCGGCTGCCATCGACACCCTGCCCTTGCGCCGAGGCGCCGTTTCGACAAGCGCCAACACCACGAAGACGCCGAGCGTAAGGCCGCCCAGCGCAAAGTCGAAAACATAAGGCAGCCCGAAATTCTGGGCGATATAACCCGCAATGACGGGCGCCACGCCTCCGCCGAACATCTCGCCGATGCCCGAGACCAAACCGATCGTCGAAGCCACGAGCCCCGCCGGCGCTGCTTCCGTCGCAATGGGACCGCACAGCAAGCTGAGCAAGCCGATCGAGCACATCGAGATGCCGAACAGCAGCGCGAAAAGCTTCGTGGGATCGGCCCCCGTCCTCGCAAAAATGAACAGCAGAACCGCGGCAACGGCGAACGCGCCAATGGCCGCGATCTTGCGCCCGACGTAGTCGGAGATTCCCGACAGGCTGAACGAGCCGATGAAGCCACCGAAGCCGAGCGCCGAAGCAACGAACCCCATGCTTTGCGCGTCGAGATGCAATACGGTAACCAGATACGTGGGCACCATGGCGCCGATGACGAAGATGCCGGCCATCGCGCAGAGCATCGCTAGTATCGCAACAACGACATTCCTGTTGGCGAAAATCGAGCGCCACTCGACCTTGGGGCGATTGAGCGACGAAGTGCTGACGGGTGCGCTACGCGGGCGATCGCGGAGGGTCTTGGCGCACAGCGCAGCAACGATCAGTCCGGGCACCGCGGACACCATGAATACCCAATGCCATGACGGCACGACGCGCAGCAACTGCGTCGCAAGAATGGGGGCGGCCCCAAGCCCCAGCAACGAGAACATGCTCATTTGGAACCCAAGGTTCAATCCGCGCCGCGACGGAAGCGATGCCTCGCTCGTCGCGGCCACGCTGGCGGGCGTGAACGCCCCTTCCGCGACGCCCATGATTCCTCGGATCAGCATCAAACTAGCGAACCCGGTCGCGAGGCCCGAAAAGCTCGATAGCAACGAAAAGGCAATCATTGTCCATACGAGAATCTTCTTGCGTCCGATTCGATCCGAAATCGGACCGCTGGCAATGGCCCAAGCGCCCCACGCGACGGCGAGCACGCCGATCAGATTGCCTAACTGTTGAAAGTTCAATCCGAGGTCGCGCATCATGTACGGAAACAATGGCGCAACCATCCATCGATCCAGACCGACCAAACCAAAGCCGACCGCCAACAGCAATACCGTTTTCAACTCATAACCGCTGTCGTGCTTTGCAGGCGTATTCATGCTCTCGTCTCCTCCAGTGATGCATTCGAAAGGGCCTCTTCAATGCTGGCCGATGATTCGTTCTTGGATTACTTAGGAATACTAATTTATTAGCTTGATCGTCGAGATGGCAAAGCTCGCCCCCAAACGCCGCCGTATCGTTAGTTATAAGTTTCCCGTGCGAAACGCGCGCTACACGATCGCGCAAGCTTCGTCGAATTCGAGCCGAGGACTGCGCGGAAACAACCCGCCCGGATCGCCATAGCCGAGACAACACAGAAAATTGACGCGCAACGACGTGCCTTCGAAAAACATCGCATTGACGATACCGGCATCGAAACCCGATAGCGGTCCGCAATCGAGCCCCAGCATTCTCGCCGCGAGGATGAAATAACCGCCCTGCAACGAACTGTTTCTCAAGCAGGTTTCCGCGGCGAGCGCAGGTCGATCGCGAAAAACATCGCCCGCATCTGGACGATGCGGAAACAGCCTGGATAGTTGCTGATAAAACGCGGTGTCGTGGGCCACGATCGCCACGACAGGCGCCGTGCGGACTTTTTCGACATTGCCCGGCGACACAGCCGATACGAGCCGCGCACGCGCATCGGCCGAACGCACGAACGTCACTCGCATCGGCGAACAGTTCATGCTCGTCGGCCCCCACTTCGTGAGCTCGTACAACTCGCGCAGCAATTCATCCGACACCGGGCGCGCGAGCCAAGCGTTTTGACTGCGCGCCTCCGTCAATAATTGCCGCTGCGTGCGGCTGTCGAGCGGCTCCCTCATCAAGGCATACCCCGATCCGTCTCGAGTCACGATACGGCCTCGCCCTCTTCGCGCCTGGCGCCGATCATAAAGAAAGCGACAGTCGCGGGAGCATCGGTTTTGTTGCGCCACGCATGCCGGGTACCCTGTTGGACGACGACATCTGTTGGACGCAGCAAGGTTTGTGTTCCGCCATCGATCTCTAGCCAAACCTCTCCCGACAGCACGATCGCGTAATCGACGGTATCGGTCCTGTGCATACCCGGACATTCGGGTTCGAATGTTCGCGCGAGGTCGGGCATACGCGCGACGCACTCCTCGCCCGCCGCGACCGGATCGAACCCCGGTGCGCTCATCGTGCTATCCGGAGGAAACGTGACGATCAAGAGGCTCGTCCCACCTGGAGGAGGCAGTAAGTTGAGCTGACCTTCGGTGGGATCGATACCGCTCGCCGGCACGACGGGCGAAGGCGGTGTCGTCCAGACCTGCGCAAATGCGTGGCCGGGAATCGATTGAAATGCAACGGTACGCGGCGGCGCACCGTCGGAAACGAATACGGAGCGGCCGCGATTGTCGTGGCCGGTAACCACTCGTCGGATGGGCATAAATACGCTCGATACGGGAGAAGGACAATGCGATGAACCTGCGGCGGTGCCGGCGCACGTGCGTTGCGCACTATGCACTGCGCACCCATCGCAGGTGTTTAGGTCATGCTCAAGGGCAAATCACATAGTTGCTAAAACCGCCATTGCGATTTTCGATGCCGCCAAGCGCCGTATTGACGTCTTCGAGCTTGAAGGTGCAATGCTCGAACACCGACAAATCGACGACACCCGACTCCACCATATCGGCCATCTCCTGCCCCTGACCTGCCGTGAACCACGCCGATCCGCTGAAGCGCTGGTCGTTATCCATCATGTAATGCAGGTTCATGGGGACTTCGCCCGCCACGGCTCCAATATTGATCAAATGGCCGCCGCGCCGGAGCGTCTTCAATGTCTCACGCAACGTTTCTTGCGGCGCGCCCGGCCCCAACGCGTCGATGACTGCATCGACACCCGCGCCTTGCGTCATACGCGCCGCCCAGTCGCTGACCGAGCCGTCATCGAGTGACATCACCTCGATACGCCCCGGCGCCAGCGCTTTGACACGCTGAAGGAGGTCGCGGTTACGCGCTGTACCGAGGATCTTCTTCGCGCCCATCGCGAGCCCGAAGAGTGCAACGCCAAGACCCAGTGTCCCGCTGATGCCGCTGACGAGAAGCGTGCTGCTCGGGCCCACTTCCGCCTTTTTCAACGCCCGGTAGGCCGTGCCCAAGTAGCCGAAGCGGGCCGCGGTTTCAAAGCTGAGGTTGTCCGGTATCTTCACGAGGCTATATTGCGGGGCCGTCATGTACTCGCACAGGCCACCGTACGGGTAGTCGTCGAATATCGCCTGTGAGCGTGGGCTGAACCCGAAGTACCCGTTGAATGTGTAATACGGACATGCCGTCGTATCGCCGGAACGGCAAGCGCGACACCCACCGCAATGCCGCGCCGGGTTCACGTACACGCGCTCGCCCGGCTTGAACGCATGGACCTGAGTGCCTACCTCCTCGATCACGCCGGTCGCATCGAGACCGAAGATTGCCGGCAATTTCGGCAACGGGAGATGCGGAAACCACTTCTCCCAATTGCTCAGAACGTTACCGAGATTCGGCACGATGCCGCACGCCTTCACCTTCACGAGCACGTCGGTTGGGCGCGGCGACGGGATGGGAATGTCCTCGACAACCATCGGCTCGCCTACGTGGTGCATCCGCGCTGCCCGCATCATCTTCGTCGTCATCGTCTTGTCTCCTGTTTTGTCTTCCTAACGCATGTATGCACGATAATTATTTTTGTGCACAAAGCAAATCAGCGTTTACCTGAACGCTACCGCAGGCCGTCCTGTCCTTTGATTTCCGATGCCTGCAGCCCGCCCAGCCGAGCATGAATGCGCCCGCCCGTTGCCATGGCCAACGCAAACGCGATCTCGTTGCGACGCGGGCCGTCCCACACGGTGACTTCGCACGTTCCGAAGTGGCTGCGTACATAGGAAGCCTGGATATGCCCCAGCGGAACCATCAGCCGGGCTCCCACTCCGCCAATCGTCTTAGCCGACGGCACGATGGCCTTGGGCCCACCCAACGTTTCTCGCATGGCCCATCCACCCGCTTCGTGCCAGACGGCGCCATGTTCGAGTTCGCCGTCTTCGCCGACGATTGCGCCCTTCCCGTACGCCTGGACTTTCGAGGCGCCGCCCAACTGCGTGGCGAGACGCGACGACAGATCCGCCCCAAGTTGCCGCAGCTCACTCATGAACGGCAATAGATCCGGCTCATACCGTCCCGCGTACGGATTCGCGACGATCGCCGTCGCCACGGCGACCACCAGCGGCCGCACCTGCCGCTCACCGCCTTCGTGCCAGACCTCTTCAACGTCCAGCTTGATCTTCCTTACATTGACTAGCGACATCCGCTGCTCCGAAGAAATGGTTCCCATCGATTACCGACCCGGCGCGCGCTCCGCACCCCGGCGCTTGCATTATATCCACGCCAGTGTAATATGCACAAAAACATTGTTTATGCCCACAAGGAGCAGCGCATGAAACTCGTCTCGTATCGACAAGAAGGCCGGCCGGGATTCGGTGCAGTCAAGGATGAAGGTGTCATTGATCTCGCGAAGCGACTGCCCGCGGTCACCGATCTCGCGGCGCTCGTATCGGACGAGGCCGCGCTCCGGGAGGCGCGGCGGCTGGTCGATACAGCGGGGGCGGACTTTTCGCTCGCAGCGATCGAACTCGAACCGGTGATTCCCCGCCCGAGCAAGATCATCTGCGTCGGCATCAACTATGTCGCGCATGCCGCGGAAGCGGGACGGACGGTCGGTCAATATCCGGTCATCTTTCATCGCTTCGCGCAAACGCTCGTCGCCCATGGCGCGCCGATCATCCGCCCGCGTGTGTCGAACCATTTCGACTTCGAAGCAGAGCTCGCAGTCGTGATCGGCAAGGGCGGCTCGCATATCAAGCCGGAAGAGGCCATGGACCACGTGGCCGGCTACACCTGTTTCAACGATGCGAGCGTGCGCGATTGGCAATTCCATACGCATCAATATGGGATGGGCAAAAACTTCCGAGGCACAGGCTCGCTCGGGCCATGGCTCGTCACCTCGGATGAAATTCGCGACTATCGCGAGTTGTCGATTCAGGGGGTGCTCAACGGCGAACGCATGCAGACAGGCAGCCTCGCCGAACTCGCGTTCGACATTCCAGCCTTGATCGCTTATGTCTCCCAGGCTCTCGACTGGCAACCCGGCGATATCTTGGCGACGGGTACACCGAGCGGGATCGGCTTCAAGCGCCAGCCACCGATCTTCCTGGCCTCGGGCGATACGTTCGACGTCGTCATTCCTGGCGTGGGCACCTTGTCGAATCCCGTCGAAGACGAAGCATGAAAACTTGAACTCGTGAACTCGTGAACTCGTGAACGAAACGCAAACCAAGCATCCGGAGACAGCCATGGCGGCATTGCCAAAAATTCAGTTCACCCATTGTGGGATCTTTTGCAGCGACCTCGACATGATGGTCGACTACTACCGCACGTTTCTTGGCTTCGTCGTCAGCGATAAGGGTGTCGCCTCGACAGGCCATCGTCTGTACTTCATGACCCAGGACCCCCAGATCCATCATCAGCTCGTCCTTTTCGACGGCAAGCCGACCGATCTGCCGTTCAACCCCGTCAATCAGTTGTCGCTCCTGCTCGACTCGCTTGCCGATTTGCAATCGTATTACCGGCGCGCCGTTAAATCGGGTGTCCAAGGGATCGAGCAAGTCGACCACGGCAACGCATGGTCGATCTATTTCAAAGACCCCGAAGGCAATCCGCTCGAGTTATACGTCGACAGTCCGTTTTTCACGGCCCAGCCCTGCCGCGAACCACTGGATCTCAGTCTTTCCACGGACGAAATCGTGAAGCAGACGGAAGCCATGTGTCGACGCCGCCCCGGCTTTCTGTCGCGGGAGGCCTGGATCGCCGAGATGCGCACGCGGATCGCGGCCCAGCGCGTGGCATTCGACGCATAGGTACGACGCGGCTATTCGAAGGCCTCGAGCTACGGACCGCACTAACAGGCCGGGTACGCCGTGGTGAACTTCTTCACGACAGTCAAAACCGCCTACACGAAGGCATACTTCGATTAAACCGGGCGCCGACTCCAAAACGGTCGGCGCACAGCAAGTGCCCCTCGTGCGGCTTGCGGAACAGTATTCGATAAGGAGGAGACGTGGACTTCGATTTGATCATCGTCGGGCTAGGACCGGTTGGCGCCGTCGCGGCCAATCTGGCCGGTGCCGCCGGGCTGCGCACGCTCGTGCTCGAAAAGTCCCTGACGGTCTTCGATAAGCCGCGCGCGATGGGCTTCGATCAGGAAATCATGCGGATTTTCGGCGACCTCGGGCTCGCCGATGGAATCGCCCCGTACGTGATGCCCTATCGGCCGTCCGAATACCGCACGACGGACTCGAGCGTGATTCGCCGCATCGAGGCAGCGGAACCGCCATTTCAACTCGGCTGGGCGCCCAACTATGTGTTCGTGCAGCCGCAGATCGAAGCCGCGCTGCGCGAGAATCTCGCGCGCTTCCCGTCGGTAACGGTCAAGCTCGGCGCACAAGTCGAGGCCGTCGCGTCCGCGGAAGATGGCGCATCGGCCGCATTCGTCGAGTCATCGGGCGAGCCGCGCGCATCGCGCTCCCACTACGTGCTCGCATGCGACGGCGGAACGAGCCCGGTCCGCTTGGGCCTCGGTCTGGAGATGGAAGATCTCGATTTCGATGAGCCGTGGCTCGTGGTCGACGTCATCCTCAAGGAGGGATGCGGTGCGAGTTTGCCGGCGACCAACGTCCAGTATTGCGAAATCGAGCGTCCTTGCACGTTCGTGGTCGGGCCCGGTCAAATCCGGCGCTGGGAGTTCATGATCAATGCCGACGAAACGCCGGCGCAGGTCATGGAGCCCGCGTTCGTTCGAAGGCTCATCTCGCGCTGGCTCGACGAAAACGAGTACGACATTTGGCGGGCTTCCTCGTACCGTTTTCATGCACTTGTGCTGAACCAATGGCGCTCAAAGCGCGTCTTCTTCCTTGGCGATGCCGCGCATATGACTCCACCGTTCTTGGCGCAGGGGATGTGCCAAGGGATTCGCGACGCAGCAAACCTCATCTGGAAAGTTGCGCTCGTCAATCGCGGCGCGGCAAGCCCTGCCCTGCTCGACACGTACCAAACAGAGCGGCTTGCCCACGTGAAGCACACCACGCTCGTCACGAAATCGCTCGGCATGCTGATTTGCGAACGCGATCTGGCCGCTGCACGTGAACGAGATCAACGCCTGCTCGATGAAATGGCGGCCAACCCACGCGGCACCATCCGACAATCGTTGATTCCCGGGCTCAATGCAGGCTTTTTGTCTACATCGACTCATGGCCCGCGCGGTCAATTGTTTCCTCAGCCGCTCGTCAAGACATCGGACGGTCGTAAACGCCTGCTCGATGAAGTCACAGGCATGACATTTCGCATCGTCATCGAAGACCACGCCGATGCAGCCCTCATCGAGCGCATCGCACGCTTCGCACGCGAATGCGATGCGCTAGGCGATCTCCCGCTCGAACTGGTGGTGATCGGGGCGGAGCCGCTTGCAACAGGCGCCCCCTCGTACACCTATTACGACGTCGATGGTGTACTCGTCGACTGGATGCGGCGACACGATTGCGGCGCCGTCATCGCGAGGCCCGATCACTACGTCTACGGCGCCTGCCGCCACGCGGAAGATGCTTGTGCGATGCTCGGCGAGTTGGCAGCCGCACTGCGAGCGGGCAACCCACAGGTCAATCCGGAGGCTGCTGCCTGCAGTTGATCCGGCGTGCAAAACCGCTCAGCGCGAGGGACTGTCACCCTCGCGTTTTTTGTTTACGCGACCCAGAATTTTAACCTTGCATATCTAGACATTTTGCGCATAAAATTGAATTCATCGACAAATCCGTAGTCAACCGACGCTCATGGACCCGACCTCCGCCTCGAATGGTGTACCCCTGATCGACGTTGCCCTAGCTCGGATGAAGATGTCCATCATCCGCTGCGAGCTCGCGCCGGGCACCCGGCTCAAGGTCGAAAGTCTTTCGAAGGCGTATGGGCTCAGCAGTTCGCCGATCCGCGAGGCCTTGAACCGGCTCGCGCAAGACGGCATTGTCCAAGCGACGGAGAACCGCGGGTTTTGGGTCGCACCGATCAGCATCGACGACTTCAAAGACATTACGCGCATGCGCGTACTGCTCGAGCTCGAAGCGCTCAGCGACTCCATGGAGCACGGCGACGAAGAATGGGAAGTAGCCGTGCTTACGGCGTTTCATCGGCTAAGCCTTGCGGAGAAACGTCTCGGCTCGGGCCCCGTCGCACTCGACGACGATTGGTCGGAGCGCCACCGCGCCTATCACATGGCACTGCTGTCGGCGACGCCTAGCGCGCTACTTTCGAACATGGTCGGCTCGCTGTTCGATCGGGCCGAACGCTATCGCCGCTATTCTGCGCTGCACAGAACCGAAGAACGCCATAAGAATAGCGAACACGAAGCGCTCATGAAAGCCGCGATCGACCGAGACAAGGAAAAGGCCACACGGCTGCTGCGCAAGCATATAGAGGGCACGCTGGCGCGTGTCTCAGGAGCGCTCGAGCGGCAATTGGCCACGGTCCAATAAGCCAAGCGCCGCGCTGATTCGAACTCGCGCGGCGCTCCCTTTCGACGAGTGAGAAGATCGGCAAGGCATTGCAAATCGATTGCGTCGCCTTGCCGATTTTCTTTCGTCAAAACATCGTTTGCATGCCGATCCGGCCGATGAACTGCGAGCGGCTGCTCGACGGGCCGAACGTCCCGTTGATTACCGCCGTCGCGCCCGCGTTCGTCAACTGGTAAGCGCCCTGCATATAGACCGCGGTACGTTTGGACAGGAAGTACTTGGCGACGGCGCCCAATTGATGCGCGTGATTGTGATCCACCCCTGCATTGCCCCACATATACGTGTAAGCGAGGCTCGTCGAAAACGCCGGCGTGAAGCGATAGAGCGCCCCGACTTCCGCCGCGTTCACCGCTGCACCGTTCCGCGTGTTGCGCGTATTAGTGAAGAGCGCCGTCAGCAGCAGTTTCTGTCCGTTGTATTTCGCGCCTAGGCCGAAGTTGCGAATGCTGTCGCCGAGCATCGCTGCATAACGAATATCCGTGTAGGCAGCGCCGAACGCGAACGGCCCCGCGGTATAGCTTGCACCGAAACTGTCCGCGCTGTTCTGCCGGAAATTGCCCGCCGTCCCGCCGAAAGCGTAGAGCCCCCCGAAACGCAGCCCACCGAAGAGAGGGCTCGTATATTTGACCGCGTTGTTCAACGGCGTATCGCCGTTCATACGATCGAAGTCGAACGCTTCGTTGGGCGGCGAATCGTGAATGCCCAACTTGGCGAACGGGCCGTCGCGGAACTCGTAAAAGCCGCCGCCATACATCGCCATGTCCGCTCCGACGTCGTAAAACAGTGTATCGACCATGAAGTCGTATTGGCGGCCCAGCGAGAGCTTCCCGTACCGGTCGTTATCGAGCCCAACCCAAGCATTGCGCGCGAACAGCCCCACTCCCGATCCGCTGCCGTTCGACGCCTGCGACACGAGCGTGCCATTCAGAGAAAACTGCGTCGTCAACTGGAAAACCGCGCGCGTACCGTTCCCGAGGTCCTCGCTGCCCTTAAACCCCATTAGGTTGGGCAGCGCGATGCCGTCGTCCATTCTCCATGCGGAATGCCCGCCGATATTGCTGATGTACGACACACCTGCATCGAGCAAGCCCCACAGCGTCACACTGCTTTGAGCCTGTGCGCTCGGCACGATGCCGACACACGTTCCCACTGCGACTGTCGCCGCAGCCATGATGCGCTTCTTCACTTTTGTCTCCTCCGAGCTGACCATCTCTACTTTAAAAGCACAAAAACGTTATAAATACATGTTTTGTGTTTTTATGCATATTCTATTAAAGGAGGGGGATGGTCAATGCCCGAGTGGACGAATTCTGCTCAGTGTTTACTCCTGTTGGCTTGCCGGGTTCCCGCGCACTTGTCCGTTCGTTCGTCGGGCCGTCCCGGTTCACGCTGATCGGCTTCATCCTTTGCGGCACGTATCGCGTCGTAGAACGCTTCGCAGCAGTCGCGTTCGCCCAAACGCATCCTGATCAACCCAAGTCGTCAAACGACGAGATGTTGCTGTCGTGGAGCTTCGCGTATAACCCGCGGTGCGCCAGTAGTTGGTCGTGCGTGCCCTGTTCGACGATCGCACCGTGTTGGAGCACGACAATCTTGTCCGCATCGCGGACCGTGGCAAGACGATGGGCGATGATGATTGTGGTCCGCCCTCGCCGCAGGACATCCAGCGCCTGCTGGATGTTGCGTTCGGTAAAGCTGTCGATGCTGGCGGTCGCCTCGTCGAGAATCAGAATGCGCGGCTTGGCGAGCAGGGCTCGCGCGAAGCTCAGCAACTGACGCTGGCCTATCGACAAGTTACGGCCACGCTGCCCAAGCAAGGTGTCGTAGCCTTGCGGCATGCGCATGATGAAATCGTGTGCATGAACGGCGCGTGCCGCAGCGATCACGTCGTCCAGCGTCGCGTCATGTACCCCATAGCGGATATTGTCGAAGATCGTCCCGGTGAACAGGAACGGCTCCTGCAAAACCATGCCGATGCTCGCGCCCAGCGAATCGAGCGTGAGGCTCCGCACATCGTGCCCGCCGACGAATACAGCACCTTCCCATACGTCATAAAACCGATGAATCAATGCGGTGATGCTGGTTTTCCCCGATCCGGTCGGCCCGACCAGCGCAACCGTGCTGTAGGCGTCGACGGCAAGATCGACGCCCCGCAACACCGGTTCGCCGGCGCGATAGCCAAAGGTAACGCCGCGCAGTTCGATCGAAGGCACATGCGGGTCGGCAAGCGTCAACGCGCCGGGCCGATCGCGAATCGTCACCGGCACATCGAGTACTTCGAAGATGCGATGCCCGGCGGACATCGCCCGCTGCATCACGGTGTATTGCATCGACAACGTGCGTATCGGCTCGAAAAATCGCTGCACGTAAAAGATGAACGCCACCATCACGCCGATCCGCAGACTGCCCGAGAGCACCGCGGCCCCTCCCAGCACGACGACGACCGCCATCGAAATGCCCGTCAGCAAATCGACCACCGGCACCATCAATTGCGACGCCCTCGACGAAGCGATCTGAGCATCGAGATTTTCGCGCGCGTGCACTTCATAGCGCATGAAATTCACAGTTTCGCGGCGATTCTCCTGCACCGTGCGGATGCCGTTGATATTCTCCGCGAGCGCCGCATTCACACTCGACGACGCTTCACGCGCGCGCGTGAAAGTCACACGCGCCCATGGAATCCACGCGGCGCGCAATGCGATCAGCACCGGCATCATCGAGAGCGTCAGCAGGCCGAGCTTCCAGTCCATCGCCAACAGCACGACCACGATGCCGATCAGCAGAAAGAAGTCGCCGATCGACGAAACCGAGTTCTCCATGAATTCCTGCAATGCATTGACATCGCCTTGCAAGCGCGACATCAACCGCCCCACCTGGGTCTGATCGAGCAGCGACAGAGAAATGTTTTGCAAGTGGGCAAACATCGCGCGGCGCAGATCGAAAATCACGCGCTGAGCCAGGCGCGCGGCGACCCATTCCTGCAGAAAATTGAGCACCGCATTCGCGACGATCAACACGCCGAAGCACAACAACACGCTGTCCAGCGAAAACGGTGAATTGCCAACCGCACTGTCGACGGCGTACCGAACGGCGATCGGAATGCTGACCTGGACCATCGTAAACAGTGCGACAGACAGCAGCGCGGCGATCAGCGTGGCGCGATAAGGTCGCACGAACGCCATCAAGCGCCTGACGACGCGGCTGTCGAAGCGCGCAAAGATTTCATCGTGCAGTTCGCTCGCATCGGCCGCCGCACGCGCGGGTTCGCGGAGGCGCCTTGCATCATCGGCGGCAAGCAATGGCTTCGTGCTCATGACTGCAGCTCCGCGATGGCGTCGCCGACGCCGGCATTCCCGGCCTCGTGTGTCTCGTGCTGTTGCAGCGCCCACAGCGTTGCGTAGCGTCCGCCCTGCTCCACGAGTTGCACGTGCGTGCCGCGTTCGACAATACGCCCCTCGTCTATCACGATAATCTCGTCCGCATGCATCAGTGACGCGAGCCGATGCGCAATCACGATGGTTGCCCTATGCCGGCTCGCTCGTTGCAACGCTGCGCGCAACTGGCGTTCGGTCAGCGCATCGACGGCCGCGGTCGCGTCGTCGAGCACGAGGACCGCCGGGTCCGCCATCAAACCGCGAGCGATCGAGATGCGCTGACGCTGCCCGCCCGAGAGCGCCACGCCGCGCTCGCCGACCCGCGACTCGTAACCCATCGGCAAACGCGTCACTTGTTCGTGGATATGCGCGCGCATGGCCGCATCGACCACGTCCTCGCGCGCGGCATCCGGCTCGGCGTAAGCGACGTTCGCGTGCACCGACGTGTCGAACAGAAAAGTCTCCTGCTGCACGAGCGCAACGGCCTTGCGTAACGACGCCAGCTTGAACGCGCGAATGTCGATGCCGTCGATCGTAATGCGGCCCTTCGTAACCTCGTAGAAGCGTGGAATCAGTTGCGCCAGCGTCGACTTGCCGCTCCCCGGCGCGCCGACGATGCCTAGCGTCTTGCCCGGCATCAACTCGAAACTGATATCCGACAATACGGTGCGCGCGCCATATGCAAAGCCGACGGACTCGAAGCGCAGCACCCCAAGGCCCACTGCAACCTCGTGCGCGTCGGCCTGATCGCGAATCGACGGTGGCGTATCGAGCACCTCGAAGAACCGCATGCCCGACGAACTTGCGCGCGCGCTCGAGTTGACGATCATGCCAACCTGGCGCAACGGCTGCTGCAGGATCGTGATGAACGTGAGGAATTCGGTCAGCGTGCCCAGCGTTAGGGAGCCGTCGCGCACGCGGTGACCGCCTATCCACAATACGAGGCCCATCGACACGTAGTACGCGAAGTTCATCGCGCTCATCGAAGACATGCGCACCGTGATGCGCCGGTTCGACAGACGGAGCGCGGCATTGGATATGTGATCGAACTTCGCCAGTTCGATCGCCTGCGAGGCGAAGGCCCGCACCACACGCACACCCTGAAGGTTCTCCTCCATGCTGAGCGTCAGGTCCGACATCAACTGCTGCAGCTTCTGCCAGCTGACCCGCAGCATCGCGCCCATGCGCGCCGCGCGCCATACGACGAACGGCACAAAAGCCAGTGCCGGCAATGCGAGCCGCGCGTCTGCGCCGATCAGGCGCCATGAACCGACGCCAATCAGCAAGACCAGCGTAATCACGCGCAGCACACCGGATTCGAGAAACGCACGCACGCCTTCCAGGTCGAGCATTCCGCGTGCGATCAGATCGCCTGAATGCCCGGCGTCATGGAACGCGAACGACAACCGCTGCAGCTTCTCGAAGAACGCCAGCCTAAGGTCATAGCCGACCCGCTGTGCGAGGTTCTCGCCGAGATAACCCTGCAAGCCGGTCAGCGTGCCGCGCGTCGCGCATGCGCCGACGATCAGCGACGCAATGCCGAGCAATGCGTGCCGCGCGTGCACTGCCTGCGCGTCACCGGCGGCGAGCAGACGATGCGCATTGTCGACGGCCGCGCCCAGCAGTCGCGGCGTAATTAGATTGAAGATCGCCGCCCCGAGCGAAGCGAACACCGCGCAGCCGCAACGCACGGGATAGCGCAACGCGAGACGTATCAGCCGCGCTAGCACATGGGTCATCGACTGGAGATCGATTCGAAGAGGCGGAAAGAAATCGGTGGATGCTGACACATCGATAGTTTGCGTGGTGGACATGCGCTGATAGGAGAGAGGACAGGTTGCGTTGTGAGAATCGGCAGGACTTTCAGGAGGCCGCTGCGTGGAGAGCAAGGCCTATGCCAACGAGCGCGGACGAGTTAGGGTCTCAAGCAATCCCGCGCGGGCATTGCGCGACGCAGCGCATCGATGCGTCGACATCAAGGCAATGCTGTCTCGTTCGCAACACTTGATCGAGCTGCATGTACGTGATGCAACAGCGCCGCGCCGCGTTTGATGCGTGAAGCACCGCTGCTCGGGCTCGGTAGCCGCTGGCGCGATTCCTGCATTTGAGTCCGCCCAGCTTGCATGCTCAAGCCCATGTTCAACTCTCAAACATCTCAAACACTTTCATGACACAACGCACGCTCGGCTCTTCCGGCCTGCCGGTTTCGCTCGCTGACGACACAAAACTCGATGATGCAGTTTCACAACCTGGACCTACGCTTGAACGGGACACGACCGTGAGCAAACGACAACTGAAACTGGGCGCTTTCATACAGGCCACCGGCCATCACATCGCCGCATGGCGCCATCCTGATTCGCAAGCCGACGCGGGCACCAACATCGACCACTATCAGGAGGTGGCGCGCGCTGCCGAGCGCGGCAAGTTCGATCTGGTGTTTCTCGCCGACAGCGTCGGCGTGCACGAGCAAGGTGACGATGAAGCACGAGGACGCTATGGGCGCCTGGCACATTTCGAACCGGTCACGCTGTTCGCGTCGCTATCGGCAGTCACATCGCACGTCGGCTTTGTCGCGACCGCATCGACGACCTACGAGGAACCCTATCTGCTCGCTCGCAAGTTCGCATCGCTCGACCATTTGTCGAAAGGACGTGCCGGATGGAACGTGGTAACCACCGGCAACGAGTCCGCCGCGGGCAATTTTGGCCGCGACGAGCATCTTGCGCATGCACTGCGTTATGAGCGCGCCGAAGAGTTTCTGGATGTCGCCAAGGGTCTATGGGATAGCTGGGAAGACGACGCCTTCCTGCGCGACAAGGAGAGCGGTGTGTACTTCGACACGGCGAGGTTGCATACGCTCAATCACAACGGCAAGCACTTCTCGGTGCGCGGGCCGCTTAATATCTCGCGGCCGCCGCAGGGCTATCCGGTGATCGTGCAGGCGGGCGCGTCAGATGCCGGACGCGAACTGGCCGCTCGCACGGCTGAAGTGATTTTCACCGCGTGGCAAACGCTTGAAGAAGCGCAGAAGTTCTATCGCGACGTCAAGGGCCGGCTCGCAAAATATGGCCGCTCACCCGACGAACTCAAAATCATGCCGGGCATCTCGCCGGTGATCGGCAGAACCCAGGCCGAAGCGGAAGACAAGTACGCGCAGTTGCAGAGCCTGATTCATCCGGCCGTCGGACTGCAAATACTTGCGCGCTATTTCCCCGGGGTCGATCTGTCGAAATACGATCTCGACGGACCGCCGCCGCCCTTTGCCGAAAGCACGAACGGCAATACCAGCCGGCTCGCGCTAGTCACCGAGCTGGCGCATCGCGAGAACCTGACGCTGCGGCAGATCTATGAACGGCTGGCGGGCGCGCGCGGACATCGCGTGCTGGCGGGAACGCCGACGCTGATCGCCGACGAGATCGAAGCGTGGTTCAACCACGAGGGCGCCGACGGATTCAATGTGATGCCGCCTGTCATGTCGGCCTCCCTGAATGAGTTCGTCGAGCTTGTAGTGCCGGAGCTGCAACGGCGTGGCCTGTTTCGCACGGAGTACGAGGGCACAACGTTGCGCGAGAACCTTGGATTGAGGCGGCCGAGCAATCGGTTCAGCGCATCGGTGCAACGTGAGCTTGATGCGCTCACGTCGTAGGTAGCGCCGCGAGCTACCACGCGAATCGCCGGCCGGACGGCGGCACCCCGTTGATCTTCGGCCGCGGCGGCGCCACATGTTCTTCGCCGAATTCGCTCAAGACGTCCTCCTTAAGCGCGGCGAACGCATAGCTGCCGCGATCGCGCGGCCGTTCGAGCGGCACGTCGACGATACGTTTAATGCGGCCTGGTCGAGGCTGCATCACCACGACCCTGTCGCCCAGGAACACGGCCTCTTCGACGTCGTGCGTGACGAGGATCATCGTGATGCCCTCTTCCTGCCAGATGCGTTGCAACTCCTGCTGCAAATAGTTGCGCGTGAGCGCATCCAGCGCGCCGAACGGTTCATCGAGCAACAGTACTTCGGGCCGGTTCACGAGCCCGCGCGCAATCGCCACGCGTTGCGCCATGCCGCCGGACAGCTGATACGGATACGCCTTCTCGAATCCGTTCAGACCGACCAGTTCGATATGCTCCTGCACCGCGTTGCGCCTGGCTGCTGCATCGATGTCCGCATTGATCAGCCCGAGCGCGACATTCTGCTCGACCGATAACCACGGAAACAAACGATGCTCCTGAAATACCATGCCGCGATTCAGGCTCGTGCCGACGATGCGTTTGCCGTCGAGTTCGATGTCGCCGTGATAGTCGTTCTCGAGCCCGATGATGAGGCGCAGCAGCGTGGATTTTCCGCATCCGCTCGCGCCGACGATACTGACGAACTCGCCCGGCGCAATCGACAGCGAAACGTCTTCCAGCACCGGCAGCGTTTCGCCGCGCACGGTGTATTGCTTGTTCAGATCGCGGATCTCGAGCGTTGCGGCATGAGCCATGATTTGATTTGCTCCCCAGTAAGGATGGTTAGTTCGCCGCAGCCCGCGTGGGCCGCCAGCGCATCAGACGGACTTCGATTCGCGTCGCGATCAAATTCAGCGCAAAACCGACTGCACCGGAGATGATTACGCCGAGAATGACCTGATCCATCCAGAAATTCTCCCGGCCCTCGGTCAGCAGATTGCCGATGCCGGCGCCCGCGGTCAGCAGGTACTCGGCGCCGAGCGTCGCAATCCATGCATAGATCAACGCGAGATAAACGCCGGTAAAAATCGACGGCAACGCCGCCGGAAAAATCACGCGCGCGAGCAGTTGCCGGCGCGAAAAGCGCAGCACGCGCGCCACTTCCACATATTCGGGCGGGACGCTCCGGATCCCCTCGAAGGTGTTCAGCACCACCGGGAAAAATGCCGATAGCGACAGGAAAGCGACTTTCGCCGCATCGCCGAGCCCGAACCATAGCGAGATGAGCGGAATCCACGCGAACAGCGAAATCTGCTTCACCGTGTGGAACGTGGGGCCTATCAGGTTCTCGACCAGACGCGACAGACCGAACGCGCCGCCGACTAGAAGACCCACGCTCGCCCCGAGCGCGAAGCCGGCAAGATCGCGGGCGAGGCTGGCGCCGAGCGCGATCCACAGCTCGCCGCTGCGAGACATGCGCCACGCGGTCGAGAGCACCTTGCCGGGCGGCACGAACAGCCGGACATCGGCCCAGCCGAAGCGAAACGCCGCCCACCAGAGCAGAAGCAGGAAGGCCGGAAGCACGACGCCGCGCCCGATTTTACGGTTCAGGTTCATGGTTGCCGCCGTGATCGTCATTGCCCTTGCTCCTCACGCATTCCGGCGCCGCCAACGCAGCAGCCGTGCCTCGATCAACGCCAGTACCTTGTCGAGCGCGAAGCCCACTGCACCCACCACGACGACAGCCGCCATCACGACGTCCATCTGATACAGCTGACGGCCGTACACGATCAGAAATCCCAGCCCTTCCGAAGACGCGAGCAGCTCCACGGCCACCAGGCCGAGCCATGCATGCGTGAGCCCATAGCGCACCCCCGCCCAGATCGGTGGGAAGGCGGCAGGAAAAATCACCTTCGCCAGCAATTGCCTGCGGTTGAGCCGGTACACCTGGGCGATCTCGATGAAACTCTTCGGCACGTTCTCAATGCCCTTGTACGTGTTGAGCGTGACCGGCACGAGGCACGCCTTGGCGATCAGTACGATCTTCAACGCCTCGCCAATGCCGAGGACCATCATCAGCAGCGGCAGCCAGCCGAGCGACGGCACCTGTGCGAACACCTTGAAGGTTGGATGGAGGTAGTCGCGTGCAAGCGGCGACAGGCCCATCGCGATGCCGAGTAAGAGGCCTGCGGCGATGCCGCCGGCACATCCCCCCAGCACGCGCGTCAGACTGATCGCGAGGTGGTGCTGCAGCTCGCCGCTTTGCGTAAGATCGACGAAGGTTGACGCGACCGTTGCCGGCGACGGCAGAATCTGCGCGGCGATCCACTCGTTTTGCGCCGTCACGCTCCAGAGGATGAACAATGCCAACGGAAAGGGCCACGCGAGCAGGAATCGCTTGAGTGCCGGCGTGGCTAAGCGGCGCCGAACGAACCACGGCATGCGCCCACTCGCGCCAAGAGGCGAGCGCGCGCCATGAGGCTGCATTGAATTCGACGGCTCCGCCAGCGGTAAGGTCGACATAAGAAGCTCCCGAAGATCAGTTAAGGACACGGCCGACTCGCCCGTCGCGCATCGGCGAAAGGGGTCCGCGCCAGTGCAGCAGGCGCGCTTCGAGCCGGCTCGCGAGCCGATTGCACGACGCGCCGACGAGCCCGATCACCAGCATGCCGAACACTACGAGCGCAACGTCGAACGCCACGCGCCCGCGCATCACTGCGTCGCCGATGCCGGCGCCATGCTTGGCAAGCAGAAATTCGCCGCCGACCGTGGCGAGCCACGCGTAGACGAGCGCGAGATGCAGGCCGGTCGCGATCTGCGGAGCGGCGGCCGGGAGCACCAGTTGCCAGAGCGTTTGCGCTCGGGTGAACGCATGCACTCGAGCGACTTCGAACCACGCCTGCGTGACGCCGCGAACCCCCTCGAAAGCGCCTAGCACCGCTGGATAGAATGCCGACAACGCGATCAGCGAAATCTTCGCGCTGCCGCCAGAACCGAGCCAGGTCGAGATCAACGGCAGCCATGCGAACAGCGAAATCTGCTTGAGTGCGTGGAAGCTCGGGCCGATCAGCCGCTCCGCCCAGCGCGACACGCCCATCAACGCACCGAGCGAAATTCCCGCGATACCGCCGAGCATGAAACCGGCAAGGTCACGGCCGAGGCTTGCAGCGAGTCCGCTGAAGAAGTGCCCGGTCATAACGAAATGCCACGCAGCCACTACTACTGCCGAGGGCGGCACAATCAGCCGTGTGTCGACCCAGCCGAACGCGGTCACGGCCGTCCAAATGGCGATCAATACGAGCGGCAAAACGGCGCCGCGCCAGTCACGTCCGGTCAGTCTTTCACTCATCGCCGTTACGCCTCCTTAGAAAGCGCTGCGTTGCCCGCGCACGAGCCGCGCCTCGAGCGCGCGCAGCGCCGCATCGAGCGCCATGCCCACCGCGCCGATGACGATCATGCCGACCACGACGAGGTCGAGCTGCATCAGTTGGCGACCCCATACCATCAGATAGCCGATCCCTTCGCTGGACGCGAGCAATTCGACGAACACGAGGGACAGCCACGCCTGCATCACGCCCTGCCGCACGCCGTTGAAGAGGCTCGGCAACGCCGCCGGCAATACCACTCGCAACGTCACTTGATGCAAGCGCAAGCCATGCACGCGTGCGACTTCGAGCAAACTGCGCGGCACGTTGGCGACGCCCTTATAGGTGTTCACCGCGACCGGCGTGACGACAGCAATGGAAATCGCCGAAATCTTCAGCGCCTCGTCGATACCGACAAATATGATCAGCAGCGGGATCCAGCCGACGACCGGGAATTGCGACACGACTTCGAACGTCGGCAACAGGTAGGCGTGTGCACGCCGCGAAACCCCCATGATGAGGCCCAGCAACAGCCCGGTGCCGCCGCCTATCAGACAGCTCCAGGCGACGCGCCGAAGGCTGATTTCAAGCGCGCTTTGGAGGTCGCCGGAAGCATAAAGATCAAGCAACGATGTCCACACGCGTGCCGGTGCCGGCAAGATTTGAGGGGGTAGCCACACTCGTGTCACCGCCAGTTGCCACAAGCCCAGTAGCAGCGCCGGCAACAGCAGTCCGGTCAGGGCATAGCCGGCGCGCCGCACGAGTCCTGCCGGCCATGCGGGCCGCCGGGACACTCGCGCGCTCAACGTGTCGGTCAGCGCGCGACGGCCGGTCTGTGCAAGGTCCGCGACGTGCCCGCTTGCGTGTGTGGCCGAGTTCATTGCGCCGCCACCTTCTGCTGTTTCGGCGTACCGTTCGCGTCGTCCTCGTCCCAGTAGGTTTCGAGGTGCAGTTCCTTTAGCGCGTTGTTCAGGTACTTCGGCTCGATCCAGCCGTTGAGGTCGACATCGTTGCGCACCAGCCTGTAGCGTTTCGCCTCGTCGACCGCGCGCTTGAGCGTAGCCTGGTAGTACTCGTCGAGCAGCGGATTGTTGCGCTCCTTCAGCGTGTAGCCTTTCCATTGCTTGACCCAGTCGGCGTACGAGTAATTGCCGTCCTGCGACCACAACGTGAACTGCTTTGCCCGATTGCCTTCATCCGACGACCAGTACGCGACCTTGACGAGCCGCGTCACCACGCGCTGCACGATGTCCGGATACTTCTTCTCGAACTCCTCCGACACCCAGAAGCTGCCGACGCTCGTCACCTGCGGGTCCCGCGGAATGTCGAACAGCGTCTTCGAAATACCGCGCGCATTGACGTCGAACGGCGAAATGATGGTGCCGTCGATCGAGCGGGTTGCAAGCGATGCTTTCGTGGTATCCGTATCCAGGCTGATGACGCGAAAATCCTTCTCGGTGAAGCCGTATTTGGCCAGCACGCGATTGAGTGTCAGTTGACCTGCCGTCCCCTTGAACGTCGAGATCTTCTTGCCCAACAGATCGGCGAGCGTTCTGGCCGACGAGTCGGACGGCACGACAAAGTACGTATTGCCGAAGCGGCCAAGGCCCAGAAGAATGTGTTGCTTCAATCCTGTTGCACGGCCCACGATCAGTGGCAAGTCACCGTGGTAGGCGAAATCGACCAGATGATTGGCGAAGGCTTCGTTGGTCGCGGGACCAGCGCCCGGATAGAAGTTCCATTCGATCTTGATGCCGTCCGCCTTGAACTCGTCCTCCAGCACGCCTTGATAGGCGGCGGTGGCGAGAATATTGCCGCTACTCGAAGGCCGCCCGCCGGTGCCCGCGCCGGAATACGCGATCCGGATCACCGTGGGTTTGTTCTGCGCCTGTGCCACAGCCCGTGTATTCACGCCGAACGCCAGCAGCAACACGCCCAGCAATGCGATAAAGCGCTTCATATCAAACTCCCCTCGAACCTATGTCGATCAAAAACCGTACTGGAACTGCGCGAGAAGCGCGTTCGAGCTTTTGGTGGTCGCGCTCGATGACGAGTGCGCCAGGTCGAACTGGAACTTCGTCGTCTGTGCGAAAAACACATTCAGACCGAGCGTTTCGACGGTGATGCCGTTGTTCGCCACACTAGTGTTTGGGTTCCACCGGTCGTACCGCGCAAACGCCTGATAGGACTTCGGCCACCAGTCGTCGTATTTCGCCTGGGTCTTGTAGCTGTTCACCCATTGTTCGCCCCACGTATAGAACGCGGTCACGTACCAGCCGTAGCTCTTGACGGTCGCCGTGCCGGACTTGCCTGTGAGTGCGTCGTCGCTGCCCTGCGCGTATTCGGCGGTGATGCCGAACGGCGCGTGGTTGTAGTAGATGTCGAGGCCATAGCGGTTGCTCTTGCCCGCGCCCGATGCGCTGGAGCCGGTCACGAGATTCTTGCGGCCCTGATAGATCGACGCGCCGAAGGTCAACTGCCGCAGCCAGCTTGCGTAGTCGACCGGCACGGTGAACGCGAAGCGTCCGATCAAGTCCTTGTGATTGTTGTCGTCCGAATGGTTCGGTCCATTGCCGTTCACGACGCCGAACGCGTAGCTGACGAGCGCGGCCCGGTAGTTCGCGGCGTAGTCGACCGATATGCCCGCGTCGCCGCGCGCGATTAGGCCGATCTGACGCGTACCGACGCCCAAGCCGTTGACGAATTGCGCCGAGTTGATAACGGGCCGCAGACTCTCGTCGGTTTGTGCCTCGAGCCCGAACGGAATCAGTTGCTGGCCGAGCGTCGCGGTGAGCACCGGCGTTTCGAGCCCGAACGTGGTGGGCAGGAAACTGTATTGCAGATAGACGTCTTGCGCGTTGAACTGGCTGCCGCTCGGCGCCGATGTACCGATCGTGCCGCCCGAGGACACGTTCGGCATGTACGAGAAGCCGAGCTTGTAGGTCAGATTGCGGCCTTCCGCATAGTCGCGATACAAACTGCCCGTGAAAAACAGTTGGGCGAGCGGAATATCGAAACTGGAATTACGGTTCGTCGCCGTACTCGTCGAGCCGCTTGTGGTGCCCGGCGTCTGCGACGTATAGCGCGCCTGCACCGTGCCGCCGATCACCGTGTTACGGGTGGTGCTGGCGAGCGTCGTCTGCTGCAGGCGCTGCTGGTCGTATTTGTAGCTCTCGAGGGATGCGCGCAGGCCATCAACATCCTCCTTGCTTGCGAACGCCCCCTGGTCGTCAGGCTGAGCGGCGGACGCATCGGCGGCGGCCGGCGGGGTCGCCGCATTGGCCCCGCTCGCGGGCGCGCCGTCGAGCGCAACCGGTGCCGATGCTTTCGCCCCCGCGCCCGCCGCCGCGCGCAGTGGCTTCAGATCCGCCGAAGACGGCGCCGCACTCGCGTTACGCTGTGCTTTCAGTTCCGCAGTCAGGTTCTTTACCACGCGCTTCAGTTCCTCAATCTCCTGTTGCAGTTGGGCGTTGGTCGGCGCCCCCGCATGCGCCGCCCCCGCATAGCCCAACAATCCAACCAGCAGCCCCGAGCCCAGCAGGGCCCGGCCCGCTGTCACCTGTCCCTGTACCGTCATTCAATTACCCCAAGCCCCTGCCGCGCAGGGCTTAGGCGCCCTGCGCTTCTTGTTGTCGATCGGGTGCGGGTGCGGCCGCGTCAGGCGGCTGCGCGCACGTCCCGTTGGTTGAGCTTCGCCTCGACCGCCGTGCCCTTGAAGAAATCCGGGTTATTGGCGGTGTAGAAGCGGTACGGGTTGTTGAACACCAGATCCTTGAAATCGGCTTCGGAGATCACCCCTTCCTCGACGAGATCCCACGTCTGCGCCAGTGTTTCGGTCAGGTCGGGCACATCCCAGTGACCGGAGTCGGACGACCAGTACGCGTTGAGCTTCGTGCCGAGCGGATTGACTTTCGTATTGAAGGCGGCGGCCACGGTGCGATCGTCGGCTTCGTTACCGAGGTAGAAGTTCGTCACGAACCGATCGCGAATGTCCTCCGCGCTTTCGATTCCGGCACGGGCGAAGTCGTCGATCTCCTCGAGCTTCTGCGGCTGTGTGCGGCTCGCACGCGTCACGCCGAAAGCGTGGTCGGCGATCTGCTCCTTCGTGAACGCCTTGCCGCCGAATAGATCGCGGCCGTACTGCTGATAGAGCTCGTTGAGCAGATCGGCGTCCAGCAGCGCGGGATCGTAGTTGTGGACGCTGTCGCGATTGCGCTTTTCGAAGCGATCGACGAGGTGCGCGTAGACATTCGCGGCCCAAGCCGAGCCGCCTTCGAGTAGACCGATGCGCAATTGCGGAAAGCGACGGGTCACGCCGCCGAAAAAGAGCGACTTGGCGAGCGCTTCGTTGGCATCGGCGAAATGGCCGATGTGGTTGAACATGTAGTTGCTGATCGACGCGCGGCTGCTCCAACCCTGGCTGCCCGAGTGCGTGGTCGGGTTCACCCCGAGTTCGATCACCTTGGCCCAGAACGGGTCATAGTCGTACTCGCTGTCCAGACCATAGAAGTCGAGCCATTGCGCGTGATGGCCGACTTCCGGATGAAATTTGGACGGGTACTTGTCCGCCACCGATTTGACCGGACGGCGGATCGCGCCCGGAATCAGAATCGTGTTGAAGCCCAGTTGCTTGACGGCGAATTCGGCCTCTTCGATGCCCTCTTCCGGCGTGTGCAGCGGAATGCTCGCGACAGGCGACAGGCGATGCCGATACGGCCGATAGACGTCGGCGTGATAGTGGTTGATCGCGCGGGCGAGCGAACGGCGCAGATCCTCGCGCCCTGAGTTGTGCGGAAATAGCGAAATGTTCGGGTACAGCACCGCGTAGTCGGTGCCCTGCTCTTCGAGCCGTTCGGCGAGCAGGGCCGGCAGCGATGCGGTGGCGAGATCGTAGGCGTTCTTGGTCGGCAGAATCCAGAACGCCGGCCGATGGAAGCGCCGGTCACGTCGCTCCTGTTGCGACGAGTCGTACCATGCGCTCGTCGCATAGTTCAGGCCGCGATTCAGATGACTGCGGAATTCGTCGACAATTTTCGGACCGCCGTATTGCGCAATGTAGTCCTCGAGCAGCGGACCGAATTCGACGGTATGCACGTCGTTATCGATCACGGGATAGTCGAGTCGCGCCTTGACGGCGGCCGAACGTGAAGTCTTATCGCGTTGCTGGAGTTGCTTGATGCGATTACTCATTTATGATTCCTCGGCTGAACATGAAAGTGTCTGGTGCGGCGGCTCTGCGTCTTCATTAAAGCGAGATGCATGCCATGCGTGCTCAGCCTTTATTTATCGTTCAATTACGGCATTGGACTTCGATTGCTGCTCGCCGGCCAACAGCTTCGGTGTTAATGCTGCTTCGATTGGCGCAACCGCTTTTGCATGCCCGAATGATTGCTTATCAGCCTTGCGATCGAATGCCGGGGTCTCAGTGCGTGCGCCTATTAGTTCGCGGCGATTACGCGCCCTTTTGCGTCTTCCGCAGGCCAGTAGTGTTCGAGTTGGAGTTGCTTGAGCGCTGCTGCCTGATAGCGTGGGTCGACCCATGCGCCGACGTCGAACTTCTTGCGGATCAGGCGGAAGCGGTATGCGTCGTCTACCGCTTGCTGATCGCGCGCGATCACATACGGATCGAGCACCGGCGAGAGCTGCAGGGTGAGCGGCGTTCCCTGATACTCCTCGCGGTAATTCGCTGCCGTGATGCTGCCGGCCTGCGCCCAGAGATCGATCAACTGATCGCGATGCCGCTCGTCGGAGGCCCACGCCGCGGCTTTCACAAGGGCGGTGACCACGCGTTGCGTGATCTGCGGGTATTGCCGTGCAAAGCGTGCACTAACGAGAACGTGGCCTTGACTGCTGATCGCCGGATCGCCCTTCGAGCTATAGACGATGCGCGCCAGTCCCTTGTCGCGCAGCGTCAGCATCTTCACGCCGCCGACGATCGCGTCCAGTTCGCCGGAGCTGAACGCCGCCACTGACTCGCCTGGATCGAGATTGACGATGCGCAGGTCTTTCTCGGTCAGACCGTGCGCCGCAAGTATCCGGTTCGCCGCCAGTTGCGATGCGGTGCCCTTCAAGAACGATATCCGCTTGCCCCGCAAGTCCTCGATCGTGCGAATGCCGGAGTTCGGACGCACGGCGACGTAGGCACTCCCACTGCTGCCGGTCATCAACACAATGCGCGTATCGATGCCCACCGACCTGCCGATGATCGACGGCAGATCGCCCAGCGTCGTAAAGTCCAATTGGTTGTTGGTCAACGCCTCGTTGACCGCCGGTCCCTGACCTTTGAAGAAGACCCACTGGACCTTGATGCCATCCTTGCGAAACTCGTCCTCGATGAATCCCCTCGTCTGTGCGACGGCGGTCCAACCGCTGACAATGCGCGGCGGATTGCCCACCCCGGAATCGGATACGCCGAAACGGATGACACTGGGTTGCGGCTCCGCCGCCAAGGATAAGCCGCCAGGCACAAGCGAACTCAAGGCTAAAACAGCAAGCGCATGCATCCGGATGCGAGGCGATTTCAGATATCGATAGAAGCAATTCATGTTGTGAGATTGGGGAACGTAGAAAAGAGGATTCGCACGTCGCACGTCGCACTGCCGTGCGGGCTGCAATGCGTTCGAGCAAAGCCCGTACCATGCATGCGCCTTACGCCGTGCAACAAACCCGGCGCACAAAGATGCATGGACTGTTCACGCAGCAACAGTTGATGTAATAGCGCTGTTCGAGAAAAAACAGTGTGGGTATCAAGGGTATTGCGCGCGACCCGAATTCACTAAATCCAGATATGCAGATATGCAAATAAATTCGTGCACGCATATCGTTATCCGATATTCGGTTTTCAATTTGAGGCCAGATCGTTTAATACTATGCAACACTCCAAGGCCACGATCATGAGCGATTCACCCCGTTCCCCCGAACGCAGACTGCTGAAGTTCCCCGATAACGGCGACATGACGCTGTCCATTCGCGCCAAGGCGATGGTCTTCAATGACCCGCGCTCCGAGGCATTGCTCGCGAATGTCGAACGTGTGGCCGCGAGCGACGTCACGGCGCTGATCATCGGCGAAACCGGCACGGGCAAGGAACTGGTGGCGCGGCATGTTCACGCGTGCAGCGGCCGCACGGGGCCGTTTGTCGCTGTCAATTGCGGTGCGTTCAGCGAGACGCTGATCGATGCAGAACTGTTCGGCCATGAGAGCGGCGCGTTTACCGGCGCTAGCCAAGCGCGCGCCGGCTGGTTCGAAACGGCCAATGGCGGGACGTTGTTTCTCGATGAAATCGGCGATATGCCGCTCTCGCTACAGGTCAAGCTGCTACGCGTTTTACAGGAACGTCAAGTCGTGCGTATCGGTGCGCGTGCGCCGGTGCCCGTCAACGTCCGGCTGATCGCCGCGACCAATGTGGACCTTGCAAAAGCGGTGCAGGCCGGGCGTTTTCGGGCGGATCTGTTCTACCGCATCAACGTGGCGCCGGTGATTCTGCCACCGCTGCGCGAGCGCCCCGGCGACATCATGCCTCTCGCGCACTATTTCGCCGATATTTACGGGAAGAAGCTGGGACTCGCCGATGTAACGTTCACGCCCCAAGCGGAATTGTTGCTGATGTCCTACGGCTGGCCGGGAAATATCCGTGAGCTCGAGAACGTGGTTCACTATGCACTGATCGTCAGCCGCACCGGGCATATTGAAGCGAACGACTTGCGCCTGCTCTCGCAAGGCACACTGCAGGATCCTGGTGCGTCGCTGCAGAATGCCGGACCGCAAGCGTTGCTGGAAACCATGCAGCGCATCTTGAGACAGATCCTTGCCCATGAGCAGGCGGATCTTTACGACACCCTCGAGCGGCTGATAGTCACGACAGCGTTTGACCAGCATGCCGGCAATCAAGTCCGCGCGGCACGTGCGCTGTCCATTTCTCGAAACGTGTTGCGTGCCAAACTCAAACATATGGGTTTGCTAGGCGATTCGTTGCTTGTTTCCATGGATTGAGAGTGCGCGAATGTCGTACGCTTTCTGTTCCCGTTGACGGTCACGCAAGCCGTATTCGACGGCTGCCACCACGATAGATCGTCCACCGCAAACCGTTGCGCGTTGAGCTTTGGCAGCAGGCGGTTTATGAACAGCGCTCAGTTATGAACAAACGCCACGGCTCAGAGACGCCGGGGAACTTCGGGCAGGCGCAAACGCGGGGGAACACTGGGAATCGACGGGAATTCTACGGAACCGCACGAAACGAAAAAAGCCTTGATCTCTCAAGGCTTTTCGGATTACTGCGACTGTCTGCGGACCATGTTTTGGTGGAGGTAAGCGGGATCGAACCGCTGACCTCTTGCATGCCATGCAAGCGCTCTCCCAGCTGAGCTATACCCCCTTGCAGAACAGAAACGAGATTGTATAAGCCCCTTTCCAGCTTGTAAATACCCTCGTCGCAAATTCCTCATGTTTCCATGAAGACGACGCTCGAGCGTTCGACCGTCGAACACATCGAACCGGTCGACGAGGTCAAACGCGTCAAGCAGCCACCCCGCCTTCGATGCGCCCTACGACGCACTCGCGCCCGAACAGCACGAGCACCGCATCGATCGAGGGCGTATGCGTCGTGCCGGCCACGAGCAAGCGCACGGGCATCGCAAGCTGCGGCATCTTGAGCTTGTGCGCGGCAAGCGTGGCCTTGAACGCGGCCGACACGCCCTCCTTCGTCCACTCGCAACCGCGCAGGGCATTCGCGAGTTCCGCGAGCGCCGGCCGCACCGCATCGGTCAGCAGCGGCGCAAGCGATTCCGCCTCCGGTGCCGGCGTGCGATAGAACATCGCCGCGTTCTCGACGATCTCCTTGATCGTCGACGCCCGGTCCTTCATCAGCGCGACGACCGACGCCAAGTCGGCGCCCTGAGCCAGCGTTGCCTCGTCGATCCCGATCTCGGCGAAGAACGGCTTGGCGAGCTCAGCGAGCCGCGCGTTGTCGGCTTCCTTGATGTAGTGATTGTTGAGCCAATTGAGCTTGCTGTGATCGTACTGCGCAGGCGATTTGCCCAAATGGTCGAGGTCGAACCACTCGACGAACTGCTCGCGCGAAAAGATTTCGGCATCGCCGTGCGACCAGCCGAGGCGGGCCAAGTAGTTGAGCACGGCCTCGGGCAAATAACCGGCATCGCGGTAGCCCATCACGCTCATCGCGCCGTGCCGCTTGCTCATCTTCTCGCCCGCTTCGTTGAGCACGGTGGGCAAATGCGCATAGACAGGCGTCTGCCCGCCGAGCGCGCGCAGGATGTTGATCTGCCGTGGCGTGTTGTTGACGTGATCGTCGCCGCGAATCACGTGCGTGATGCCCATATCGAGATCGTCGACCACCACGCAGAAGTTATACGTGGGCGTACCGTCGGGCCGCGCGATGATGAGATCGTCGAGTTCGTCGTTCGAGATTTCGATGTGGCCTTTGACGGCATCGTCCCAGGCAACGACGCCTTCCAGCGGGTTCTTGAAGCGAATCACGGGCTCGACGCCGGCCGGCACGGCCGGCAGCGTCTTGCCCGGCTCGGGCCGCCACGTGCCGTCGTAGCGCGGCTTTTCGCCGGCCTCGCGCTGCCGCTCGCGCAGCGCTTCAAGTTCTTCCATCGACATATAGCAGCGATACGCGAGCCCTTGGTCGAGCATCTGCGCGATGACCTCCCGATACCGGTCCATGCGCTGCATTTGATAGAACGGGCCTTCGTCGACATCCAAACCGAGCCATGCCATGCCTTCGAGAATCGCGTTCACCGATTCCGGCGTTGAGCGCTCGACGTCCGTATCCTCGATACGCAAGATGAACGTGCCTTTCATCTTGCGTGCGAACGCCCACGGGTAAAGCGCGGAGCGAATGTTGCCGAGGTGGATGAATCCGGTGGGGCTTGGAGCGAAACGAGTACGGACGGTGGTCATAGATAGCGTCGGGGGCGGGACGGCGCGCATCGAATACCGAGCGGCATACCGTCGAGCGAACGGAAAGTAAACGGCGATTATAACCGCCGCGCCGCCCTGCCCGGACGGCAGGTGAAGCCCGCGCGAGGCCGCTAGGCCCTTTCGCTTTGCCGTATGATGTGCGCGCGCCACCTTCCGGCCGGCGTGCCGCGTGCATGGATTCGCACCCGGCGTATCGATGCGCGCCGAACGGCGCGCCGCAGGAGATACCCGTTGAAACCGTCTTTCCCCCGCCTCACCCGCCGCGGATTTTCCGTTGCATGCGCATCGGCTCTGCTCGCGGCCTGCGCATCGCCCGCCATCAAGCCGACCGAATCGAGTACCGAGCCCAGGCTGCCGGAGACGCCACCGAAGCCGACGCGCATCGCTCTCGCGCTCGGCGGCGGCGCCGCACGCGGCTTTGCCCATATCGGCGTCATCAAGGCGCTCGAGGCGCGTGGACTGAAAGCGGATCTCATCTGCGGCACGAGCGCCGGCTCGGTCGTCGGCGCGCTCTATGCCTCGGGCATGAGCGGCCTGCAAATCAACAAGCTGGCCTTGACGATGGATCAAGCGTCGATCAGCGATTGGGCAATGCCCTTTCGCACGCGCGGCTTTCTGCAAGGCGTGGCTTTACAGAACTACATCAATACGACGCTGCACAACCGCCCGATCGAGAAAATGGTCAGGCCGCTCGGCATCGTCGCCACCGATCTGCGCAGCGGCCAGCCGATTCTGTTCCAGCGCGGCGATACCGGCACGGCCGTGCGGGCGTCGTGCAGCGTCCCGTCGATTTTCGAGCCGGTCAAGATCGGCGGACACGAGTATGTCGACGGCGGACTCGTGAGCCCCGTGCCGGCCTCGTTCGCCCGCAAAATGGGCGCCGATTTCGTCATCGCCGTCGATATCTCGGCGGATCCGGAAACGGCACTGACGCAAAGCTCGTTCGACGTGCTGTTGCAGACGTTCACGATCATGGGCCAGACGATCAAGACCTACGAACTCGAGAAATACGCCGACTTCGTCATTCGGCCAAATCTAGCGGCAATGAGCGGAAGCGACTTCACGCAGCGCAATGCCGCGATTCTCGCGGGCGAAGAAGCGGTAGCGCGGCTTTATCCGGAACTACAGCGCAAGCTGGCCGAGCACCGTCCGGGCACGGCAGCAGCGGCGTGAGCGGGTCCCGCCCCGATGGGGCGGGAGGGCGCCGTGGAGGCTCGAATAGAGACTCGGTACAGGCTTGACGGGAAAGAGAGGCAGCTCCCAGCTGCGCTCCGCTGCGGTGGGTGAACGCAGGAAGACATCGGCGAAGCAGAGACAGAAAAGCCCGCCCGGCAGAAAGCGCTTGAATAAAATGTGCGCTATGACTAACATTCATCCAATGACGAGCAATAATGTTAGTTATGGATAACGTTTTGACAGCAGCTTTGACGCCTGTTGACTTCGGGCGCCTGTTTCGCGCGGAGCGGAAAAAGCTAAAGAAATCGCAAGACTTGATTGCCCAGCACGCTGGCGTGCGTCGGGAGACGATCGTGCAACTGGAGCGCGGCGAGAACGTCGGCCTACATACCATCATGCGCGCGCTCGGCGCACTGGGTAAAGGATTGTCGATCGTGTCGGAGCGGCCCGATTATGACCAGATGAGGGAAATGCTTCGCGATGAGTAACGACAAAATCAAGCGGCTGATTGTGGCCACGCCTCAGGGCGATGCGGGCGAGCTGGTGAAGGAATCGCGGTTCGCGTTCAACTATCAGACCGCGGAACGCAGCCGCGAGGTTTCCCTGCTCATGCCGATCCGCGCGCAAAGCTATGCGGAGACGGCATTGCCCTCCGTCTTTGCGATGAATCGACCTGAAGGGTTCTTGCTGGACAAGCTTCGTGAGCGGTTTGCCAAGGTAGTCGACCTCGACGATATGCGTCTGCTTGCCCTCACGGGCGAGAACCAGATTGGTCGGCTGCGGTACAGGAAGCCCGACGAGGAGATCATGCCGATGCGTGCGGAGGTTGGCCTCAAGACCTTGCTGCGCTCGGGTGCGAGCGAGGAACTGTTCGAGTTCCTGGTGGACGTTTACCTGCGCTCTGGTATTAGCGGCTTTCAACCGAAGATCATGCTGCCGGATGCCGATGCGCTCGACGACGCCGACATCAGAGAGTTCGGTGACACATCACATCCCATTGCGGAAAAGGTCACGGCGATCACGCCAGATTTGATCGTCAAGGCAGCCGGAGAGGATTACCCCGATCTCGCGCAGAACGAGTTTCTTTGCATGGATGCTGCGAAGATCGCGGGAATCGAAGTGCCGGATTTCTGGCTCTCCGAGGATGGAAGCCTGTTCGTGATGCGACGTTTCGATCTGCATGGCCCCGACAAATGGCAGCTTGGTTTTGAGGACATGGCGACGATGACCCTCAGATCGGCAGACAGGAAATATGAAGGATCGTACGAACAGTTGGCGAAGCTGATCGGACTGTACTGCGGAGAAAACCGCATCGAGAGCCTTGCGCGGCTATTCGAGTATGTGGCGCTGTCGGTTGCGGTGCGCAACGGTGACGCGCACCTGAAGAACTTCGGACTGGTTTATGCGCATCCGCAATCCGGTGCTCCAAGGCTATCGCCGCTTTACGACGTCGTGACTACATCGGTCTACCCGATCCGTGACCCGCAGTCCGGCCGGACGCTAACCGATCGGACAATGGCTTTGAAGCTGAATAAGGCCCGCACCTATCCGACGCGTAAGGAACTCGTGGAATTCGGCCGCAATGTCTGCCTTGTGCAACGTCCGGAGGACGTACTGGAGCGAATAGGCTCTGCGATGCGACAGTCATTGAACACGCATCGGGACCGTATCGTGCCAGAACTATTTGGCAAGATTTCGGAGGAGTGGGACAACGGACTGATGTCGATTGAGCCTCCTCGGGTATTTGCTCCTCGCATCGCCAACGTGGCCGACACAGGCGCTGCTCCGCCCCCCGATCCTAATTAACTCGAACGCCGTAGCGCAGGGAGGGCATCAACACCCTCACGCCGCGGCAGTTCGCGTCAATTGCCGCCCACGTTGCCTTCGGTGCCTAACGTTGCACTCACGCGCTTGCGGAGATCGTCGCCGTTGACCTGAAACTGCGTCTCGATCCGGCGTGCGCCGGTGAAACGCTTTTCCCAGTAGCCGTCGTCCAGATCGTCGACCCGGATCGTGCTGCCAGTCGAAGGCGAATGCACGAACTTGTTGCCGCCGATGTAGATGCCGACATGCGAGAACGTACGGCGCATCGTGTTGAAGAACACGAGATCGCCCGGCTTCAGATCGGCCATCCGAACCTTTTCGCCGACGCGGCTCATTTCCTCCGCGCGACGCGGCAAAGCCATGCCCAGCGTATCTTGGAAGACGTAGCGCACGAAGCCGCTGCAATCGAGCCCGGAATCAGGCGAGCTGCCGCCCCAGCGGTAGCGCACGCCGATCATATTGAGCGCGCCCACGACGACGTCCCCCGCCTTGCCCGCCACGCCCGACAGAAAGGCCTTGGCGCGGCCGCTCGTCGTAGCCGGTTCGGCCGAGTGCGCGGAAGCGAGAAAAGAAGACGGCACGCTCGATTCGATTTGAGCTGAGGTGGGAGAGGCAATCTGCTGGGAACTGTTTGTTTCGTCTGCGAACGCGCCGGCTGTTGCCGTCATCAACACGCCAATGAACATCCCGGCGACGACGCGCGTACAAGCCTGGGGGAAATATCGGTGCTGCATTGGTCGGTAGGTTTTGCTTAAGAATCAGGGAATTGCGAAAAGTTTGGTCGATACTAGCCACGATGTTACCGAATGTCAAAACAAATTAATAAAAACAATCGGGGACCGTCGCCTTCGCCTTGTTTCACTCTTGCAGGCTCGCTCGCAGGAGTTTTTGCGTATACGGATGGGCGGGTTTTGAGAAAATCCTTTCCGTGTCGCCTGTTTCCACAATCGCCCCGTTTTGCATGACGACGACGCGGTGCGCCATCGCGCCGATCACCGCCAAGTCGTGACTGATGAACACGAATCCGAGGTTGTATTTGTGCTGGAGCGCCGCCAGCAGCGCGAGCACCTGCTGCTGAATGGAGACGTCGAGCGCGCTCGTCGGCTCGTCGAGCACGAGCAAGCGCGGCTCGAGCACAAGTGCACGGGCGATGGCAATGCGCTGGCGCTGCCCGCCGGAGAATTCATGCGGATACCGCGCGAGCGCCGTGCGATCAATCCCCACTTCGTGCAGGACAGCGATCACCTTGTCGCGCCGCGCCGCGGCGTCGAATTGGGGCCGGTGCAACGCGAGCCCTTCCCCGACAATCCGTTCAATCGTCTGGCGAGGGGACAGCGAACTGAAAGGATCTTGAAAGACAACCTGCATGTTCGAGCGCAGCAGGGTTTTTTCGCGTCCGCCGTAGCTTGACAGCGGCCGCCCCTGAAATTCGATCGAGCCATGCGCGGCACGCTGCAATCCCAGCAATGCCATGGCGAGCGTCGATTTGCCCGAGCCCGATTCGCCGACGACACCAAGCGTCTCGCCCTGTCTCACGCTTAGCGTGGCGTTTGACACGGCCTCGAAACGGGCCGAACGGAACCATCCGCGCACGCCGGGTGCCTTCGCCGGGAACGACACGGAGACATCGCGCGCCTCGAGCAGCACCGGGGCGATCGGCAGTACAGGGATCACGTGACGCTGCGGGCGGCTCGCGATCAGCCGCTGCGTATAGGGGTGCTGCGGCGCCTTGAAGATTTGCTCGACGGGACCGCTCTCGACGAGCATGCCCCGCTCCATCACCGCGACGCGCTGCGCGAAACGTCGCACGAGATTCAGATCGTGCGTGATCAACAGTACCGCCATGCCGCGCTTTTGCGCTTCGTCGCGCTGGATTTCGAGCAGCAGATCGACGATCTGCGCGCGGATCGTGACATCGAGCGCGGTCGTCGGCTCGTCCGCCAACAAAAGCCGTGGACGGCAAGCGAGCGCCATCGCAATCATCGCGCGCTGGCGCTGGCCGCCCGAGAGTTGGTGCGGATAGCTGAGCACGCGTTTATGCGGTTCGGTCACGCCCGTGCGCGCCAGCAACTCGACGGCACGCAAGCGGCCCTGCTGCGGCGATACGCCCTCGTGCGCGACGATCGTTTCGGCAATCTGCTCACCCACGGTAAAAAGCGGATTGAGCGCGGTCATCGGCTCCTGGAAGATCATCGCGATCTGGGAGCCGCGCAGGCCCCGCATCGCCCGTTCGCTCTTGCCGAGCAGATCTTCGCCCGCAAAGCGCACGGCCCCGCTCACTTGCGCATCGCGCAGCAGCCGCAGCATCGCGAGCGCGGTCACGGTTTTGCCCGACCCGGATTCGCCGACGAGCGCGACGCGCTCGCCCTGCCCGATTGCAAACGTCAGATCTTCGACGGCGACCGTTTCGCCGAATGCCACGCGCAAATGCTCGAGTGCGAGCAGCGGCTCAGCGGGCGCGGCGCCGCTCGAATGCACGCCCTCGATGACCGAAGCGGCGGTCATTGATTGCCTCCGGCGCGCATCGCATCGGCAATACGCGTATCGAGCGCATTGCGCAGCGCATCGCCCATGAACGTCAGCAGCAGGAGCGTCGCGACCAGCACGCCGAAGGTCGAGAGCGAAATCCACCAGGCATCGAGATTCGCTTTGCCCTGCGCGAGCAATTCCCCGAGGCTGGGCGTTGGCGGCGGCACGCCAAGGCCGAGAAAGTCGAGGCTCGTCAGCGCAAGGATCGAGCCGCTCATGCGAAACGGTAGGAACGTGATGACGGGCGTCATGCTGTTCGGCAACACGTGACGCCAAATGATCTGCCAGTTCGACAGCCCCATCGCGCGCGCCGCGCGCACGTAGTCTTGCGCGCGATTGCGCAGGCACTCGGCGCGGACGTAATCGGATAAGCCGATCCAGCCGAACAAGGAGAGCAAAACAACGAGCAGTACGAGGCTCGGCTCGAAGATCGACGCAAAAATGATCAGCAGATAGAGTTCCGGCAACGCACTCCAGATTTCGATCAACCGCTGCCCCACGATATCGATGCGTCCGCCGAAATAGCCCTGCACCGCGCCCGCGAGGACGCCAAGCACGCTGCCGATCAGCGTCAGCACCAGCGCGAATTCGACCGACACGCGAAAGCCGTACAGCAGCCGCGCGAAGACATCGCGCCCCTGCGCGTCGGTGCCGAGCCAGTTCTCGTGCGAAGGCGGCGCGGGGTTGGGCTCGCGCGAGAAGTAATTGAGCGTGTCGTAGTAATAGTGATTCGGCGGATAAATCGCGAAATTGCCGGGCAGTGCGAAGCGGCGCCGCACGTACGGGTCGAGGTAATCGGCCGGCGCGGGAAAATCGCCGCCGAAGACGGTTTCGGCATACGTCTTCGCAATCGGAAAGTACACATGCCCGGCATAACGCACGACGAGCGGCTTATCGTTCGACCATAGCGGCCCCGCCAGGCTCGCGGCGAATGCGACGAGGAACAGCACGAGACTCCAATAGCCGAGACGATGGGCCTTGAAGCGCCGCCAGACGCGGCGCATCGGCGAAGGTGACGCGAGCACGCTCGGCAGCTCGCTGCGCCGTTGCGCATCGGCGCCGGTACGAGGGCGAACTTGACTCAACGTTAGCGCTCCAGTTGTTCGAATTGAATGCGCGGATCGACCCAGACATAACACAGGTCCGACAGCAGCTTCGTCGCAAGCCCGATCAGCGTGAAGATGTACAGCGTGCCGAGCACAACGGGATAGTCGCGGCGCACCACCGACTCATACGAGAGCAGCCCGAGCCCGTCGAGGGAAAACAACGTCTCGATCAGCAGACTGCCCGTGAAGAACGCGCCGATGAACGCCGCGGGAAAACCGACGACGAGCGGCAGCATCGCGTTGCGAAACACATGCTTCCAGAGCACGCGTTGCTCGCTCAAGCCTTTGGCGCGTGCGGTCAGTACGTACTGCTTTTTGATCTCGTCGAGAAAAGCATTCTTCGTGAGCATGGTGATGACCGCGAAGCTGCCGACGACCGATGCCGTCACGGGCAGCGCGATATGCCAGAGATAGTCGACGATCTTGCCGCCAAGGCTCAGCTGCGCGAAGTTGTCGGATACCAAGCCGCGCAGCGGAAAGATCTGCAGAAACGAGCCGCCGCCGAACAGCACGAGCAACAGCACGCCCAGCACGAAACCCGGAATCGCGTAGCCGACGAGCACGACGAGGCTCGTCGCGACGTCGAACGGCGAGCCGTTGCGCACGGCCTTGGCAATGCCGAGCGGCACCGAAATCAAGTAGGTGAGAAAGAACGTCCACAAACCGATGCTGATCGACACCGGCAGCTTCGAGACGACGAGCGACCAGACGCTTTGATGATGGAAGTAGCTTTGCCCGAGATCGAAGCGCGCAAAGCGCGACAGCATGAGCCAATAGCGCGTGAGCGGCGGCTTATCGAAGCCGTACAGCGCCTTGATCTGAGCGAGCTGCCGCTCATCGATGCCCGAATGCGCACGCAAGCCGAACGGCATGTGTTGCCCGTCTTGCGTCCCTTTGCGCAGTTCGTAAGCCGCTTGCTCGACGGGCCCGCCCGGCACGAACTGGATCACGGCGAACGTCACCGTCAGGACGCCGATGAGCGTCGGAATCATCAGCAGCAGTCGCTTGAGAATGTAGCTCCACATAATCGAGTACCCGTGGATGAGCGAAGAGCAATCGAAAAACGGCCCGCGCGTGTGGCGCCGCCGTCACCTTCAATGCGGCGCGGTCTGGTTTTGGCTCGCCGATGAAGGCGCGAGCCACCATGTCGAGACGATCCAATCTTCCGCCGAATAGTACAGCGGCAGCGTCGCCGGATAACGCAGCGCGCGCTTATAGGCGACCCGATGCGTCGTGCTGTACCAGTGTGGCACGACGTAATAGCCGTGCATCAATACGCGATCGAGCGCACGCGCGGCGTCGACGAGTTGTTCGCGCGTCTGCGCACGCACGAGCGTGTGCAAGATCGAGTCGACGGCCGGCGATTTAAGGCCCATCAGGTTGTCGGAGCCGTGCTCGTCGGCCGATTTGCTGTCGAAGCGAGCGATTTCCTCTGTCCCCGGCACCTGCACATCGGGATAGCGCAGCGAAGTCATGTCGAAGTCGAACGCGTCGTAGCGCTTTTGAATCAGGGCGAAATCCGCCGTGCGGAACGTCGCGTCGATACCGAGCTTTTTTAAACTGCGAATGTAGACGCTTGCAACGGGCGCCATCGACGCACCGGAATCGTCGAGAATCTCGAACCTGAAAGGCTCGCCTTTCGCATTGCGCAGCGCCCCGTCGCGATAAGTCCAACCCGCGTCCGTCAGCAATGCTCTGGCCTTGAGCAGATTGGCGCGGAGCGAACCCGGCGGATCGGTGTTCGGCTGCACGGTCATAGGCCCGAATACCGAGGGATCGAGCTGTGCACGCAACGGGTTGAGAATCGCGATCTCGCCTGCGCTAGGCATGCCGGTTGCCTGCTGAACGCTATCGGCGAAATAGCTGTCGAGCCGCGTGTAGCCGCCAAAAAACAACTGCCGGTTCAGCCATTCGAAATCGAAAGCAAGATCAAGTGCCTTGCGCACGCGGACATCTTTGAACAGCGGCCGCCGCAAGTTCATCACGAAGCCCTGCATGCCCGCTCCGTTGTGCTGGCGAAATTCGCGCTTGATGAGTTCCCCGCTATCAAAGCGTTTGCCGACGTCGCGCCGCGCCCAGTTCCGTGCAATGTACTCGACGAGCGCATCGTATTCGCCCGCCTTGAACGCTTCGAGCCGTGCCGTGCTGTCGGCATAAAGCTTGTAGGTGATGCGCTCGAAGTTATTGATGCCGACGCGCACGGGCAGCGCCGCGCCCCAATACGCAGGATTGCGCCGATAGGTAATCGTGCGCCCGTCGTCGTAATGATCGATGACATAGGGACCGCTGCCGATCGGCTCCTGGAATGCCAGTTCGTCGAATGGCACATGCGTGCCGTCAGGCTTCATCCCCCACTTGTGCGAAAAGATCGGGATCCCGCCCGTGATCAACGGCAGCTCGCGGTTCGGTTGGCGAAACTCGAAGCGGATCGTCGCCGAATCAACGACGACGGCGCGCGCGATGTCGCCGTAGAACACCGAGAACTGCGGCGCGGCCTTCGGGCTCTTGAGCGTATCGAACGAGTACTTGACGTCCTCGGCCGTCACGAGATCGCCGTTCGAGAAACGCGCATGCGGATTCAAGTGAAAGGTCACCGAGAGACGATCGGGCGCGATGCGGATGTCGTCGGCCAGTAGGCCATAGGCGGACGCGACTTCATCCAAGCTGCCTGTCGTCAGGCTTTCGAACAGCATGCCGATGCCCGGTGCGGAATTGCCGCGCATCGTGAACGGATTGAATTTATCGAAGCTCGTGAGCCGGTTCGGATTCGCAAGGACGAGCGTGCCGTCTTTGGGCGCATCGGGGTTCACGTAATCGAAATGCTTGAAACCGGCTGGGTACTTCGGCTCGCCGAATTGCGCAATCGCATAGACCGCCAAAGCCGGCCGCGCTGCGCCGCACGCAAGGACGAATCCGAGCGCGAGCAGCAGGCGCCACGCAAAAACCTTACGGGCGTTTCCCAGCGCGTGCGGGCGCCGGCCTATCGTCGTCGTGACGGTCATCGGTAGATTGGGAGTGGCAATGTGAGAGAATTCTACCCAACTCGTACCCGCCACCGCCGTGCAGCGACTGCGCGCACGGCGCCAGGCACCGATCACACTAGGAGAATTCATGGGCTTTCTCGCTGGAAAACGCATTTTGCTGACCGGTCTGCTGTCGAACCGCTCGATCGCTTACGGCATCGCGCAAGCCTGCAAGCGTGAAGGCGCGGAGCTCGCCTTCACCTATGTCGGCGACCGCTTTAAAGACCGCATCACCGAATTCGCCGCTGAATTCGGCAGCGAACTCGTGTTTCCCTGCGACGTGGCCGACGACGCGCAAATCGACGCGCTATTTGTCTCGCTGGGCGAACACTGGCCGAAGCTGGACGGCCTCGTTCACTCGATCGGCTTCGCGCCGCGCGAGGCGATCGCCGGCGATTTTCTCGATGGCATGACGCGCGAGAACTTCCGTATTGCGCACGATATTTCTGCCTACAGCTTCCCCGCGCTAGCCAAAGCTGCGCGGCCGATGCTGTCGGAAAACGCGTCGCTCCTGACGCTCTCGTACCTCGGCGCCGAACGGGTTGTCCCGAACTACAACACGATGGGCATGGCCAAGGCCGCACTCGAAGCCTCCGTGCGCTATATGGCCGGCTCGCTGGGCTCGACGGGCGTGCGTGTGAACGCTATTTCGGCCGGCCCGATCAAGACGCTGGCCGCAAGCGGCATCAAGGGCTTCGGCAAAATCCTCGATTTCGTCGCGCAGAACGCGCCGCTCAAGCGCAACGTGACGGTCGAGCAAGTGGGCAACGCGGCCGCGTTCCTGCTGTCGGATCTCGCGAGCGGCGTGACTGCCGAGATCATGCATGTCGACGGCGGGTTCAGCACCGTTGTCGGCGGGATGATGGCTGAAGCAACCGAATAGGTTTGCGTTTCACGCCTGCCGGTTGCGCGGCTGCGGCTGCGCCGCCGGCTGACGAGCAAGCAAAGCGAAGGGAAGCGTTATCTAACGCAAAAAACCGCCTGCGGCCTATGCCGAGGCGGTTTTTTTGATTTCAGCGGACAGTGCCAACACGTGCGCCGAAGTTCTTCCCTGATTGCCTGCCGTTGGCAGCGTTCGAGATCCAGCGGCTCCAGATGCGAGACCGCCGGAGATCAGTGGTCCCATCCGCGATGCTCGCCGTGCCCTCGCCCATGACCGCGATCGTGATCGTCATCCCAGCCGCGGTGGTGACGGTTCCATTCGTCGCGGCGCCACCAGCGGCCGCCGTCCCAATAGCGATCGCCATGCCATCCGATGATGACCGCCGGTTGGGCATATACCGGACCCGGCTGATAAATAACGGGCGGCGGCGGCGGCGCGTAGACCGGTGCCGGAGTGACATACACCGGCGCCGGAACACCGATGTTGACGCCGATGTCGACCCTCGCCATCGCCGAAGTAGACGCGCCGACGGCAAGCGCCGCAAGGGCAGACGAAACGATGCGAGCAATAGGCTTCATGATTTTTTCTCCTTCGAATCCGTAGCGTGGTCCGATGCCACTATAGCTCGGCGCATTCGATAGGCGTATTTCAAACTTGTAACTATTGCTGCAGAACATCCGGGTTGTTGCATTTACGACAATGCCCTAGGCCTTTTCCGCCTCAGACCATTGACGAACGCCACTTCGAATCAGGACATGAACATGCCGCCGTCGACGTTGATCGTCTGTCCCGTGATATACGCCGCGTCGTCGGACGCAAGAAACGTCACCAAACCCGCTACGTCTTCGCTCTTTCCGGCTCGCCGCATCGGGATGTTGGCAACCCACTCGGCCATCAATTCGCCGGGCTGGTAGTTGCCCAGCAACTTGCCCCACGCTTCGTCGTTGTACGCCCACATATCCGTTTCGATGATCCCGGGACAAAATGCGTTGACAGTAATGCCGGTGGGCGCCAACTCTTTCGCAAGGCTTTGGGTGATTCCGAGCACGCCAAACTTACTGGCCGCGTAATGCGGCGTGTAGACGAACCCCTGCCGCGCCTGTCCCGACGCCGTATTAATCAGCCGCCCCGGCTTACCGGCGGCGAGCATGCGCGTCGCGGCTTCCTGGCAGCACAGAAACACCCCCTTTGTATTGACGGCGAGCACCTTGTCCCACTCGGCCTCGGTCAAATCTTCCAGCTTGGCGATCGTGATGACCCCCGCGTTCTGCACCGAAACATCGACTTCGCCGAATTGGGCCGCCACTTGTGCGTAGAGATCCTTCACTTGCGCCTTATCGGTCACGTCGACTTCGATGCCGATTGCATGGCCGCCCGCATCGCGCAATCGAGCTGCCGCATCCGATACGCTAGGCTCGTTTGCGGATAAACAGACCTTCGCGCCTTCACGCACAAAGCGCTCGGCGATTCCCAACCCGATTCCGCGGCTCGCGCCGGTCACCACGACGACCTTGCCTTCAAAACGTTTCACATTGCCTCCGTTCGCCGAACATTTAAAGTCGCTCAGAGTCGCTTACAGTCGCGCGATCCATTTCAACCACGTTTCATGGTTACTCGCGGCGCGTCCACGCCCGACGCCGGGCTCGACGTGCCGCAACACCGTGCGTTCCTTGCGATTGGCATCCAAATCGGCAATCAGACCGAGCTGAAGCAGTCCGAGCGTCGCCGCGCCCGATGCCGATATTTCGGCGATTTCCAACGTGCTGACGGGGCGATCGAGCGTGTCGGCCAGGTATTGCAGAAGAAATGGCCGTTGCACGAGCCCACCATCGAGAAACAATTCGAGGAGCGGCACCTGTGCCGCGCGTTCCATCACCGTAATAACATCCTTGATCTGATAGACAATCGACTCGTAGGCCGCGCGTACCACATGCTGCCAAGACGTCGAGAAATTCAGGCCAACGATCTGCGCACCGCCGGGGTACTTCCAGTGCGGGCAGCCGATGCCGGAAAACGCCGGAATCAGATACACGCCGCCGTTGTCGAAATCGGAAAATGCCTGCTCGGCGGCGGTGAAATCGCTGAATAGTCCAAGCTTGTCCTTCAGCCATGCCGGCGTCGAGCCCGCGCTGACGATGATGCCCTCCACCGCGTAGTCAACGCGATCGGCCGTCGCAAAACACAGCGTGGAGACCAAGCCGTCGCTCGACATCCGACGCGATCCGCCGACGTTCATCATGATCGACGAGCCTGTACCTATCGTGGCCTTCGCCAGCCCGGGCTTCAGACATCCTTCGCCCACAGCGGCCGCGTGCGAATCTCCGATCATCGATACGACGGGCACCGCTGTCCCGAGCACGCCATCGAGATCGGTCATGCCGAAATCGGATGTGCATGGCCGGATTTCAGGTAAGCGCAATGCGGTTAAATCAAACTGGGCAATCAACTCGCGATCCCAATCGAGCGTCTGCAGGTTGAACAACATCGTTCTCGACGCGTTGGTGCGATCGGTCAAATAGGCGGCACCACGCGTCATCCGATACAGCAGCCAACTATCGACCGTGCCGAAGTACGCGCGGCCCGCGTCGATGGCCGCACGCGCCTTCGCATCGTTTTCATGCAGCCAAATGAGCTTCGATGCGGAGAAGTACGGATCGATCAGGAGCCCCGTGCGCTCCGCGATGTGCGAGGCCAAACCCTTCTCGCGCAAGCGCTCGCAAATGTCGAGCGAGCGCTGGCACTGCCAGGAAACCGCTGGGACGATCGGCGTTCCATCCTGCTCCCACAGCACGGCCGTTTCGCGCTGGTTCGAGATCGCCACGCCGGCGATGCGGCGTGCATCACCGTCGAAACGTTGCAAACACTGCCGCACGGCACGGAGCACCGAGTCATAGAGCGCGTTGGGGTCCTGCTCGACGAAGCCGGGGCGAGGATGACTGCACGACAGCGGCTCGAAGCCCTTCGCGCAAATCGATCCTTTTGCGTCGAAGATGAGCGCCTTCGTTCCACTCGTTCCCTGATCGATAGCCAACACATAGTGCATGCCAGGACATCCCTATAAAAACCCCGGGGGTGTGCGTTGCATTCCGGAAAGCCGTGACGACTTCGCCGGCTTCGTTCGTTGAACGTTTTGCCGCCGTCAGGCCGTTGCCAACGCCATCACGCGCACACCGTTCGCCTCGCCGCGGGGCAGCACGCCCCTGCATTCGCCGCGCGCAAGCACCATGACGCGATGGGAAAGTCCCAACACTTCTTCCAAATCGGAACTCACGACAACCACGGCGACGCCACGCGCCGCAAGTTGCGCGATTACTTCGTAAATCGCCGCGCGCGCGCCTACGTCGATCCCACGCGTCGGCTCGTCGAGAATGACAACCTTTGGTTCGCGGGCGAGCCATTTCGCCAGCACGACCTTCTGTTGATTGCCGCCCGACAGGGCTCCCGCTCGCTGCTGCGGACGCCCCTTCACCCCTAGCCGTTCGATCAGCTCCGTGGCGCACTCGCGCATTCGCTGCGGCTTGAGCCAGCCCCTAGCGCTGAATCGATCGAGGTTGCCATAAGCCAAGTTGTCCTCGATCGTATGCTCGAGTACGACGCCGTGCGCTTTACGATCTTCGGGCACGAGGACGATTCCGGCTTGAATCGCATTCGATGGTCCGCTTAGCCGAACCGTCTGCCCGCCTACCGCGACGCTTCCGGCCGACGTCGGGTCCACGCCTGCAATGGCGCGCACGAGTTCGGTTCGTCCCGCCCCCACGATACCCGCGATACCGAATACCTCCCCTGCCCGCACGCAAAACGAAATGTCGCGAAATGCGCCCTGCGCGGAGGTCAGCGAATCAACAGCGAGCATCGTGCCTTCGCCCGGCGCTTCGAATCTCGGAAACAGGCGTTCGACGTTTCGCCCGACCATCTGTTCGATCAGCGTGTCGATCGGCACAAGGGCGCTATCGTGATCGGCAATGAACCGGCCATCGCGCAATACGACGATGCGATCGGCAATACGCGCGATTTCTTCCAGCCGATGACTAATGTAGATGAACGACATCCCTTGAGCTTTCAGCATCGCGATCTGTTCGAACAATCGATCGGTCTCGGCGCCTCCAAGCGCCGCAGTCGGCTCATCCAAAATCAACAGCCGCGCATCGAGCGTCAGCGCCTTCGCGATTTCCACTTGCTGCTTCGCCGCCACGCGTAATGTACGGACGAGGCGCGTGGCCGGCACGTCCAAACCTAGGCGATGCAACTGCTCTTGCGCGCGACGCACCATTTCGCGGCGATCGATCTTTCCGTGCTTCAGGGGCAAGCGACCCACGAAGACATTCTCGGCGATCGACAGATCCGGCAGAAGCCTCGTTTCTTGATGGATCAACCCAATACCGCACGCGAGCGCATCGCGCGGCGATTCAGGGGCGTACGGCTCGCCGTTCCAGAACATGCGCGAACCGGGATCGGGCTGCAGTGCGCCGGCGACGATCGACGAGAGTGTCGATTTGCCGGCACCGTTTTCGCCCAGCAGCGCGACCACCGTACCCGGCCGTACATCCAAATCAATACCGTCCAGTACGACGTTCCGGTTAAAGGTCTTGGCCACGCCGCGGACGATCAATCCGCGATGCGCGATCGAATCGGCGTCACCACTTACCATGACACCCACGGCATGGCGGCCGGTTACCGCCGCTTCGCTCGCATTCATCGTGCCTCCGTACGGAACGAGGTGTTAGAAGGGTGCGGCACGCACCCCGCGTCATATCATCCGGCGCTTACGGATGGTTGGTAATGAACGGCCCGACGTTTGCTTTGGTCGTCAGCGTCGCGGGCAACAACTGCTGCGCGGGCACCTTCTTCTTGGCGATCAACTCAAGCGCGGAATCCACGGCCATGCGCCCCATACGCTGCGTCTGCTGCGTCATCGTCACGTCGATCACACCATCGCGCACGGCCTTCAGACCAGCGAAATCGCCGTCGAAACCCGCGATCAGCACCTTGTGGCCGACACCGGCGATCTTCGCCGCCTGCGCCGCACCCAGCGCCATCGCATCCGCATGCCCAAAGATCACGGTGATGTTCGGGTCCTTCTGCAACATGTCTTGCGCGACCGCAAAGCCCTTGTCTTGCGCCCAATCGGCGGATTGGCGAGCGACGACTTTCAGACCCGGCGCCTTCGAGAGGCTCTCCGTAAAGCCCTTTTCCCGCGCCAGTTCCGGTGTCGTACCTAGCTGCCCCTGCAGTTCCGCTACCGTTCCCTGTCCTTTCGTCTGCGCGACGATCCAATTGCCGAGCTGCTCCGCCGCTGCTTCGCTGTCCGTTGCGATGAACGTATCGCCGGGGGCATCGGGAGCGTTGCGATCCACTGCGATCACCGGCACGCCGGCGGATTTCGCCGCCCTCACCGGCACACCGGCCGCCGTCGCGCCCGCCGGAATGTAGATTAGCGCGTCGATATTGCGCGTCAAAAGATCCTGGATTTGATTGACTTGCGTGGCCGCGTCGCCCTTTGCATCGACGGTAATGACGTTGACGCCCTTTTGCTTCGCGTAAGCGACGACCGATTGTTTGATCTGATTGAAAAAATCGGCCTGGAGATTCGCAACAGCGAGGCCGATCGTTTTGGTATCACCGGCAAAGGCACTCGGGCTGGCAAGCGCAAAACCCAGCGATGCAGCGATCGCGAGCAGCGAGGTACAGGCAAAGCGACGATTCATGAAAGTCTCCGGATATGGTTTTAATACGAAAGCGTCGTGTGCCGGGCCGCGTGGCGCCCCGCACAGCGACTAACCGGCGTTGCGTCGGCGCAGTGTGTCCGCACCCACCGCCAGCACGATGACTCCGCCGATCACTACCTGTTGCACGAACGGCGATACGCCAATCAAATTCAATCCGTTTCGCAGCACCCCGATCGTCAGTACACCGACGACGGTACCGGCGATCGAGCCGACGCCGCCCGCGAGACTCGCTCCGCCTATCACCACGGCCGCAATCGTGTCGAGTTCGTATCCGGTACCGGCGCTCGGCTGCGATGAATCCAAACGGCTCGCGAGCACGACGGCGGCAAGGCCGGCGAGCGCACCGCATAACGCGTAGACGGCGACGGTGATGGTGTGCACCTTGATGCCCGCCAGGCGCGCCACTTCCGCACTGCCGCCGATTGCATAGAGACTTCGCCCGGCGACCCGGTACTTGAGCACGACGAACCCGACGATCACAAGCACGATGAAGAGCCCGACCGTCGCGGACAGAAAGCCGAAATGCCTGACGATCGACAACGAGGTGAACCAATCCGGATAGCCGACGATTTGCTCGCCGTCGGTAATGATGTTCGCCAGGCCGCGCGCGGCCGACATCATGGCGAGCGTCGCGATGAAGGCGGGCAAGCGCACCAGCACGATCAGCAGGCCCGAGGCGAGCCCGCATAGCGCACAAAGGGCAATGCTGATGGGAATGGCCGCTACCAGCGGCATGCCGACGCGGTTCGAGAGCCACCCCATCGCCATCATGCCGAGCGCCAATACCGATCCGACCGATAGATCGATGCCGCCAATCACGATCACCGCTGTCATGCCGAGCGCCATGATGCCGAGCACCGTGATCTGATCGAGCACGTTCACGAGATTGCGGACCGACAGAAACGACGGCGTCATCACCGACATGACGGCGCACAGCAGCACCAGGCTGATAAGCGGCCCCTGCTCCAACAGCGCGGCCGTCCATCGATGCCCGCTTAATTGCCCCGAGCCCGCCGTTTTGATCGACTCTCGCTGCGGCACGCCGGCGCTGTTTTCGATGGACTTGCTCACGGGTCGTCTCCTGTTTATTGCGCTCACGCGAGCGTGCCGCGTCATGACGATCAGTTGAATCAGTAGATCGTGTAGCCGCCGTCGATCATGAGATCGGCGCCGTTGATCATGTCCGCGCCGTTCGACGCCAGAAAAAGAATCGCCGCCGCGATTTCGTCCGTGTAGGCAAACCGGCCGACAGGGATCAAGTCTTTCATGCGTTCGCCCTTCTCGCCCTCCCACGCGGCCGCGCCCATCGGCGTCAACACGACGGTCGGCGATACGGTATTGACCGTGATGCCGCGCCGGCTCCATTCTTTTGCGAGCGTCTTCGTCATTCCGATCAAGCCCGCCTTGGCCGACGTGTACGCGCAATGCTTGTCGATCGCGACAGTCGCCGCTTGAGAGGCGATGTTGATGATCTTCGCTCGATGTCCACGCGCGAAGACATGCCGTGCGAAATGCTTCGAGCAGAGGAACGGCCCCGTCAGATTCACGTCGATCTGGCGGCGCCATTCTTCGAGCGTGACGTCCTCTGCCGCAGTGAGCGTGATCGTGCCGGCCGCATTGATTAGCAGATGAAGATCGCCGAAACGCGCAGCCGCCGCTTCGATGGCCGACGCGACATCCGATTCGTCGCCGACGTCGCACGCAAATGCCGCCGCGTGTTCTGCACCGAGTGCCGCGATCGCTGCCGGGACTCTGTCTTCTTCAAAGCGCGGATAGAAGATCGCCACACGCGCGCCCTTTCGGATCAACGCTTCGTTCGTCGCCATCGCTATGCCGCCGAGACCGCCGGTTACGACCGCGACTTTTCCATCGAGGCGAAAGTCGAAATCGACACCGTGCCGCAGCGATACGTCGTACTGCGTTGCCATACTCATCTCCTAGTCACTTCCTAGATAGGTTGAATGTCGTTGTCGTTGTCGTCGCGCGTGCCGCTGCGATAGCCAATGCCAGCGTGCGCCTCATGCAGCAGCGGCGGCATCTGCCTGGGCGTCGGCGCTGCCCAGCAGTGCAAGAACGGCTTGTTCAATCCCGACAGCATCGATGCCGTAATGCTTGCGAATCCCGGCCCGCGTGCCGTAGCGAGCGAATTCGCCTTCCGTTATGCCTAGCGTGGCGAGCCGCCGCGCAATCCCACGACGTGCAAGCTGCATCGCGATCAATGCGCCGATGCCCCCATGAAGCGAATGCTCCTCGGCGGTGACGATGAGATCGTGCGCCGAAAGCACTTCGGCGAGTGCACCGGTATCGAGCGGACGGATCGACGATAGGTTGACTAGCGTCGGCGCAATCCCTCTAGCCTGCAGGGCCTCGCATGCAGCGAACGCTTCGCCGACCACCGAGCCGAGCGCCACGATCACCGTACGCCTGCCGAGCGCCTCCGGCCCCTGCGGGCCACGCAGCAGAACATCGGGCGTACCCGGCTTGAAGACGTGATCCGCGTCATGAAGAACCGGAAACTTCGCGTTGTCCAATCGAATGTAGACCGGACCGTCGACGCTCGCTGCATAACGCACCATCTGTGCGGCTTCGAGCGCGTCGCAGGGCGCAAAGATCTGAACATTGCCGAACCCGCTCATGATCGAAATGTCGTCGATCGCATGATGCGTCGAGGCAAGCGGACCGTATGCAACGCCCGCGTTCAGTCCCAGCATTTTCACATTGGTTTGGCTGTAGCAGACGTCGTTTTTGACTTGTTCGTTCGCGCGAGCAACGAGGAACGGTGCGGCATTCGCGGTGAATACGACATGGTTGCCCAGCGCCATGCCCGCGGCCATGCCGACCATGTTCTGCTCCGCGATGCCGACATTGATCACGCGGTCGCCGAAGCGTTTCTGGAATGGCCCGATCTTGGATGTCGACGTGGAGTCGCTCACCATGACCACGACGTCGGCGCCGCCCTCGACCAATTCCGTCAATGCGCCTACGGCTCCGTCGCGCAGGTCTGCCGCTTCATGCATGGTCGAGCTCCTTCAGGGCAATGGCCAATTCTTCCTCGTTCGGGAACTTGTGGTGCCACGCCGCCACGTTTTCCATGAACGAAACACCCCGGCCTTTGATGGTTTCCGCGACGACCGCTTTCGGCTTTCCGTTTCCGAAGTCCATTGCTTCAATGAGGCGCGACAGCCCAGCAGGATCATTGCCGTTCGTCTCGAACACTTCCATGCCAAATGCCGCAAATTTCTCCGGCAGCGGTTCGGGATTCATGATGTTCTTGGTGGCGTCGGCCAATTGCAGATGATTTCGATCGACGATGACAACGAGATTGCCAAGGCCGAAGTGGCTAGCGGCCATCGCGGCCTCCCAGTTCGAGCCCTCTTCCAATTCGCCGTCGCCCGTGAGTACGAACACGCGGCCGGTATCGCCGCCCTGCGCATGCCGGCGCTTCGCGAGCGCGAGCCCGGTTGCGATCGGCAAACCGTGGCCAAGCGCGCCCGTGTTAACCGTCACATAGCCCGGCAGCTTCTGGCGCACGGGATGACCCGGCAGCCGGGAATCGTCGCGAAGATACGTCGACAGTTCGTCCTCCGGGAGCCAGCCGAGTTCGGCGAAACAGCAGTACAAACCGCCTACGCCATGGCCCTTGCTCAACACGAATTGGTCGAACCAAGCGAGCGGCGCAGCGCGATAGCGCATCACCCGGAAGTAGAGTGCGACCAGGATGTCGACTTCCGACATGTCGCCGCCGGTGTGGCCGCTCTTCGCGCGGGCATTCATGACGCAGATCCGCTTGCGGATCTCGCGCGCATGCGCCTCTAGCTCGACGTCCGACGCGGAATATGGATTTTCCATCGACTTTCCAAATATTTCCGTTTGATTGTCTTTAGTTTCTATTTCGCACGACATCGAGTCAAGCGCTTTCTGTTGATTTCTGATCGGGGAATACCCGAGGCACCGAGCGATGGCCCACGAGAGCCTTTTGATACGGGACGTTCAAGCGTTTCCGTCCCGGACGCCAATGGCCGACGACTTTCTTTTTGGAAAGTCACGTTATAATCGACAGAAACCTGATGCGATCAACCGGGGCCCGTTGGCCGCGGCATCGTCGCCCATACCGGGAAAGCAAGATGGACCAGAAAACTCGTTGGGAAAGCATCTACGCGCGGGTACGCGATCTGAAGACCGTCAAGCTCTCCGACCTCGCGCGTACGTTCGACGTGTCGATGCCGACGATCCGCAAGGATGTCGATGCTCTGGAAAGCGACGGCCTTGTCGAACGCGTCCACGGGCTGGTGCGGCTGAAGACGCTGTCGTACATGTTCGACGGCACGGGCGTGAGCCACCTGCAGCCGAGCGCGGCGAAGGTGTGGATCGGCGTCAAGGCCGCTTCGTTGGTGTCGGATGGCGATTCGGTGATTCTCGATTGCGGTGCGACGGCGACCGAACTGGCAAAGAACCTACTCGAGCGGCGGCAGTTGCGCGTGGTGACCAATGCGCTGAACATCGCGATGCTGCTCGGCAACGAACGATCGAACCGCGTGATGCTCACGGGCGGTCAGTTCATGCCGGAAACGATCGCCGTATCGGGGGAAAAGGCGGCAGCCTTTTTCGAAGGCATGTTCGCGGATAAGTTGTTTCTCGCGGCCGGCGGGGTATCCAAGGAAGGCGGCATCTCCTACCCCGATTTCATCGATCTGCATGTCAAGCACGCGATGATCGGCGCGGCAAAACACGTCTATTTACTTGCCGACTCGCAAAAGTTCGGGCGCCGCGAGTTTGCGACCTTCGGTGCGATGGATCGCGTGCACACCGTAGTGACGGACCGGGGCCTTGCGCTTGAGTACGTCGACTGGCTGCACAATAGCGGCATCGATGTCATTTTCGCCGACGAATCGTAGTCGGTTAACCGTTTCTTAAGGATGGCGTGCCAATCTGAATGTGCCGTCTGCGAATAGATTCGATCGCAGCACTTCACACGAGGAGGTACGCATCATGAGAACGAGCATGAAGACGATCGCAACCGCGATTGCGTTATTGGTGCCGGTGATGTCGTGGGCTCAGTCAACGAACGAACCCCTTACACGCGCGCAGGTTCGTGCACAGTTGATTCAGTTGGAAAAGGCCGGATACAACCCTGCACAGCGCGACAACGCAACCTACCCTACCCGGCTTCAAGCTGCCGAAGCGCGCGTCGCGGCACAAAACGATATGGGTGGGACTACAGCGACGGGTATCGGCGGAACGATGAGCGGCAGCTCGGCGTCGGGCCATTCGGTGACCGTTACCCCATCTCCATCGAACGCGCTGTTCCGTCACCATTGAGAAGTGACTCGCCGGCGTAAGGGAAGCGGCGAGTCGGTTGCTACGCACCGCCCCGCTTACATCGCCTCGCGCACCGCTCGCAGAAACTGCTGGGTGCGCTCGTGCTGAGGCGACGAGAAAACTGGCCGCCCGACAATTGCGACGGGTAGTGATCGCACTTCTCAGCAAGGACGACCATGGACAGCAAATCCCGCCCGCGTTCGATCGCTTCCCGCCGCGACAGGTATGGATCGGCGCCTCGATGGTGTTCTGCAGCGCGGTCATATGCGGAAACAGATTGAAGCTCTGGAATACCATGCCGATCTTGCTGCGCACGCGGCGCACGTGGCGATCGCTCGCCGGGACAAGCTTGCCGCCGTGTAGTAAGTCTGTTTCATTCTATCGGGCCTATTTCGACCGGCGCCGGCCAATGGCGTCGGTCCTCTATTCGACGAACCGTTACGTACGAGACGTCGCTTCCCGCGAAGTACCGGATCTCGTCCGGCGAAGCTAGCGACTTGAAGTCCTTTTCCCATCCGCGCAGGGTTTTCGCCTGACACGTGTTGTACGCCGTAGCCGTAACCGCGCTGGGAAACCGGCATCGATTGCACCGAGCAGGATGCGTTTGTGTCGGAACGCGCAGCGAACCCATGACTATGGACTCACCCCTTCCGATTAAAAAATTAAGATAGCGCCTGCTTTATTGTCCTTGTTAGATAGCTACCAGCGCAGGATTACACGATAGATAACTAACAACGCAGATTCGATGTCCACCGCGTTCACTCATACCGTCAATCAGAGCTTCGCAACGCTCACACCCACGGCCAAGCGCATTGCCAGCTACATGCTGGCGAATCTGGATCGGCTCGGTCTTGAAACGGCCGATCAGATTGCGCAGCAAACAGGCACGAGCGGCATTTCGGTTGGACGCTTCCTGCGCAGCGTCGGCTATCGCAATCTGGATGATCTGAAGCGCGAGTTACGCGGCGCACAAACGCGGCCCTGGTTTATCACCGACCGGTTGGATGCCTATCGCAGCGAGCGCGACCAGCAAACCGTGCGAGAGACGCAAGACATCGATCCGCCGGGCCCCGGCCTCGCACGGTCCATGGAACTCGAAGTCGATGCGGTGCGCTACGTCTATCAGCTTGCGCAGAGCGACGCCTTCGCGCGGGTCGCAGCGCGCGTTGCGACTGCGGACGCCGTTTATATCGTCGGCATTCAATCGACACGCGGTATCTCCAATGCGTTCTTCAGCTACCTCGAATACCTGCGTCCCCGCGTGTTCTATTCCGACGGCATGTCGGGCTCGTACGTCGATTCACTGAACTCGGAGTTCGCTGCGCCGTATCTGATCGTAACGGATACGCGCGCCTATTCTCGTATCGCGCGCCGTTATTGCGAAGCCGCGGCGCAGCGCAACGTCGCGTTCGCGCTCGTCACCGATCTCTATTGCCCTTGGGCGCGCGACTTCAACTGCGATCTGTTGCAAGTGAAAACGGACGTTGGCCAGTTCTGGGACTCGCTAGCGCCGCTCACGTGCCTGTTCAATCTCTTGCTGACTTCGATCGTAGAGCGCCTCGGCTCCGCTATCGACGAGCGCGTGGCACGTAACCGCGAACTGCAGCGCGATCTGGATCAATTTGAATTTTGACCGCCATGACCGATACCCCCCGCCTGATCCATATCACGCATGACACTCATCGCGTGGAGATCGACCTCGTTTATGCAACGCCGCACAACTTCACGGGCAAGCCGATCTACCGCGAAGCGCAATGTCTACTGCTCGAACCGGCCGAAGCTGCATTGCGCAAAGCCGTCGAACTCGCGGACAGCGCCGGCATGACGTTGCGTATCTTCGATGCCTATCGTCCGCCGCAAGCGCAACAGGTGCTGTGGGACTTTCTGCCGGACCCGACCTATATCGCCGAACTGGGCCGCGGCTCGAACCATAGCCGGGGCACGGCCATCGATCTGACGCTGATAGACAGCGACGGCAAGCCGCTCGACATGGGCACGGGTTTCGATGAAATGGTGAAAGCTTCCGAGCACTTCCATCCGGGCCTGCCGCACGCGGTGCAGCGCAATCGCCTGCTGTTGCTCGGCATCATGCACGCAGCGGGTTTTAACCACATCGCACGCGAATGGTGGCATTACGAATTGCCGGGCTCGCGCGCGCTGCCCGTAATCGATAACAGCGAAAGCGGCCCGTTCAAGCTGATGTGACCCATCGGTTTTCGGCTGTCCGTTTCAGGTTCTCTTCCTTTACATGCGGAGCGAGTATGAACCAGGTTTTGCGCAATGCGCTGGCAGCGGTCGCGGTGGCATCCGCGCTGACATTTTCCATCACGATGACAAGCAGCGCGTTCGCGGCGACGCCGAAAGACATGCTGGTCATTGCCACGACGCTCGACGAATTTTCGACGCTCGATCCCGGCGAAGTCTATGAGCTCGTGCCCGAAGAATACGTCGCCAACACATACGATCGCCTCGTCCGGGTCGACTTGAGAGATCCGTCCAAATTCAACGGCGACGTCGCGCAATCCTGGAACGTCAGTTCGGACGGACTCACGTTCACCTTCAAGATCCGCCCGGGCCTCAAGTTCCATTCGGGCAACCCGCTGAGAGCCGAGGACGTCGCATGGTCGATCCAGCGTTGCGTGCTGCTCGACAAAGGCGCTGCCGCCGTGCTGCAGGGTATCGGACTCACCAAGGAGGACGCACTCCAAAACGTCAAAAAGATCGACGACACGACGGTCAGCATCACCACCGATCAGAAATACGCGCCCACCTTCGTACTGAATGTTCTCGGCGCCTGGCCGGCATCCGTGCTCGATAAAAAGCTGCTGATGTCGCACCAGAAAGGCAATGACTTCGGCAACGAATGGCTGCGCACGAACGAGGCGGGATCGGGCGCATACAAGCTGGTCAAATGGACTGCCAACGACAGCCTTATTCTCCAGCGATACGACGGTTACCGCACACCGCTCGCCATGAAGCGCATCGTGCTCCGCCACGTTCCCGAAGCATCGAGCCAGCGCCTGCTGCTTGAAAATGGCGATGCCGACGTGGCGCGCAATCTAAGCCCGGACGATCTCGCTGCGTTGACGAAGTCGAACAAGGTCCAAGTGATGGCCGTGCCGCAAGCCACCTTACTGTATCTCGGTCTGAACGTGAAGAATCCGAATCTCGCAAGGCCGGAAGTGCAGGAAGCGATGAAGTGGCTGATCGATTACAACGGCATTCAGAAGAACGTCGTGAAAACGACCTATAAGGTTCACCAGACGTTTCTGCCCGAAGGCTTTCTCGGCGCGTTGAACAGCAACCCGTACCATCAGGATGTCGCCAAGGCGAAAGCGCTGCTCGTCAAGGCGGGCCTGCCGAACGGCTTCGCCGTAACGATGGACGTGCGTAGCGCCTATCCGTACAACGAGATCGCACAAGCGGTACAAGCCGATCTGGCGCAAGGCGGAATCAAGGTCGAAATCATTCCCGGCGACAACAAGCAGACGCTCGCGAAGTATCGCGCGCGCCAGCATGACATCTACATCGGCGAATGGTCCGCCGACTATATCGACCCGCACAGCAATGCGCAGGGCTACGCGTGGAACCCGGACAACTCCGATAAATCCGCGTACAAGATGCTCGCATGGCGCAACGCTTGGGGCATTCCCGATCTGACAAAACAGACCAACGCCGCGCTGGCCGAATCGTCCACCGCGAAACGCGCACAGCTTTACGTGGCGATGCAAAAGGAAATGCTCGCGCACTCGCCGTTCGTCATCATGTTTCAGCAGGTATCGCAGGTCGCGATGCGGCCCGACGTATCCGGCCTCGAAGTCGGGCCGATCAACGACCTCGTTTCGTACCTTCATGTGAAAAAGCAGTAGCCTGCCCGCGGCGTCCGAATCATGTCCATAACGTTGAGTCCTATCGACCGCGTTCGCGCGGCGTCCACGCGCAACGCTTGGGTGCGCTGGATGCTGCGTATCCTGCGCTGGACGCTGACGCTCGCCATCACATTCGCGGGCCTGCTTGCCGTCACGTTCGTGATTGGCCGCAAGGTGCCGATCGATCCCGTGCTAGCCATACTTGGCGATCGCGCGTCGGCCAACGCGTATGCCGCTGCGCGTATCCAGCTCGGTCTCGACAAGCCGCTTGTCGTGCAATTGCTGATCTACGTGAAAGCCGTACTGCATGGCGATCTGGGGGTCTCGCTGCTGACGGCCAATCCGGTACTCGACGACATCCGGCGGGTGTTTCCAGCCACGCTCGAACTTGCCACCCTCGCCACCATCGCAGGCGTATTGGTCGGTGTACCGCTCGGCGTCGTGGCTGCGACGCGTCACAACCGCTGGATCGATCACGTTGCGCGCTTCGTGGGGCTGATCGGCAGTTCCGTGCCTGTCTTTTGGCTCGGCCTGATGGGCCTGCTGCTGTTCTATGCGAAGCTGCATTGGGTCTCGGGTCCCGGAAGATTGGATCCGGTGTTCGACGGCATGGTGGACGTACGCACAGGCAGCCTCCTAATCGATTCGCTGATAGCCGGCGAATGGGAGGTCTTCCTCAATGCACTCTCGCACATAGCGTTGCCTGCCGCGATCCTCGGCTATTACTCCGTCGCGTATCTGAGCCGAATGACGCGCTCTTTCATGCTCGATCAATTGAACCAGGAGTACATCACGACGGCGCGCGCGAAAGGCGTTCCCGAGCGGCGTGTCGTGTGGGTGCATGCTTTCGGCAATATCGCGGTGCCGCTGCTCACGGTCATTGCGCTTTCGTATAGCTTTCTACTTGAGGGCTCGGTGCTGACCGAGATCGTATTCTCGTGGCCGGGCATCGGCTCGTATCTGACCGGTGCGCTGCTCAATGCGGACATGAACGCCGTACTTGGCAGCACGCTCATAATCGGCGCCACTTTCATCGCATTGAATCTGCTCACCGACGCCCTTTATCGCGTGTTCGATCCGCGCGCCCGCTGATGCAACGGAGACTTCCCACGTGCCTCATCCTCTTGAACGCTCGACGCCGGACTGGCCGATGAATGCCCCGCGCCTCACGTGGAAGCAATGGCTGCTCACCGATACCCCCGCGTCGCGGCAACAGGCTGCGCTGGGCCTCGCCTATCGGCGTTGGCGGCGTTTCGCGGGCAATCCGTTATCGGTATTCGGTTTTGCGATTCTGCTGGCACTGGTGATCGTCGCGATCATCGGGCCGTGGATCGCGCCGCATGATCCGTTGCGCCAAGTGCTGCCCGACCGGCTGCTGCCGCCGGGCTCGCCATCGCACTGGCTCGGCACCGACCAGCTTGGGCGCGATATTCTCTCGCGCATTATCGATGGCTCGCGCCTCACTCTATCGATAGCGATACTCGTGGTCGTCGTAGTGGTGCCTATCGGCCTCATGATCGGCACGACAGCGGGCTTCTTCGGCGGCTGGGTCGACAACGTGCTGATGCGCATCACCGATATTGCGCTGGCCTTTCCGAAGATCGTGCTCGCGCTTGCCTTCGCTGCCGCGCTGGGACCGGGTGTGACCAATGCCGTGATCGCCATCTCCATCACGGCATGGCCTGCCTATGCACGCCTGGCTCGCGCCGAAACCTTAAGGCTCGTGCAGGCCGATTTCATCCAGGTGGCGCGTCTGCAAGGTGCGTCCAACCTGCGCATCCTGTCGCGCTATGTAGTGCCGCTATGCATGTCGTCCGTGATCGTGCGAGCGACACTCGATATGGCGGGCATCATTCTGACCGTCGCGGGGCTCGGCTTTCTCGGGCTCGGCGCGCAACCGCCGAGTCCCGAATGGGGCTTCATGGTCGCTTCGGGCCGCAACGTGCTGATCGATTCGTGGTGGGTCGCCACGATACCGGGCTTCGCGATTTTGCTCGTAAGCCTCGCATTCAATCTGCTCGGCGACGGATTGCGCGACGTGTTCGATCCGCGCCATGGAGATTGACATGCGCACGAACGAAGCGGACCCTCCGCTGTGTGAAATCGACGACTTGCGCATCGCCTTTCGCGCGCATGACGGCACGCTGAACGAAGCTGTGCGCGGCCTATCGCTAACGTTGAAAAAAGGCGAACGGCTCGGGATCGTCGGCGAATCGGGCTCCGGTAAATCGCTCACGGGGCGCGCCTTGTTGGGCTTATTGCCGCCCGCGGCGCATTGCACGGCCAAGGCGCTCCGCTTCGACGGACATGACATGCTGACGATGCCGGCCGACAGGCGCCGCCGTTTCTGCGGCTCGCAGATGGGAATGGTCCTGCAAGACCCGAAGTATTCGCTCAACCCGGTCATGACCGTCGAGCAGCAGATGCGCGAAGCATTCGCGCTGCATGAGCCGAAGCTTGGCCGTCGTGCCATGCGGGCCAAGGTCGTGGCGGCGCTCGAGACCGTGCATATTCGCCATCCTGAACGGGTCGCGCGGTCTTATCCGCATGAGTTGTCGGGCGGCATGGGGCAACGCGTGATGATCGCGATGATGGTCTCGACCGGCCCGCGCCTACTCGTCGCGGACGAACCGACCAGCGCGCTCGATGTGCTGGTCTCCATGCAAGTGCTGGCCGTCCTCGACGAACTGATCGAAAAATATCAGACTGGGCTCATCTTCATCAGTCACGACTTGCCGCTCGTCATGTCATTCTGCGACCGCGTGGCGGTCATGTACGCCGGGCGCGTCGTCGAAACGTGCGCCGCGCGCGATCTGGTCGATGCGCAACACCCCTACACCCGCGGGCTGCTTGCCGCGAATCCGCCGCTGGTGGATCCGCCCGCCGAATTGCCTGTGCTCTCCCGCGATTGCGCGTGGCTCAGCGACATCGGCGAACAGCAAGGAGCACCGTTATGATCCGCGTCGATGGGCTCACGGTACGCTTTAAGACGGCAGCGGGAGTCGTCGATGCCGTCAAGGCCGCAAGCTTTCATGTCGCGGCAGGCGAAATATTCGGTTTGGTAGGCGAATCGGGATCCGGCAAGTCGACTATTCTTCGCGCACTGAGCGGGCTCACACCGGTTGCCGAGGGGTCGCTGCGTATCGCCGGATCCGATCGCGACACGCGCACGCGCCACGTGCAGATGGTGTTTCAAGACCCCTATGGCTCGCTGCATCCGCGCTTCACTGTCGATCAGACACTGCGCGAGCCGCTGAAAATCAATGGGATAGGCGATCCTGAAGCGCGCATTGTCAATGCGCTGCGTGAAGTCGGCCTCAATCCGTCATTTCGCTTTCGCTATCCGCACCAACTTTCCGGCGGGCAACGACAGCGGGTGGCGATCGCGCGTGCGTTGATCGTCGAGCCGCGTGTCTTGCTGCTGGATGAACCGACATCCGCGCTCGACGTCTCCGTGCAAGCCGAAATCCTTAACCTTCTGAAGCGCCTGCATCGCGAGCGGAATCTAACGATGATTCTCGTTAGTCACAATCTCGCGGTGGTCGGCTTTCTGTGCTCGCGCGTGGCGATCATGCGCAATGGCGAGATCGTTGAGGCGCTCGACGTAGAACGGGTCCGTGCCCAACAAGTCGAGAGCGAGTATGCGCGCAGCCTGTTGCTTGCGACGGGCGGTTATCAGCGCAAGATTGTAGAAACCCTCGGCGTGGACGCGTCGTTGTGAAGCCCTAGCTCGCTCGCGTACCGCTACCCAACGCAAATCGGGCGTCGCATTTATGATGTATAGGCGCACCGCCTTCGCGCTTTCCCTCTATGTTCGCGTCACAGCACAGGAGCCAGCATGCCGAGCCGCACGCCGACCGCTTTATGGGCCCAGCAATTTAAGCGGTCATCGGCATCGAAGACGAGCTTGCAGGATCAGATCCGACAAATGCTCGTCGCCGCCATTCTGGATGGCCAATTGCAGCCCGATGTCGCGCTTCCGTCTAGCCGCGAGCTGGCCGATCAACTCGGCGTCGCACGCAATACGGTGGTACTCAGCTACCAAATGCTCGTCGAAGAAGGCTATTTGATCTCGCGCGAACGCAGCGGACACTTCGTCAATCCGGAGATGCTGCGCGGCTTGCCCGGTCTCGGCGCGGCGCCGGCCGCCGTGCGCGCCGAAGGGCAAACCCTCGAAGACGAGACGGCGGGCCGGCCGCTCTGGCGGCAACGCATCGCCCACCCGCCCTCGCAGCAACGCAACATCGTCAAGCCCGCGAATTGGCAGCATTACGAGTTTCCTTTCATCTACGGGCAATTCGATCAATCGCTGTTTCCAACGAACGACTGGCGCGAGTGCTGCATGAAAGCGCTGTCGATCATGGAGATCCGCAATTGGGCGCCCGATTTGATCGAGCGCGACGACGAATCGCTGATCCAGCAGATCCGCACGCGCGTGCTACCGCGGCGCGGCGTGTTCGCGATGCCGGACGAAATCGTCATCACGATCGGCTGCCAGCAGGCCTTGTACTTGATCGCCGATCTGCTGTGCGACGAAAACACGACCGTCGGCTTCGAAAATCCGGGCTACCCGGATGCACGCAACATCTTCGAGAACCGGAACGCGCGCTTGCTCCCGCTGCAGGTGGATCAAAACGGCATTGCGCCCGAGGCGCTCGACGACACCCTCGCGCGCTGCGATTACGTGTATGTGACGCCGAGCCACCAATGCCCCACCACCGCGACGATGCCGCTCGAGCGCCGCCGCGCGTTGCTCGAGTGCGCCCAGAAGCACGACTTCGTGATCGTCGAGGACGACTACGAGAGCGAGAACACCTTCTCCGGCACGCCGCACCCCGCGCTGAAAAGCCTCGATACGGCCGATCGCGTCATCTACGTCGGCAGTTTGTCGAAGACCTTCGCACCGGGCCTGCGGCTCGGCTATGTCGTCGGCCCGCGTGAGTTGATTCGCGAGCTGCGCGCATTGCGGCGTTTGATGGTGCGGCACCCGGTGGGCTACGTGCAACGCGCGTTCGCGACGTTTCTCGCACTCGGGCACCACGACGCGCTGCTGCGGCGGCTCGCGCACGCCTATCGTGAACGCGCTCAGGTGCTCATGGCTGCGCTCGATGCGCATCTGCCGCAAGCGCGGTACGTGCCCATTACGGGCGGCGCGTCGTCCTGGGTCGAGGGGCCCACCTGGCTCGATGCGGAACGGCTGGCTGCCGATGCGCAGGCAGTCGGCGTCGTGATCGAGCCCGGCAACGTCTTTTTCATGAACGACGATGCGCAAGCACGCCGTTGCTTTCGCATGGGCTTCTCAGCCATTGCGCCGGAGAAGATCGAGCCCGGCGTGCGTGCGCTCGCGCAATGCGTACAAGCGCAGCAGCGTACGGGTTGAAACGAAGCGCGGGCAAACGACGACCGCCCATGACGCGCCATGACGCGCCATGACGCGCCATGACGCGCTTATGACGCGTTTATGACGCGCGCTGATAGTAGATATTCTGCGGATGCCGCGCATCGGCGAAGAAGAACCAGCGCTCAGCAAGCAGCCCGACATACTGGATCACGAACGCCGCGGCCAGCGCGATCGCCGCGGCAAGCGATCTCGGTGCCAACGCACCCATGCCCGTGAGAACGAACGGCACTGCGAACGCGCCGATCACAAAGCCGACCTTGACGGCCTGCAGCGTGGCGCCGCTCTTCCCATGAAAGAATTCGCGCGTATTGAAGGCACTCGCCGTAAAGCCGCGGGACTTCTGCTCGACCTTTGCATTGCGTATGCCGGTCGCGCTCTGCACGGTCGATCTCGGTTGCAAGCGCGCGTTGCGGGCAAGCGATGCCAGGCGGGTCGCGCAACCTGCCAGAGTCAGCAAGCAGGCGCACGCGGCAAGTATGCCCACGAGCGCAGGCGCGAGCCACGCCGCGCAAGCGGTCGCCAGCGTGCAGCCGGAGGCGCAGCCTAGCAACGCGAAGTTGATGAGCGTAAAGGGGCTTGCCCATTCCTGCAGGAAGCGCAGGCAGGCATAAATCATGGCTGTACAAACGAATAGCGCGACGCTCGCAACCGCCGCGAGCGCGCCGATCTCGAGCGTCGCGCTTATGCCGGCCCAATGCGCGGCGCCGTACGCGGCGGCGAGCGAAAGAAAAACCGGCAACGCGATGCATTCGCGGGAGAGCCACGACGTACGCCACATCGCGATAGCCCGCCACGCGCGTTCGGGATGCCCTAGATGGAAGAACGACGCGGCGAGCCCGAGCGCGCCGAGCACGACGGCCAACGCCGACCCCAAGACATAGAACGCCGAAGGCACCCCAATGCCTGCGGCACGGGAAACCGCTTCCGCAGCGACCAGCGTTAGCAGCAGCCCCTGCGCCGCGCCGCAAAGCGTCGTGAGAAAAATGACTGAGAAAGCTGGCCGCATGGGGCCTCCGTCTGTGTCGATGCGTGAATGCGTGAATGCGACGATGGTCGCTTCGATCTCGTTCGATCTCGATCGATCTCGTTCTCGCCCGCTTACCGGTGCAACGCCAATGATGCGAGATTCACCTGGCCGCGTTCGAACTGCGCTTCTAGCGTCGCGTCCTCCGGCACTGCCGCATTTCCACACCCGGTGCCTTTACCGCAGCCGCAAGACGGCTCCGTCGTCACGCGCGGCAGATAATGATTCGAAGGCTTAGTGTCCCACTCGGGCATCAACTGATAGCCGCCGCGCTCGCGAATCGCACGCGACACCTCTGAATCCGGATCGTGAATATCGCCGAAGAGCCGTGCCGACGTCGGGCATGCAAGCACGCACGCAGGCTTGCGGTCGCGTTCGGGCAATGCTTCGTTCTGGATTCGATCCGCGCAAAGCGTGCATTTCGTCATCTCCTTGCGGCCCTCGTCCAACTCACGTGCACCGTACGGGCACGCCCACGCGCAGTATTTGCAGCCGATGCACTTGTCGTAATCGACGAGCACGATACCGTCCGATTTGCGCTTGTAACTTGCCCCGGTTGGGCAGACCGGCACGCACGGCGGATCCTCGCAATGCAGGCACGACTTCGGGAAGTGGATCGTGTCGGTCATGGGGAACACACCCGCTTCGTAAGTCTGCACGCGGTTGAAGAACGTGCCCGACGGATCGTCGTCGTAGGGCCGAATGTCGGTGAGGCTGCCCGCCTCGCCCGACGTATTCCACTCCTTGCAACTCGTCACGCATGCGTGGCAACCGACGCAGACGTTCAGATCGATGACGAGGGCCATTTGAGTCATTGTTCGTCTCCCTGAGAAGTCGCGCCGTCATCGGCGCCACCGAGTGCCGCGGCCCGACGCAGCCGCGCCGCGAACTCGCCTTTGCCCGCGAAATAGGCTTGCACGCGTTGGAGCACGTTAGTCGAACCGGGCAGCGGATGCATCGGCGCGAACTGCGGCAGCGTCGTCGACGCATCGGCCTCGGCCGGATAAATTCGCACGCGCACGTCATACCAACCGGCTTGACCCGTAATCGGATCGGAGTTGGACATCCGCTCTCCGGCACGCATATCGCTCGGCAACTCGTCGGTGATCACATGGTTCAATAAGAAGCCGCGCTGCGACTCGCCCGCGTTCGCGCCTAGATTCCACGCGCCGGCCGCCTTGCCGATCGCATTCCAAGTCCATACCGTACCGGGCTCCACCGCCTCGCTATAGCGCGCGCGGCAGCGTACCTTGCCCCACGGCGATTCGACATAGATCCAGCCGCCGTCCTCGATCCCCTCTTTCGCTGCCATGGCGGGATTCACGAACAAATGGTTCTCGCCGTGGATCTGGCGCAGCCATGCGTTCTGCGAGTCCCAGGAGTGATACATCGCCATCGGCCGCTGGGTGATTGCGGCGAGCGGAAAACGATCGAGATCGGTCGTGTCCTGTTCCAGCGGTGGATACCAGAACGGAAGCGGATCGAAATAACGTTCGATGCGCGCCCGCAAGTGGTCGGGCGGCTGACGGCCTTTCGTCTTGCCTTGCGCGGCAAGACGAAACGTCTGCATCACTTCCGAATAGAGTTGGATGACGACCGGCACGGCATACTTGCGCATCCCGTTCTCGACGGCCCATTGCATGTACGGCCCGTTGCAATTGCGCATGTACTGCAGCGACTCGGGCAACCGATGGTGGTAGAAGCAATGGTTCTTGGCGTACTGCTCCCACTGCTTGGGGTTCGGCTCGCCGACGACGGCCTTCGTACCATCCTTGCCGCGCCAACCGATCAGAAAGCCGGTACCCGAATCGGGCGCGGTCTGGAAATTGACGATGAAATCCGGATAGTCGCGAAACTTGCGCGCGCCGTCGGCCGCGGTGAAGGCGGGAAGCTTGAGCCGGCTCGCCAGTTCGATCAGCACTTCCTGGAACGGTTTGCACTCGCCCGTCGGCGGCACCACCGGCACCCGAACTGAATCCACCGGGCCGTCGAATTCGGAGATCGGACGATCGAGCACGGACATCACGTCATGGCGCTCGAGATACGTCGTATCGGGCAAGATCAAATCCGCGAATGCGGTCATCTCCGATTCGAATGCGTCGCAAACAACAAGGAATGGGATCTTGTATTCGCCGTCATCGCGCTTGTCGACGAGCATCTTGCGCACTTGCACCGGATTCATCGACGAATTCCATGCCATATTCGCCATGAAAATCAGCAGCGTGTCGATCGGATAGGGATCGCCGCGCCAGGCGTTCGCAATCACGGAATGCATGAGCCCGTGCACCGCGAGCGGATACTCCCAGGAGAACGCCTTATCGATGCGGGCCGGCGAGCCGTCCGCGTGAATGAACAGATCGGTCGGCGCGGCGGGCCAGCCGAGCGGCCCGCTTGCCAGCGGCGTGTTCGGCCGCACGACCGCGGGATCGTTCGGCGGTTTCGCCGACGGCGGCGCCGCGCGCGGATACGGCGCCTTATGACGGAAGCCGCCTGGCCGGTCGATCGTGCCGAGCAGCGACATCAAAATAGCCATCGCGCGAATTGTCTGGAAGCCGTTCGAATGGGCAGCGAGCCCCCGCATCGCGTGAAATGCAATCGGTGCGCCTTCCACCGTGTCGTGCGTCTTGCCCCAAGAGTCCGTCCACTCGATCGGCAGCACAATCCGCTGCTCGCGCGCGACCATCGCCATTTCCCGCGCGATACGCTCGATCGTATCCGCGCCGATGCCCGTGATCTCGGCAGCCCATTGCGGCGTGCAATATGCCACTTGCTCGCGCAGCAGCGCAAACGACGGTGCAACCGGTGTGCCGTCGTCGAGTGTGTAGCGGCCATCGAGCGCCGGCTGCGCGCCCTCGGCATGATTGAGCACCGGGCGATTCGTGCGCGTGTCCCACCAGAGGCGATTCTGGGGAAACAGCGCGTTCACTTCCGGCGCATCGGCATCGCGCACGAACAACCCGAACGTATCGCGCTCCTCGCGCAGATCGACGAGCTCGCCCGCATTCGTGAAGCGCTCGACGAATGCGCGGTCGTAAGCGCCCTGCTCGATCAGCGCTCGGATCAGCGCCATGAACAGCGCACCGTCCGTGCCCGGGCGAATGGGAATCCATTCGTCCGCAATGGCCGCATAGCCGGTGCGCACGGGATTGATGGCAATAAAACGCCCGCCGGCCCGCTTGAACTTGGATAAGGCGATCTTGAGCGGATTCGAATGATGATCCTCCGCCGTTCCGATCATGAAGAACAGCCGCGCATTGTCGAGATCGGGGCCGCCGAACTCCCAGAACGAGCCGCCGATCGTATAGATCATGCCGGCGGCCATGTTGGCCGAACAAAAACCTCCGTGCGCCGCATAGTTAGGCGTACCGAATTGTTTCGCGAAGAGACCGGTCAAGGCTTGCATCTGATCGCGTCCCGTGAAGAGCGCGAACTTTTTAGGATCGGTCGCACGCAGGTGCGCGAGGCGCTGCTCGAGCATATCGAACGCCACCTCCCACGACACCGGCTCGAACTGCGCCTCGCCACGCTGCGCATCGTGCCTGCGCAGCAGCGGCCGCGTGAGCCGGGCCGGCGAGTATTGCTTCATGATTCCCGACGAACCCTTCGCGCAGATCACGCCCTGGTTCAAGGGGTGATCGGGATTGCCGTCGATGTAGCGTACTTCGCCGTTGCGCAAGTGAACGCGGATGCCGCAACGGCATGCGCACATGTAGCAGGTCGTCGTCTTGATCTCGAGCTTCTCGTCCTGCGTGCGCGGGTGATGGTCCATCGTCCTTCCTCGTTCGCGGATGGCGTCGCCGGCCTTTTCCGGGCCTAAGCGGCAATTCGGTCAGTCAATGCTACGTGCGCATGAGGCCGGCAAAAAGTCGTATTCGACGATCGAAACTATCGGCCGGCACGATAGTTCATCGCGGCGGCTACGACGCGAGTTCATGCTCGTCAACGTACCGCGCGCGCTGGCGCCGGTGTACGAACACCTTGTAGGCGACGAGCAGCAGCCCCAAGCTTGCGACGCCGAGCCAAAGCGGCTTGCGCTGATCGGGAATGAATGCCATCGCGATCAAGATGCCGATCATGCCGACGATCGACAGCCAGGTCAGATACGGAAAGCCCCACATCTTGACGCGCAGCTTGCCCTCGGCCTCACGGTCGAGCCGGCCGCGCAAGCGCAGTTGCGAAAGCGCGATCAGCACGTAGACGAAAATCGCGACGGTGCCGTAGGAATCGACGAGAAAGGCGAAGACAGTATCGGGCGAGATATACGACATCACGACGGACACATAGCCGAACAAGGTGCCGAGCAAAATCGCGCGCACCGGCACGCCGCGTTTATTGACTGCGGCAAGCGCGGCCGGCGCATCGCCGTTACGCGTCAGCGCGAACAACATCCGCGACGCGGCATAGAGGCCCGAATTGAGCGCCGACAGCACGGCGGTCAACACGATCGCGTTCATGATGTTCGCGGCCGCCGGTAGCCCCATGACGCGCAATGCGCTGACATACGGCGTGGCCATGGCCGGCGAATTCCACGGCACCAGGGCGACCACGAGCGCCACCGACCCGACGTAGAACACGAGCACGCGCGTGATCACGGAGTTGGTCGCCTTCGCCACGGCCTTCGCGGGCTCGCGCGCTTCCGCCGCGGCAATCGTCACGATTTCGGCGCCGAAGTAAAAGCCCGTTGCCGCCACCGCGCCGCTCATCACCGGCCCAATCCCGAGCGGCATGAACCCGCCGTGCCCGAGCAGCGTGGGCAGTACCGCGCTCGTGTGCAGGGACGCGGGCCAAAAGCCGGTCACGTACAGGCCGCCGAGGAGCAGGAAGACGATGATCGCGCCTACCTTGATCGACGAAAACCAGAACTCGAACTCCCCATAGCTGCCCACGGAAATCAGGTTCGTCGCGGTAAGTACGATGAGCAGCACGAGGCTGATGATCCATGCGGGCGCGTCGGGTATCCAAAACTGAATGAGCTTGGCACCGGCGACCGCCTCCAGCGCAACCACGATCACCCAAAAGTACCAATACATCCAACCGGTCAGAAAGCCGGCTAGCCGCCCCGGCCCGCGCCGGCTCGCAAACGCGAGCCGCGCATATTCGTAGAAGGATCCGACGGCCGGCATGGCACACGCCATTTCGCCGAGCATCCGCATTACCAAAACGACGAGCCCGCCCGTAATCAAGAAGGAAAGAATGGCGGCGGGGCCGGTCTGCTGAATGACCACGCCGCTGCCGACGAAAAGCCCGGCGCCGATCACGCCGCCAAGCGCGATCATCGTCATATGGCGCTGCTTGAGCCCACACTTGAGTTTGCTGCAGTCCATCGTAGGTTGCATGTCTTCTCCGTATCTCTAGTAATGAGGGGCCCGCTTGGGTAGTAAGGCCTGGGTGAACGGGCTCATCGATGACAGCGCATGCGAAAGACGCATGCGCGCCCCGCATGGATCGGCTCGTTGCTTGGTTTTTCGGTGATGCGACGCCCGGGCGGCGCTTGCCGGGCGTGCGCTTGGGTGACTCGCCGCGCAGGGCGAGCGCCACGCTCAAGGTCTTTCGTCGCGCCTGAAGTACTCGAGGTAAAGCATGCGCTGCCCGATCCGCCGGAACGGCGCGAACGGGTGGCCCGGCAGGGGGCTGGTGAAGATCGGCAGCGTCAGATGCGAGGTCTTGCCCGCGATGCGTTCGGCGAGTCTTCTGCCCGCTTGCTGCGAATACGACACCCCGTTGCCGCCGTATCCGAGCGCGTAATAGACCGACTGCTTCGGATCGGGCTGGCAGATGCGCGGCATCATGTCGTGGCTGACGTCGACCCAGCCCCACCAGGAAAAGTCGATCTGCACACCGCGCAGCGCGGGGAATTTGCGCGCCATCCCGTCCTTCAGCAGATCGAGATGGCGCGGGTTCGGCGCGTCGCGGCCGGTGATCGCGCTGCGGCTGCCAATCTGCAACCGACGGTCGGGCAGGAAGCGGTAATAAAAGCGCAGCGTGCGCGTATCGGTCAGGACCTGTGTCGTGCGAAAGTTGCACGCACGAATCTCCTCATCGGTCAGCACACGAGTGACCATCGAGTTCGACAGAATCGGCATCACCTTGCTGCGCAGCGACGGATGCAGCGTCTGCGCCGTGTAGGCACCCGTCGCGATCCCCACTGCCCGAGCACGAACGATGCCGCCCGGCGTACGCAGATGATGCACCCCGCCCACCGTCTCCCAACCCAGCACGGGGCTGCTTGTATGGACCCGAGCACCTGCCTCGCGTGCGAGCCGAAGATAGCCGAACGCGAGCTTCGCCGCATGAATGCCGATGCCTTCCGGCTCGTGGAGGGCCCCGGCCGCCTCATGGTCGTTCAAGAACTCGCGCCGGAAAGTCTCCGCGCTCAGCAGCTCGGACGGATAACCGAAAACATCCTTCCAAACCTTTGCCTCGGCGGCCAGCTTTTCCATGATGCGGGGACGATGCGCGATCAGAAAATGGCCGCCCGGCTGCGGGTCGCAATCGATCTCATTCAAGAACGATTTGAAGTGATTGAATCCTTCCAGAATCTCTTCGTGCATCTTTAAGGCGACACCCTTGCCCCAGCGTTCGATCCACTGCGAGCGCGACAGCCGTCCCGATGCGTTTTGCGCCTGACCGCCGTTGCGGCTGCTGCAGCCCCAACTCGTGCGATTCGCCTCGAGCACGACCGCCTTGATGCCATGCTCGCGTGCAAGGCACAGCGCCGTCGCGAGCCCCGTATAGCCCGAGCCGATGATCGCCACGTCGACATCGATATCCCTCGTGATGGGGCCGTCGTCGGCGGGCGGGGTGCCGGCCGTCGCCACCCAATAAGTTGGTGCGTATTCCTTGCCGTGCCCGGGGCCGGGCGAGACGAGCGGATCATAGGTCGGGTCGTAACGCCGATCGACGGGCGCGCCTCCGACGAAACCACTCGTCGCTCGCTCGGCTGAGCTGTATTCCATGATGAGGACTCCTAATGACGACTGTGTTCTCTTTGGTCGATCGTGCACATAGGCTGAGGCGCGCCGATCTGTTGAAGCAAGTGTAGGTAGGCGAATTTCGCGAAGGTAGAACCAGTGGCGTGAATTCGCTTGGACCAGTGCCTGTATCAGCGCAAACCAGCATAGGCAAGGCAGGCATTCATGGCGCACGCTAAAAAGCGGTACAAAACGGTTCATTTTCATTCCCTTCCGCAGGACCGCCATGCACGTCACCTCTCCCGTGCCAGCCGATACCGCCACCCTAGAGGACGCGCGCGTGCTGCGAGCGCTTGCCGTGCTCGAAGCGCTCGCATCGGCGGGGCAACCGTACACGCTGTCGCAGCTATCCGTGCGCTTGCACATTCCCAAAGCCACGCTGCTTCGGATGATCGAATCGCTGGAGGCGCGCGGCTATGTCATGCATATGCCGGACTCGCGCGGTTACGATCGCGCGATCACACTCGGCCCGCGTGCCGCGCAGTTCGCGCTGTCGGCCCTTTCGAACAATACGTTTACGCGCGCATGCCGCGCCGTATTGCGCGCACTGGTCGACGTGCTCGGCGAAACCTGCAATCTGACCGCACTCGATAACGATGCGGTGCTCTACGTGGAGCGCGTGGAAACGACCGAGCCCTTGCGGCTCGAGATGCGGCCGGGCATGCGCGTGCCGCTGCATTGCACCGCGAGCGGCAAACTCTTTCTATCGCAAATGACGCCCGTCGAGCGTAGCGAGATGCTGGCGCAACTGACGCTAAAGGAGATGACCTACCGGACGCTCACCGATCCGCAACGGCTCGCCGCGGAACTCGAGCGCCTAGGAAAGCGCGACGTCGGCATCGACAACGAGGAATTCGTGCGGGGAATGGTGGCTGTCGCGGTCCCCGTTAGAGCGGCCGCCGGCGGCCGCGTGCTCGCCGCGCTGGCCGTGCATGCGCCGACCGCGCGCGCCACGCTGGACGATTTGCTCAAAGCTGTGCCGCGCATGCGCGAGGCCGCGAGCCGCCTCGCGCCGCTTTTACATGGGCGCGACGGCTAAGTCCGGGAAGCAACGACGGCCAAGTGCGGGCGGTACGGCACGTGGCGCTGCCCACACGCGAGCGCCGCCGGTCTTCTCAATGCGCGAGAATGCCCATCGCCTGCTTCTTCAGTTCCAGGAAATGCGGATCGAAGGCAACTTGTGGCGTACGCGGCCGCTCCAATTCGATGGGGACGTCGAGCGCGACCCGCCCCGGCCGGGCAGACAGCACGACAAGGCGCGTCCCGAGAAAGATAGCTTCGTCGATGTCGTGCGTGATAAACACGATGGTGCACCGCAGCTGATCCCACAGGGCCGTCAAGAACGTCTGCATGGCGCTGCGCGTCTGCGCATCCAATGCACCGAAGGGCTCATCCATCAGCAGGACCTTCGGCTTCATCACGAGCGCCCGCGCAATGGCAACGCGCTGCTGCATCCCGCCCGACAGCTCGTAGGGCTTGTGCCGAGCGAAATTTTCGAGGCCGATCGTTCGCAAGATGTCGGCCGAGGCACGATGGCGCGCGGCCTTGGGCACCGAATGCAGCGAGAGCCCGAACTCGATGTTCTCCTCGACGGTGAGCCAGGGAAACAACCCAGCCTGCTGGAACACGACGACGCGGTCTTCGCCGGGCTGATCCTTGACCTCCCCGTCAATGAAAATGTTGCCTTGCGACGGCGAAGTCAGCCCGGCCAGCAGATGCAGCAAGGTCGTCTTGCCGCAGCCGGACGACCCCAGCACCGTAACGAACTCGCCGCCCTGGAACCGCAGGTTGATGTTCTCGAGCGCGGAGATCGAGCCGAAGGTCTTGTACAGGGAATCGATAACGATATTCAAGTCCGTCTCCTGCCGAGGGAATGAGCATTCTGCTGCTGCGGCTCAGTGAGCCAACGATTGCGAATATTGCGGCGCGACATTGGCGTCGAAGCTCGACGGCACCGTCTGTATGCGTCCGATCTGGTTCAGCACCTTGGCCGTGTTGGCCAACGTCTCGTAGGTTGCCGACGTCTTGACGCCGGCGCCCGAGCCCATGACCTTCGGCGTGGTCTGATCAGCCCCCGAAAACAACTCATAGCCCGCCAGTTCGCCCTTCGCGACGGGCACGGTGACGCCCGTTTGCTTGGCCATTTCCGCGATCGCCTTATCCGGATCCTTTTGCGTGACTTGATAGCCTTCATCGAGCGCGGCGACAAACCCTTTCGCAAGATCGGGATGAGCTTTCGCCCAATCGGCGTTGGCGATGCAGACGTTGTAGCTCGACGCGCTGCGCGGCAAATCGCCGTCGGTCTTGATCGCTTTGCCGCCCGCCGCGCGCAGTGCACTGAACACGGGATCCCAGACGATGGCAGCGTCGATCGCGCCCGTCACCCAAGACGTGCGCATTTGCGGCGGCGCCATGTTGATCTGGGTCACCGATGAATACGGTACGTGTGCCTGAGCCAGAAAAGTCGCCAATTCGAATGAGGCTTGCGAGCCGGCCACGATCGCGATCTTCTTGCCTTGCAAGCCTGCGACGTCATGAATGCCGCTTTCGGGCTTGACTACGATACCGGCTGCGTTCGTATAGCGTTCCTGGTTATAGACGATCGTCATCGGCAAGCCCTGCGAGATGGCCGTGACGAGCGGCGGCACCCCGAGGCCGCACATGAACGACAGGCTGTTCGATGCCAGCGCGCTCATGGCGGCCGGCCCCGAACTGAAGAGCTTGTATTCGACGTCGGCATTCATATGACGTTCGAACATGTGCTCGGCCATCGAGACCATATAGGGGTCCGCGCCGTTGTCCTCGTAACCGATGACGACTTTCGGCTTGCCCTGCGCGCCGGCAAGGCCGGCGATGAGACAGCCGCCTACGATGAGCGCCGCGCTCGCGAGTTGGATTCCGTATTTCGTTTTCATGTCTTGTCTCCTCTGATGGTTGAACTCAATCATGTCCACGCCAGGGCACGATCCAATTCTCGAGCTTGCGTATCACCAATTCCATGGCATAGCCGATCACCCCGATGATGACGATGCCCACGATCACAACGGCAACTTGCAGCGCTTGCCCAGCGAACTGCACGAGCCATCCCAGCCCGCTGCTGGCGGCGATGAGCTCGGCAGCAACCAGGCAAGTCCAAGCCACCCCAATCCCCACTCGCATCGACGTGAAAATCTCGGGCATCGCGGAAGGCAACACGATCTTGCGGAAGATTTGCGCATTGGTCGCGCCCAAGGTGCGGGCCACGGCAATGCGCAGCGGCGGCGTACTCTTCACGCCCGACATGGTGCCGATGATGATGACGGGGATCGTGCCGACTAGAATCAGGATGGCCTTAGGGAGTTCCCCGATGCCGAACCAAACCACGAGAAGCGGGATATAGGCGAGCGGCGGCACCGGCCGAATGAATTGCAGCAGCGGGTCGATGAGGTCGAAAATAATTCTGTTACGCGACATCAAGAGGCCGACGGGCACGCCGATCGCGATCGCACCGACAAAACCGATGAGGATGCGAAAGCAGCTGATCAAGATGTCGCCGACCAGAGACTGCCCCCCGTATCCGTTACGGAAGATGTCGACGAACGCCTGCCATACCGCCACAGGCGAAGGCAGTGCGAACGGAGGGAAGACGCCCGCCATCGACACGGCCTGCCAGATCAAGACCGATATGACGAGCACGGCGCCGGTCAACCAGTAGGAATTCATGCTCGTGCCGGCGCGACGCAGCTTGATCTTGGCCTCGCTCTGCGCCGTGGAGCGCTCGACCGTCTTTCCGTGTTCAGGTAGGGCTCTGACTCTCACTGCCGTCTCCTTAAGTGCCACAAAAAGTATAGTCAGCGCTGACAAGCACTGAGGACAAGCACTGAGTTCTGAGTTCAGTGTTTCGCCCAACACCCACGTGCGAAGTCATTCGTTGAGTCAAGGATTGACAATCAATAAGCGGCCCGGTAGTACCAGGCAAAAGGATCCGATGGGTCCAGCGGCGCGCGCCGCGGGTGGCCTGGCTTGGCGTTCGTGCTGGCCCAACCGAAACCGCCGAACTGGCGCTACCGTCGTATACAGCCAGCTATTAACGTCTCCCTATCGATGCCGCGCTGCGCGGCTTGGACCATCCCTCCAGGAGACACGTATGACAAACAGGACCCTCGACGCTTCCCGCGTGACGGCCGACACGCTCGCCGCCTTTTCCGATGCATTCAATCGCCACGATGCCGACGCGTTGATGAGATGGATGACCGCGGACTGCGTGTTCGAAGCGGCGGCGGGCCCGGAAGTCTATGGGGCGCGCTTCGTCGGCCGTGCCGCGGTGCGCGCCGCGTTCGAAGCGGTATTTCAGCACTTCCCCGACGCTCATTGGGGTCATGGCCGCCATTACGTCATCGGCGAGCGTGGCGTGTCCGAATGGGTGTTCACGGGGACGCACACCGAAGGCTGGCGCATCGAAGCCGAAGGCTGCGACCTGTTCGAGTTCCGCGACGGGCTGATCGCAGTCAAGCGCGCGTTCCGCAAGGAGCGGCCGAAGCAGCCGGCATGATGAACACACTTGCGAGCGCACCCCTGCCCGCTTACGCCTTTCGAAACGAATCATTTCATTTCATTCCAAATTCGTCGTCGGCTGGCGCAATGCCTTGACCCGAGGTCGGCACTGCCTAGTATCTGGAACGACATATTCCGTTAAATGATGACCCGGAGACACCCCATGAGCGACCCATCCACTTCCCCCCGCGCCACGGCCAGCGGCCCCCAAGACATGACGCCCTCCGAAGCCTTCGTCGAGACGCTCGCCGCCAACGGCGTCACCGACATGTTCGGCATCATGGGCTCGGCGTTCATGGACGCGATGGATATCTTCGCGCCGGCAGGCATTCGCCTGATCCCGGTGGTCCATGAACAGGGCGCCGGCCACATGGCGGACGGCTATGCGCGTGTATCGGGCCGCCACGGTGTCGTGATCGGCCAGAACGGGCCCGGCATCAGCAACTGCGTGACCGCGATCGCGGCCGCGTACTGGGCTCACAGCCCAGTCGTGATCGTGACGCCCGAGGCCGGCACGATGGGCATCGGTCTTGGAGGCTTCCAAGAGGCGAATCAGTTGCCGATGTTCCAGGAATTCACGAAGTATCAGGGGCACGTCACGCACCCGGCGCGAATGGCCGAATTCACCGCGCGCTGCTTCGATCGCGCCCAGGCCGAGATGGGCCCGACGCAGCTCAACATCCCGCGCGACTACTTCTACGGCAAGATCAAGGTCGACATCCCGCAGCCGCGCAAGCTCGACCGAGGCCCCGGCGGCGAGCAAAGCTTAAGCGAGGCGGCCGAACTCATCGCACAAGCGAAATTCCCGGTGATCATCTCCGGCGGCGGCGTCGTGATGGCCGACGCCGTCGAAGAATGCAAGGCGCTGGCCGAACGCTTGGGAGCGCCCGTCGTCAACAGCTACCTGCACAACGATTCGTTCCCGGCGAACCACCCGTTATGGTGCGGCCCGCTCGGTTATCAGGGCTCGAAGGCAGGGATGAAGCTGCTTTCGCGTGCAGACGTCGTCATTGCGCTCGGCTCGCGCCTCGGCCCGTTCGGCACGCTGCCCCAACACGGGATGGATTACTGGCCGAAGGACGCGAAGATCGTCCAGATCGACGCCGACCACAAGATGCTCGGCCTCGTGAAGAAGATTTCGGTGGGCATCTGCGGCGATGCCAAGGCCGCCGCGGTCGCACTCACGCAACGACTGACCGATCGCGTGCTGGCTTGCGACGCCACGCGTAACGAGCGCGCCAATCAGATCGCCGGCGAAAAGGCGGCGTGGGAGAAGGAACTGGACGGATGGACGCACGAGCTCGACGGCTACAGCCTCGACATGATCGAGGAAAGCAAGCGTGAGCGCACCTTCAACGGCGGCCACTACCTCCATCCCCGGCAAGTCTTGCGCGAACTCGAGAAAGCGATGCCGGAAGACGTGATGGTCTCGACCGATATCGGCAACATCAACTCGGTCGCGAACAGCTACCTGCGATTCAACAAGCCGCGCAGCTTCTTTGCTGCCATGAGCTGGGGCAATTGCGGCTACGCGTTCCCCACCATCATCGGCGCCAAAGTGGCGGCGCCGCACCGCCCGGCCGTCTCTTACGCGGGCGACGGCGCATGGGGGATGAGCCTGATGGAAACGATGACGTGCGTCCGTCACCAAATCCCCGTCACCGCCGTCGTGTTCCACAATCGGCAATGGGGCGCGGAAAAGAAGAACCAGGTCGACTTCTACAACCGCCGCTTCGTGGCGGGCGAACTCGACAATCAGAGCTTCGCGGGAATTGCGCGGGCCATGGGCGCGGAAGGGATCGTGGTCGACCAGCTCGAGGACGTCGGCCCGGCGCTCAAGCGAGCGATCGATATGCAAATGAACGAAGGCAAGACGACGATCGTCGAAATCATGTGCACCCGGGAACTGGGCGACCCGTTCCGCCGCGATGCGTTATCCAAGCCGGTGCGCCTGCTGGACAAGTACAAGGACTACGTCTGAGGATTCGATCCCGATGAAAGCCCTGAACCGCATCATCGAAGCCGCGCGCATGTCGCCGATGCGCGTCGTGCTCTGTGAAGCCGAAGATCCGCGTGTGCTCACCGCCGCCGCTCGTGCGAGCCGGGAAGGCATCGCGCGGATCACGCTGGTCGGCAATCCGGAAACGGTCCGCGCGGCGGCGGAGCGCGCAGCGCTGGCGCTCGACGAGAACCTCCTCATCGTCGATCCGGCCGCGTCGGAGTGGCGCGGCGCGTTTGCCGACGAACTCGTCGCACTGCGCCGCAGCAAAGGCATGACGAACGATCTCGCGCAAAGCGAAGTGCTCAAACCGCTCGTGTTCGCAGATTTGATGGTGCGGCTCGGCTATGCCGACGGATCGGTGGCCGGCGCCGTCCACACGAGCGCCGACGTCGTACGCACAGCGATTCAGTTGATCGGTCTCGAGCCGTCGTTCAAGCTCGTGTCGAGCTTCTTTCTGATGATGCTATGCGAGCCGTTTCACCGCTATAAGGGCGGGCTCGTCTTCTCCGATTGCGCGCTCGTGGTCGATCCGGACGCTGCTCAACTGGCCGAGATCGCGATGGCGGCCGCCGACAGCGCGCGCGCACTTTTGATGGAGGAACCGCGCGTTGCGATGCTTTCGTTCTCGACGAGCGGCAGCGCGCATCATGCGCACGTCGATAAGGTGATCGAGGCGACCCAGCGCGTGAAGGCGCTGCGGCCCGATCTCGCCATCGATGGCGACGTCCAACTCGACGCAGCGCTGGTCGCCGAGATTGCCGAGCGCAAGATCGAGCACTCGCAGGTGGGCGGCCACGCCAACGTCCTCGTTTTCCCGAACCTGGATGCCGGCAACATCGGCTACAAGCTCGCGGAACGCATCGGGGGCGCGAAAGCGATCGGGCCTTTGCTGCAGGGGTTGCACTTCCCTGCCAACGATCTATCGCGCGGCTGCAGCGCCGAGGACATCTACTACGTGATCGCCGTTACCGCGGTTCAAGCGCAAGCGGCACACGATCGGGCGGGACATCAGTCCAATGCGCCGCACGCCGCTTGAGTCGACACGCTCGAGGCAACGTTAAAACGTTGACTCAACGGACCCGTTCAATTCAACGCGACAGCGAGAACAGGGGCCGCAAGCCCCTGTTCCTCTTCGCGCTGTTCCCCTGTTCCTCTAACGGCGCGCCGCAATCCATCGGGCGAGTCTAGCCACCTCTGTCATATCGAGTCGAGCCGCCGGATCGAGCGCCGCGCAATGCCGGTAGAAAAGACTCGGGTCGCGCCCGAGCCCTAGCCCAATCACTTCCACGTCGCGCAACGTCTCGTGCCGTGCCAGCACATCCCTCAGATGATTGTCGAGGTAGGTCGCGTCATTGGCCTGCGCAGTGGCTGCATCCATCGGACTACCGTCCGATATCACGACGAGGATGCGCCGCGCGCACGCATGGCCGGCAAGCCGGGTGCACGCCCATTCGACGGCCTCGCCGTCCACGCCTTCGCGAAAGAGATCGGCTTTGAAGAACGCGGCGATGTCGGCGCGCGCGCGCCGCCACGTATCCTCGGCACGCTTAAACACCACGTGGGACAACTCGTTCAGCCGTCCCGGATGCGGTGGCCGTCCGCACGCCAGCCAATCGAGCCGAGGGCGGCCGCCATTCCAAGCGCCAGTGGTATAGCCGAGCACCTCCGTGGCCACGCCGGCCTGCTCGCACGCGCGCACGAGGATGTCGACGAGCATCGCAACCGGTTCGATATGCGCCTTCACCGACGCCGAACAATCCGTCAGGAAGCCGATCACGCAATCGCCGCGCGGCCGCATCCGGTCCCGGGTGAACACGCGCCGCTCGCCGGGCGAACTGATGAGCTGCGCGAGACGCCTTCCGTCGATGCGCCCATCTTCCTCGCCGAACGACCAACCGTCTCGCACGGGCACGGCAAGCGCTGCCTGCAGTAAGCGTGCGATCCGCGCGACGTTGATGCGCGACGCCGCGATGCGCTCGTCGAGCTGCTCGCGGTACGCGCGCAGCAGCACCGGGCGCACCAGCGTGCCGGCGCGAACCTCGCGATCGTATTGCGTCGTGTAAGCGCGATAAATGGGAGCTGTATCGAGCACACCCCGGTGACGCGTTATTGCCCCACCCGGCGCGGTCTCGTCCGATTCTTCGGCATCGAACTCGAAATCGACCCAGAGCGAGAACGACGTCAAGGCCTCGTCGGCGTCGCGCGCCTTGTCTTCCGAATCCGAAGCCAATGCGTCGCGTGCCTCGTCAAGCATCGACGCCACCTGTTGCGCCAATTGGCATGCATCGCTCGCATAGGCGCGTTGATCGAACCGATGCCGGCGCAAACCTGCCAGGTGAATGCCGATCGTCGGCGCAACGGCAGCGCGTGTGGCCTCGATCAGATCTTCGGTGTCTTCCAGCACGGGCCAGCCGGTCACGCGCGACCAGACGACTTGTACGACGGTATAGATGAGAATGCCCAGATGATCGTCGGCGAGGCCGGCGCGGTGATACGCTCTGAGCCACCCTTCGAACCGGTGCCGCACGTTGCTCGCAAGGCCGGGCATGCTGGGCAGAGACAGCGCTTCGCAACGCACCTGCTCGAACAACTCGAACAATAGACGCGCCACGCGATGCGCGGGCGCCATCGATCGATGCAACGCTGGATCGGAGTGGAGCAGCCGCACCGCGGCGCCATCGGCCGCACCGCGCAGCGCGGCGAGATCGTCCTCATAGGCGTTACCGTGAAAATGCGGCGCATAAAGCGGGACAGGCCGCGACTGCCGACATAGCCGGCCGCCGCGATAGTGCAACGCGGCGTCTCCCGTCAACGCGCGCACGGCCGCCGCACAGAGCGTTTCAATGCGCAGCGCGGCACATACGGCTTCTGGGGATGGGACCGTCGACATCACGAGCGCGGCGGCAGGTTGCCGCCAGGTTTGCAGTCCACCGCCGAACTGCAAAGCTCGACGCCGAAACAACGCTGGTAATACTCGGCGACGATCGGCCGCTCGGATTCGTCGCACTTGTTTAGGAACGTCAGGCGAAACGCGAGTGCCGGATCGCGAAAGATCTGGCAGTTCTCGGCCCAATTGATGACGGTGCGTGGCGACATCAGCGTGGAAAGGTCGCCCGTGGCGAAGCCCTTGCGCGTCAGCGCGGCCATTGCGATCATCGATTCGACCAGTGCCCGGCCCGCTTCATCGGCTATTTCAGGGACGCGCGCGAGCACGATGCCCGCCTCTTCCGCAGGCGGCAAGTAGTTGAGTGCCGCCACCACGTTCCAGCGGTCCATCTGCGCGTGATTGAGCATTTGGGTGCCGTGATAGAGGCCATTGAGATTGCCGAGGCCGACCGTATTCGCCGTCGCGAACAACCGGAAATACGGATGCGGACGAATCACGCGGTTCTGATCGAGCAACGTGAAACTCCCCTCGCGCTCCAAAATGCGCTGAATGACGAACATGACATCGGGGCGTCCCGCATCGTATTCGTCGAAGATGAGCGCGACGGGCCGCTGCAATGCCCACGGCACGATGCCTTCCTGAAATTCGGTCACCTGCCGGTCGTCACGGACGACGATGGCATCCTTGCCGACGAGATCGAGCCGGCTGATGTGCCCGTCGAGATTGACGCGAACGCACGGCCAATTCAATCGCGCCGCAACCTGCTCGATGTGCGTCGACTTGCCGGTGCCATGCAGGCCCTGGACCATCACGCGCCGGTTGCAGGTGAAGCCGGCAAGAATCGCGAGCGTGACTTGCTCATTGAATCGATACGCGGGATCGATGTCGGGCACGTGATCGTCACGATCGGCGAAGGCCGGCACCGTCAAGTTGGAGTCGATGCCGAAATGCTCACGCACGGACACCCTGCGATCAGGTGCCTCCTTGAATAAATCCGTCGTCACACCGCTCTCCTCGCGACCACACGCATCATTGAATTGCCATCGGAAATACGGTGGCAATTTTATCGGCGTGCAGTGGGTTGCAGATAGAACCAGTGAGCCGATTTCGACTGGTACAGCGACGGGCATCGCCGTGCTTTGCACCCTCTCTGTCCTGCGATCCGTCCTTCGATCGTTTTGATGCGGAATCGACAGTTTCCGTTTCAGTTTCCCTCGGCCCGCGGCGCTCGGGCTTGCGCCCGCACATGTCTTGCCCGACATTGAATCGATAAGCCAAGTCTCGCCGGTGTTGCGCGGCTCGCGCTGGAACGACAGGAGACGCTGTTCATGGACCTGGAAGTCGACTACGTGATCGTCGGCGCGGGATCGGCCGGGTGCGTATTGGCCAATCGTTTGAGCACCGATCCGCGCAACGCGGTACTGCTGCTCGAGGCCGGCGGCCCGGACACCAATCCGTGGATTCACGTGCCCGTGGGCTACTTCAAAACCATGCACGATCCCAAACTCGATTGGTGCTATCGGACCGAACCTGACGAGAACGTCGCCGGACGTCGAATCGATTGGCCACGCGGCAAAGTGCTGGGTGGATCCAGTTCGCTGAACGGCCTGCTCTATGTGCGCGGCCAACGCGAGGATTACGATCGATGGGCCGAACTCGGCAATCGCGGCTGGGGGTATGCCGACGTACTGCCTTACTTCAAGAAATCCGAGGATCAGGAGCGCGGTGCCGACGCCTATCACGGTGTCGGCGGGCCCCTCAAGGTTTCCGATCTGCGGTTGCGCCGCCCGATCGCCGATCGCTTCATCGCAGCCGCGCAGGAGATTGGCATTCCCTTCAATCCCGACTACAACGGGGCACGACAAGAAGGCGTCGGCTACTTCCAGCAGACGGCTCACAAGGGCTTTCGCTGGAGCACCGCGAAGGGATTCTTGAAGCCGGCGCGAGCACGGCCCAACCTGCGAGTCCACACGCACGCGCAGGTGTGCCGGATCGTCTTCGCAGGCGCCACGGCAGTCGGCGTCGAGTATCTGCATCACGGCGAGCGCAAGACGGTGCGCGCACGGGCCGAAGTCGTCCTTGCCGCCGGCGCGATCGGCTCGCCGCAGATCCTGCAACTCTCCGGCATCGGCCCGGCCAAACTCCTCCAGCGCGTGGGGGTGCCCGTGCGGGTCGATCTGCCCGGCGTCGGACAGAATCTGCAGGACCATTTGCAAGTGCGGCTGGTGTTCCGCACGCGCGAACGCACGCTCAACGACGAGGTCAACCATCCTCTGCGCAAGGCGTGGATCGCCATGCAATACGCGCTGTGGCGCACCGGGCCGCTCACCTTGGCCGCAAGTCAAGTTGTGATATTCACGCGTTCGAGCCCCAACGTGGATCGTCCCGACATCCAGTTCCATATGCAGCCGCTCAGCGCCGACAAGCCCGGCGAAGGCCCGCATCCGTTTTCGGCGTTCACGTCGTCGGTCTGCCAGTTGCGGCCGTTCAGCCGCGGCCATATCGAAATCTGCTCGCCGGACCCGCTCGCCTATCCCCTCATCCACGCTAACTATTTGTCCGATGAACGCGATCATCCCGTCGTGATCCGGGCGATCAAGGTTGCGCGCCGCATCGCAGCCGCGCCTTCGTTTGCGCCGCATATTGTCTCGGAGTTCACGCCCGGCCCGCACGTTCAAAGCGATGCGGAACTGCTCGAAGCGGCCCGCCGATTCAGCCAGTCGATCTATCATCCGGCAGGCACCTGCAAGATGGGCCGGGATCCGCTCGCTGTCGTCGACGATCGGCTGCGCGTACAGGGTGTTTCTAGGTTGCGCGTCGTCGACGCGTCGATCATGCCGGAGCTCGTATCGGGCAATACCAACGCACCGGTGATCATGATTGCCGAGAAGGCGTCCGACATGATTCTGGAAGACCACGCATCGCGAGTCGTATCGAAACCGGAACCCGCGGAAGCCCGCATCTGAACGCTGAACCGCAGCCGCTATTCATGCGGCCCGCCTCGTGAGAAACGGGCCGCTTTTGCGTCTCGCCACCATGCCGCCACGCCGCATCAGCGCGTCAGCGCGTCACCGCATCAGCGCTTCAACGCCACCAGCGGAGCGGCCGGCGCAGCGTATGCCGCTCGATCCGCACCCTCGGCATCGCATCGAGAAACGCGAATGCATTGTGCTGCGCGCCGCCCTCGCGCCGCTCGCGCTCCTCGTCGGCCTCGACCGTGCGAGCGGTATCGATAAACAGCGCCGCGAAGATACCGAGCGCGAGCAAGGCAGCCGATACGGTGAACGGCACGTTATAGTTTCCGGTACGTTCGATCAGATAACCGAAGGCGACCGGCGAGATCATCCCCGCCACGCCAAAACCCGTATTCATCATCCCGCCCGCTGTACCCGCGTACTTGCCGGCGATGTCGAGCGGCAACGTCCACAAGACCGGGTTTGTGATCTCGAGGAAGAAGAACGATCCGGTCAGCAACCATACCGCCGCGATCGGGCTCGATACCGACGTCATCGGCAACAAGAAAGCGAGCGAGCCGCCCATGCCGACAATGAGCACTGAGCAGCGAGCCAAACGCAGCCGTCCTGTGAGTTTGAAGATTCGATCGGACACCACGCCGCCGAGCGTGTCGCCGACAACGCCGGCGAGCAAAGGCAGCGCTGTGAATAGCGCGAGATGCTTCAAGTCGAAGCCGCGCGATTCCTTGAGATAGGACGGCAGCCAAGTCAGATAGACCCATAGCAGCCAGCCGTAACAGAAATCGACGAAAGTGACGAGCCACATCCGGTGGATCAACTTGCGCCACGGGGTTGCCGTTTGCTTGGCGCGTTCGCAGTCCCCCGTCCGGTAGCCGATTTCAGCGGTTTCCTCAGACGTGATACGACGATTCTGCTCGGGTGAATTCGTAAATACGAAGAGATAGAGCACCGTCCAAGCGAGGCTTGCAACGCCGAGCAGGATGAAGGCATCGCGCCAACCGCCCGCCACCACGACGGCCAATACGAGGGGCGGAGTGACCGCGCCGCCCAGGCGCGCGAAGCTGTGGGTGATGCCTTGCGCGAAGCCGCGTTCGCCAACCGGCATCCAGTAGGTGAAGGCGCGCGTGGCCGTGGGAAACGCCCCGCCCTCGCCGATACCGAGCGTAAAACGCAGCGCCACCAGCATCGCGACGCTGCCGGCGAAACCCGTTGCGAGTGTGGCCGCTCCCCAGATCAGGGAAAGCACGGTCAGCACCAGCTTCGGACCAAACTTATCCGAAAGCCAGCCGCCAATGATTTGCATGACCGCATACGGATAGGCGAATGCGGAAAACACCAGCCCCAGTTGCACGGTTGTCAGTCCCATCTCATGACGGATCAACGGCCCGGCGACGGCGATATTCACTCGGTCGATATAAGAAATGAAATACATGACGCACATCACCGCCAAGATGATGTGACGCGTCTTCACGCGCTGTGCACGCTGTTGCATGGTGTTGTCTCCCACTGTCTCTTTCTGGATGATGACGATGTCGGTGTCAATGACGATGACGATGTCGATGACCGGCCGCGCGATGCGGCCAGGTCGGCACGCCTCAATCAGGCGCCGGCGCCAGCAATTTGAGCCGCTGCACCTTGCCCGAGGGGCCGCGCGGCAACTCGCTCACGAAGCGGATTTCCTTGGGCGTCTTATATCGGCCGAGCTCACGCAGGCAGTAGGCGCGCAGTTCGTCGGGATCGGGCGCACCGGCGCCGTTCATCTCGCGCGGCACGACGAAGGCAACGATCTCTTGCCCGTAGACGGCATCGGGCACGCCGACGGCCGCGGCCTCGAGCACGCTCGGATGGCGCAACAGCGCCTCATCGATCTCGCGCGGCGCGATGTTCTCGCCGCCCTTGATGATCAGCTCCTTCGAACGGCCGTTGATATAGAAGTAGCCGTCATCGTCGCGATAGCCGAGATCGCCCGTGCGCAGCCACCCGTCAGCCGTAAAAGCCTTGGCGGTTTCTTCCGGCCGCTTGTAGTAGCCGCGCATCACTTGCTCGCCGCGTAAAACGATTTCACCGGGCTCGTTCGCCGCGCACTCGCGGCCTTCCGGATCGATCACCTTTGCCTCGGCCCCCGAAGGCAGACCGACGCTGCCGATACGTCGCCGTCCCGGTTCATACGGATTGCTGAATATCGGCGCGGCAGTCTCCGTCATTCCCATCGTCTCGATCATGCCGATGCCGAAACGGGCCTCGAACGCGCGGTGATGGTCAGCCGGGAGCGCCGCCGATGCGCTGCGGCAGAACTTAAGCGCCGACAGGTCGAGGCCGCGCGGCTCGTCCGCGTTGAGCAGGTAAGCGACGATGGTCGGTACGACGTTGATCCATGTGCATCCGGAACGCGCCGCCGCCCGCCAGAACGTGCGCGCGGAAAAGCGCGGCGTCATGACCACCGAGCCTGCGTGGTACAAGGGCGCGAGGAGCGTCACGACCAAGCCGTTGATGTGATAGAGCGGCAGCGAGGCGAGCACGCGATCGTCGGGGCCTAGCCGATGCTCGGTGCTGATGTTGCGTGCGTTGGCCAACAGATTGCGGTGGCTCAGCAGCACGCCCTTCGGCGCGCCGGTGGTGCCGGACGTATACATCAGCAGTGCCACGTCCGTCAAAACGGGAGCGTCACGCAACGTCGATGGCGCATCGTCGCCCGTACCGGTGGGCGTCATCGCGGGCACTGCGGAAAGCGCCACTTCCAAAGTCGGCAGCGCGGGCAATTCGATGGCGTCCGGGGCCGTATGAACGAGCGCGATCTCGCGCGTCATGCCTTGGGCGTGCAGCTCGGCGCACACGGCGGTGATGGCATCAGACGTTTCGTCACATAAAAAAATCATGCGCGTGTCCGAATGCTCGACGATATAGCGCAATTGCGACGGCTGACACAACAGATTCAACGGATGCACGATGAGGCCGCTGTACATCGCGCCGAGCAAGAGCGTGGCCGTTTGAACGCCGTTACTCATGAACACCGAGACGCCATCGCCCGGCCGCAACCCAGCGAGACGAAAGCGTGCAGCAAGCGTGCGGCAGCGCTCGCGCAGCATCGCGAAGGTCATCGCTGTGCCGACAGCTGTGCCACTTGCGCGCCTTTCGTCGCCTTCCTCCGGCGCAGCGAGCAAAAACGGTTTGTTCGGATATTGGATCGCGCGCGCGTCGATGAGCGCACGCACTGTCGTGGGCGCGCTCATCGGCCGACCCTCCGGAAATAGTCGCCGAGCAATGCATCGACTTCCGGCATTTCCTCCGCGATCGGATAGGCGACGCGCGTCACGTTTAGGTAATGACGGAAATCGAGGTTGCCCGAGAAATTGTTGCGACCCCAAGTGCCGCAGCCCATCGACAACGAGAACGGCAAGCCGTTATCGAAGTTGCCGCCCGTGGCCAGACAGTGCGCCTGATTGACAATCACCCGCGCAACGGGGAGCCGCTCGCCCAGTTCAACCGCGAGGTCCGTACGCGCCGTATGCAGTCCAACCGAATGGCCCGCCCCCATGTACGCGTAGAGACGGCGGACGATGTCTGCCGCGTCGGCAAAGTCACGGGCGCGATAAACCGTCAGCACGGGTGCGAGCTTTTCGCCCGAGAACGGGTACTGCGCACCAAAGCCGGTCTCCTCCACCATGAGGAACCGCGGCTCCCGCGCTGCGACTTCCGCAAGACCGGCCGTTTGCGCAATGTGCGTTGCCGATTTTGCGGTGCAGCGTTCGGCCAGTTTGCCGTCGCTCCACATCACGCTTTGTAGTCGCGCCTTTTGCGTCGTATCGAGCAGTGCACCTCCGCAGCGCTGCAACTGCGACAGCATTGCGTCATACACCGCATCCTCGATGACGACGCTGTTTTCCGATGAACAGCTCGTCGCATTGTCGAAGGTCTTCGAGACCGCGATCTTGTGCGCCGCATCGCGCAGATCCGCCGATCGTTCGACAATCGACGCGACGTTGCCCGCGCCCACGCCGAAGGCGGGTGTTCCGCTCGCATAGGCCATGCGTACGTTCGATTGCGAACCGGTCGCGACGACGAGATCGACCTGCCGCATCAGCGCGGCCGTCGCTGCCTTGCTGACGGGTGCTGGCAAGCACTGCACGAGCGCCGGATCGAGTCCGGCCCTGGCGAACTCCGCGTGAATGAAGTCGATCAGCAATGCGCATGACGAATGGCCCTTCGGCGACGGTGCGACGATGACCGCATTGCCGCACTTGAGCCCGTTGACGATTTTATTCGCGGGCGTGGCAGCCGGATTCGTGGACGGCGTAACCGCGGCCACGACGCCGACAGCGCGTGCGATTTCGACGATGCCTTTCACCGGATCGCGGGCAATGACGCCACAGGTTTTTTGTCCGTGCAAATCGCGCAGCAACCCGAGCGTCTTGCGCCAGTTCTTGCGGAACTTGTCGTCGACGTTGCCCAAGCCCGTGTCGCGCACCGCCAACTCGGCAAGCTGCCGATTGCGAGTGGGCTCCATGATCGCCCACGCGGCGGCGGCGGCCGCCGTATCAAGCGCAACCTGGCCTGCGAACTCGAACGCCTGCTGCGCCTCGCGAGCGCGCGCCACGAGCGCGGCGACGCACTGCATCACTGCCTCGTCTGCCGGCGCCCCGGCGGTTTCGACTGCTGTAGCCCTGACATTCATATACGGCACTCCGATCGAAAGAATTGGCGGTACTGCCAATCTATTCGTCGCTCGCGTGTTGCGAGTCCCGTTTCCCGAGCATTCGTCGACAGCGCTGATTCGCGCAACGAAAAGTGCGAATTTCAGGACTTCCCCGGGTCCCGAAAACCGCGCGTTCCGATACACAATGCAGCTAGGGCGGCATGACCGCAACGAAGAGAAGAGACGAGACGATGTCGACATCGAATCAATCGAACGCGGCGGCAGTGCGCGCGTTTCGCGTGCTCGAAACGTTGGCGGCGGCGGGCGCCCCGCTCTCCATGATGGATCTCGTCAATACGCTCGGCCTGCCGAAGCAGACCGTGCATCGCATCCTCGTTCAACTGACCGACGCGTGGCTCGTCACGCGCGGCGCCGGCGACAAGCGCTACGAATGCTCGCCGCGCGTGCGCATGCTGGCCGTGAACGTATTGATGCACGCGGGCCCCGCCGCGGCGCGTCATGTACTGCTCGAGCAGTTGGTCGCGAAGGTGGGAGAAACGTGTAACTTGACGATGCTGTCGGGGAACGATGTGGTCTACGTGGATCGCGTCGAAACGGAATGGCCGCTGCACATGCATCTCCAGCCGGGGTCGCATGTACCCCTGCATTGCTCGGCCAGCGGCAAGCTATTGATCAGCTTTCTGCCGAAAGACCGGCGAGAACGGATGATCGAGACGCTTCCGCTGCGAGCTTATTCGGAACGAACCATCACTGACCGTGGCGCGCTACGCAGAGAACTGGCCGTGACACGGCGACGCCGGCTCGCGATCAACAATCAGGAGCACCTGCAGGGTCTGATAGCGATCGCCGTGCCGGTGATGCTCGACCGCAATCGCGCCTGCGCGGCGATTGCGGTGCAAGCACCGGTGGGACGGGTGACGCTGGACGATCTGCTTGCGTTCGAGCCGGATCTTCGGCACGCGGCCGACGAAACCGCCAAGACTTTCCGCACGTGAGACTCGATCTGTCGGGAGTGCACTCATGCCGTGACGGCCCCATGCCCCTCGCTAGATGCTAGCGCTGGGCGTCCGGCCCGCTGGGGCTGCGGTGCGTGCACTCGCCTGGATGGGGCCGACGCATGCTGGCCGTTCACTGGCCGCACTGCATCGCATGCTGCCGGAAACGGAATGGCAAACGCTGACGTCTGCCCGAGCCATTCTGCCATCGTGGATGGCGCAGGCCATCGGCCGGGAAGCGGCGCGTGGCTGAATACTTCTTCAGCACGATGGCCGGCACCTGTCGGCGTCAGTCTTCGGCAAGGACAAATCAAGCTAGACCTTCTGTTCCTGCCAGTTTTGCCGACGTTCGCGTGCGAAGTCGAACATGGTCTTGGGTGTGAAGCTGTTGATTCAATGCGGCCTTGCATCTCTGGTCGGAACGCCTGAGCAGCCGCCGCGTGCGAAAGAGCGATGGCCGCGACCGGCAAAACCCCTCGAACAAAGTAACCGAGAGTCGACCGAATTTTTTCGTAGGACTTCGTGACAAAAGTTCGCTTCGCTGTCATCGTCCCCCCGGATCGTCTGTCGCATGATGTTTATCACAAAACTGCTTGAGCAGAATCCTGGCGCTCGAACTTATGAAGATGATTTGCTAGAACCGGCTCCAATCGATATGAAACAAATTCTGGTCTATGCCGACTCCCTATCGTGGGGCATCATTCCCGGAACCCGTCAGCGCCTGCCGTTCGACGCGCGCTGGCCTGGCGTGATGGAAAACACGTTACGTGTATGGGGAGTCGCCGCGCGCGTGCTCGAGAACTGCCTCAACGGCCGCACGACAGCGTCGGATGATCCTATTAAGCCGGGACGCAATGGCATCGCAGGCCTCGAGCAAGTCATCGAAATGCACTCGCCTCTCGACCTTGTCATTGTGATGCTCGGCACCAACGACTTCCAGACGGTCCACGCCCATACAACATGGCATTCGGCACAAAGCGTCGGCGCATTGATCGATTCTGTACGCCGCGCCCCAGTGGAACCGGGCATGCCTATCCCTCCCGTGCTGATCGTCGTGCCGCCGGCTATCAGAGTGCCAGACGGGCCGGTCATGCCTAAGTTCATTGGCGGTGAAGACCGCTGTATCGGCCTTGCAGACGCGTATCACAACGTCGCTCGATCGCGCCGCTGTATGGTGTTCGACGCCGGCACCGTGACGACGACGAGCCGCACAGACGGAATCCATCTCGACGCCGATCAGCACATCGTGCTTGGCAAAGCCATTGCAGACATCGTGCAGCCCGTACTCGAGCCTGCAAACGATAAGCCGACGGCCTGAAATAGAGAAAGCCCCGCAAGTCCGAGAACTTACGGGGCTTTGTCACCGCTT